>NZ_JBWGIO010000080.1:0-586 GCF_057784215.1 Mesorhizobium sp. CNPSo 4661 | reverse complement strand
CCGCATGGACCTCGTCGATATAGGTCATGGCGTTGTAGCGTTCGGCGAGCTCGACGATCTGCCTGATCGGCGCGATGTCGCCGTCCATCGAATAGACGCTCTCGAAGACGATCAGCTTGGCGCGCTCGCGGCCGGCCGCCTGCAGCAGGCTTTCCAGATGCGCGACGTCATTGTGGCGGAAGATCTTCTTTTCCGCGCCCGAGCGGCGCACGCCTTCGATCATCGAGGCATGGTTGAGCTCGTCCGAGATGATCAGGCAGTTGGGCAAAAGCCGGGCGATGGTCGAGATCGAGGCCTCGTTGGAGACGAAGCCGGAGGTGAAGACCAGGGCCGCTTCCTTGTCGTGCAGGTCGGCGAGCTCATGCTCCAGCTCGACCAGCGGGTTGGAGGTGCCGGAGATGTTGCGGGTGCCGCCGGCGCCCGAACCCATCTTGCCGGCCGCGGTCTGGAAGGCGGCGATCACATCCGCGTTCTGGCCCATGCCGAGATAGTCGTTGGAGCACCAGACGGTGATTTCCTGGGCGCGGCCGTTGGAACGCCAGATGGCGCGCGGGAACTTGCCAACGATGCGCTCGAGGTCGGCGAA
>NZ_JBWGIO010000079.1:0-776 GCF_057784215.1 Mesorhizobium sp. CNPSo 4661 | reverse complement strand
CACATCGCTGCGGAAGAATCCCGCCTACGTGGCCAAATCGAGCTTGTCGCGCCGAAGAACTACCTCAGCCGGGCTGCGCGTGAGGCCATGAATTCCATGGTGGTGTTTGCAACGATTGAAGGTTATCCGGGCAAGAGGTACCACGCTGGCGTCGAGCACTTTGACGCAATCGAGCGGCTCGCGATCGAGCGGGCGAAGGCGATGTTCGGGGGAGGGCATGCAAATGTGCAGCCTCATTCCGGTACTCAAGCAAACCAGGCGGTCTATTTCGCAACCTTAAGCCCTGGCGACACTGTGCTGAGCATGGACCTTGCCTCCGGCGGGCATTTGAGTCACGGCCTCAAATCCAACTTGTCAGGTCGATGGTTCAAGACCGTTTCTTATGGAACAACAGATGAAGGCTTCATCGATTACGATGCGATGGAGCAACTGGCGCGTCAACATCGGCCGAAGCTCATAATCGTTGGAGGTTCGTCTTATCCACGAGCAATCGACTTCCAAAGGGTGTCGGCAATCGCTGCCGAGGTAGGCGCCGCGACCCTAGCGGACGTGGCACATTTCTCTGGGCTGATCGCAGGCAAGCAGTACCCGAGCCCATTTCCGCACATTGACTTCCTGACATCCACAACTAACAAAAATCTACGCGGCCCTCGCGGAGGTCTCATTGTCTGCCGCGATACCGCCATGGGTCGGAAGATCGATTCAGCAGTGTTTCCCGGTATCCAAGGCGGGCCGCACCCGAACGTTATGGCGGCTAAAGCTGTTTGTTTTGGAGA
>NZ_JBWGIO010000078.1:0-856 GCF_057784215.1 Mesorhizobium sp. CNPSo 4661 | reverse complement strand
GACCCCATCCATCAACTGGGTGCATTGCCATCGCAGGCGCAGGACATCGTCCAGGCCGGACGGCAAGAACCTGCCCGGTTCGCCTCAACCTGGTGGCCGCAGATGCCGCTCAACTTTGATTGGAGTATGTGGCCGACCCTGGAAGCAGCGTCAGCGCCCGCTGCCAGCGCCCGCCCAGACACCTACCGGGATTTTCCATTGGTTGATCTGACTGCGGCCACGCCGTCTGAATCACGCGACGATGATAATTCCGTGCCGGCGTTTGCGAGCATGTCCGCCGATGCTCAGATCGCGGCTTTGGGTCCGACAGCCCCGTCTCACGGCCGCGGGCTGGTGCTCCAGGACATGGAATGGCTGGGCGACGAGCATGTCCTGAGGGACTACCAGCTCCTGACGCAAGAGTTGCAGGGGAACAATCCGGGTCTCGCCGCCCGGACGCGGTTCGTGGATCCCCTCATAACCCTTGGCAGCCTGCGCTTGGGCACCGAGAGCGACATGCTACGCGCATTCCAGCGCATCGTTCATGATCACAATGGCGACGACACGGCCGACTTCCTGTTCATGCCAGTGAACGATGCCAGTGCCAATCGCCGCGGCAGCCATTGGTCGCTGCTGTTCGTCGATCGCCGCGAGCGGGAACGGCCGGTTGCCTATCACTACGACTCGAACGGGAGATACAACGAGGCGCCCGCAGGACAACTCGCAGCAAGGCTGGGCGCGCGCTTGGAGTCACCCCGCATCCCCCAACAGCGAAACGGTCATGATTGCGGCGTCTTTGTGGTGGACGGCACACGCGAGCTGGTTAGGCGATTGGCGCAACCAGGGCAGCCAGTCCTGCTGGACCTCGACGGGCTCC
>NZ_JBWGIO010000077.1:0-869 GCF_057784215.1 Mesorhizobium sp. CNPSo 4661 | reverse complement strand
GACTGCAAGTTCGCCGCGCCGCCGGACAGGTTCGTCCATTCGATCCGCGACCCCTCCGCCATGACGATGTAGCTTGGACCGACGGCGAGCGCATTGTGCGGTGGATCGTTCGAAGTGTCCGAAATGCCGGAGAATTGAGTGGTGATCTGCGATGTCGGTCCCTGATAGGTATAGGTGACGGGTGCACTGATCCCGATGTTGCCGGCGAGATCGGTATCTTTCGCCGTTAGGCTGTTCGTGCCGCTGGCCAGGGCGATGTTGGTGCTCCAACTGCCGTCCGGCTGGACTGTCGCCGTTCCAACCTGGGTGGTGCCGTCGAATATCGCGACCGTCGTGCCGGAGCCGGAAACGTCCGGGTCGCTGACTGTTCCCGTCACGCTCAACACCGGCTGGGTGGCCGTGCCGCCGGCATTGGTGATCGTCAATGCCGGAAGCGTGGTATCGAGCGTGAAGGTCAAAGAGGCCGATGAAGAATTGCCGAGCGCATCGGATTCGCTGGCGACGATCGTGTGCTGTCCGTCAGCAAGCCCGTCCGGCGCGAAAGTCCAAGCTCCCGTGCCGCCGGCTGTCGCCGTGCCCGAGATGGGGCTTCCGTCGACGGTGAAGTGCACGACCGCATTCGCGCTGCCGGTGCCGGTCAGTGCGGCTTTGCTGGTAATGTTGTCGCTCGGCGACGCGCCGGTGTCGTTGAGCAAGCGTTCGGTCACGGTCGCGTTTGGCCCTTGGACAGCGAGCTGCGCCACCGATGTCTGCCACCAACCATTGGCGACGTATTCGCCTGACACCCAGAAGGAATTCGGATTGTTGGGATCAGGGATCGCCGTGGAATAGAGGCCCCAGCGCTGGATTGTCGGGCCGTCGCCATTGGC
>NZ_JBWGIO010000076.1:0-987 GCF_057784215.1 Mesorhizobium sp. CNPSo 4661 | reverse complement strand
CAAGCAGCGATAGCCAGCAGGACGAGCGCACGCCAAAGCGCCAGTGTGGCGAGGATGAGGCGCTGGCCGGCGGCCACGAGCAGCGCATTGATGGCGTCGCCAGAATGCCCGAGAAGGAAGTTCCGGTCCAGCCGCCCGTCGGTCTTCATGTGGCCGATGGTGGCCTCGATGGCCGATCGTCGCTTCAACTCCCGCTTCATGGTGGCGGTCAGCCCACGCTTGCTGCCGGCGATCATCACCGAACCCGAACCGGCATAGTCATGGCCGCGATAGCCCTTGTCGACGTAGATGCGATCCGGCTCGACGCCGCCAATCTGCGCGGCCTGATCGACCGTCGCTGCGAGCGTGTGGCCGTCATACGGATTGCCCTCGAAGGATTTGGCGGCCAGCACGAGGCCTTCACGGTTGGTTGTTGCGATCCCGACCTTGCAGCCGAATTCGTAGGGCGCGCGGGCTTTGCCTTTCGAGATGCAGACCACCTCGGGTGCATGCATCGAATAGAGCTTGTTCTTGTCCTTCGGCCTCTGGGCCAGCAGCCGCTCGACCAACCCGAGCAGCCGAGCGAACCTGGTCTCGAGTTCACCATTGCCGGTGATCTTGCGGCTGATGTCGCGGAACACCCGGCCGAGATAGGTGCGAAGGCGCTTCAGTTCGCGCCGCATCCGTCGGAACTGCCGGGCATGGGCATAGCGGCCGGCGCGTACCGCTGCGGCCTTGGCCAGTCGAGCGTGGCTCTGCCTGAGCACGACACCATACCGCTTCGCCTGGCGCGCCAGGATCTGGATCGCCTTCAGGTAAAGCCGGCTGTCGGTCGGATGAGCGATCGCTTTCGGCTGCACCGTCGTGTCGACGGTGATCCGCTCCAGCGAATTCGGCTTGGCGGTCGCGCTGTCGAGCGCCGCCTCGACGCTCGCCTTCAGCATTTCTTCCAGACCCTCCGGTCCAATCCGCTTGCGCCAACGTGTCATCGTGCTGGCGTCGATCGGC
>NZ_JBWGIO010000075.1:0-1049 GCF_057784215.1 Mesorhizobium sp. CNPSo 4661 | reverse complement strand
TAGAGCGGGATGGGATTACCACCGGTCATATCCAGAGTTTGCGAAGTAGTTTGAGCACTCGATCGGTGTGACACCGTTGAGGATCTGTCCGATCGCCTGGCAGACGGTTTCGACCGTGCGACTTGCGGCCTTTCTGAGCCAGTGCTTGAGCTTGGCGAAGAGCTGTTCGATCGGATTGAGATCGGGCGAGTATTTCGGCAGGAAGAAGAGGCGTGCGCCGGCATTGCGGATGGCGCGGCGCACGGCCTTTGCCTTGTGACTACCGAGATTGTCCATGACGACGATGTCGCCCGGCTGCAGGGTCGGCACGAGTGCCTTCTCGACGTAGAGGAGGAACCTCTCGCCATTGATCGGCCCGTCGATGAGCCAGGGCGCCTCGACGCGGTCATGACGCAGTGCCGCCAGAAAGGTCATGGTCTTCCAGTGACCATTCGGCACCTTGGCCTTGATCCGCTGTCCGACCGGCGCCCAGCCCCGCAACGGGGCCATATTGGTCTTGGTCCACGTCTCGTCGATGAACACCAGGCGAGCGGGGTCGATCCGGTCCTGATACTGAACCCACTGCGCCCGTCGGCGCGCCACGTCCGGACGATCCTGCTCGGCTGCAATCAACGTCTTTTTTTGTGACTGAGCTTCTCGGCGTGCACGAACTCCCAGACCGAGCGGTAGTCGACCTTCAGGCCGCGCTCGCCAAGCTCGGCCACAAGGCCGCGCAAGGTGAAGTCCTTCGTCCGGCAGCGCTCGACCAGCCAATCGCGCCAAGCGCCCGATATCTTCTTCGGCTTGTAGCCGCCGACCTTGAGCGGCGCCACGCTGCCGGTCTCGTCCACCCGCTTCAACCATTCAATCGCCGCGCTGTAGCTGACGCCAAACCGAGCGGCGGCCGCACGCCGCGAAAGCCCTTCAACCTTGACCGCCGCGACAACCCGCTCGCGCAAATCCATCGAATATCCAGCCATCGATGCTGGCCTCCTGCCCAGCATCGATGTTGAATCAGATCATTGCTGATTTGGGAATCCAACGACTCCTACAAATCTCATCCCGCTCTA
>NZ_JBWGIO010000074.1:0-1073 GCF_057784215.1 Mesorhizobium sp. CNPSo 4661 | reverse complement strand
TTCGCCGACCTCGAGCGCATCGTTGGCAAGTTCCCGCGCGCCATCTGGCGTTCCAACGGCCGCGCCCAGGAAATCACCGTCTGGTGCTCCAACGACTATCTCGGCATGGGCCAGAACGCGGATGTGATCGCCGCCTTCCAGACCGCGGCAGGCCGGATGGGTTCGGGCGCCGGCGGCACCCGCAACATCTCCGGCACCTCCAACCCGCTGGTCGAGCTGGAGCATGAGCTCGCCGACCTGCACGACAAGGAAGCGGCGCTGGTCTTCACCTCCGGCTTCGTCTCCAACGAGGCCTCGATCTCGACCATCGCCAGGCTTTTGCCCAACTGCCTGATCATCTCGGACGAGCTCAACCATGCCTCGATGATCGAGGGCGTGCGCCGCTCGGGCGCGGAAAAGAAGATCTTCCGCCACAACGACGTCGCGCATCTGGAAAGCCTCTTGCAGGCGGCCGGCCGCGAGCGCGCCAAGCTGATCGTCTTCGAGAGCGTCTATTCGATGGACGGCGACATCGCGCCGATCAGGCAGATCGTCGAGCTCGCCGAACGCTACAACGCCATGACCTATATCGACGAGGTCCATGCGGTGGGCATGTACGGGCCGCGCGGCGGCGGCATCACTGAGCGCGAGGGGCTGGCCGACCGCATCGACGTCATCCAGGGCACGCTGGCCAAGGCGTTCGGCACGCTGGGCGGCTACATCACCGGCACGAGCGCGGTGATCGATGCAGTGCGCTCCTATGCGCCGGGCTTCATCTTCACGACCGCGCTGCCGCCGGCGATCGCCGCCGCCACCACCGCCTCCATCCGTCACCTCAAGCGCTCGCAGGCCGAGCGCGACGCACAGCAGCGCCAGGCAGCCAGGACCAAGCAGGTGCTTGCCGCCGCCGGCCTGCCGGTGATGGAATCGGCCACCCACATCGTGCCGGTGCTGGTCGGCGACCCCGAGCTTTGCAAGATGGCGAGCGACCGCCTGCTTGGCGTGCACGGCATCTACATCCAGCCGATCAACTACCCGACGGTGCCGCGCGGCACCGAGCGGCTGCGCATCACGCCGACGCCGTTCCATTCGGA
>NZ_JBWGIO010000073.1:0-1093 GCF_057784215.1 Mesorhizobium sp. CNPSo 4661 | reverse complement strand
CAGTGGGAGGCGGCGACATCGCTTAATCTGTCGACCGCGCGCACCTATTTCCGTGTTGTCATCCCACAGGCCTTGCCGCCCTCCGTGGCTGGCATGGGCAACTACCTGGTCGGCATCTTCAAGGACACGCCCGTGCTATCGGTCATCGGCGTTGCGGAATTGATGCAAACGGCGAACTCCATCGGCTCGGAAAACTATCGATACCTCGAACCTTATACGATTGTCGGAGTGATCTTCCTCCTGATTTCACTGCCGTCGGCTGCGGCCCTTCGCGGCTTCGATGCATGGGTTCGCCGCAAACTCGGGATGACCTGATGGACGATACGGACCTCTCCCAATTTCCGCTCGAGCTTACCGGCGAAGGCGTTCCCATGGTGCGTTTTCAAAAAGTAGCCAAGCGTTACGGCTCCCTCACCGTTATCGAAGATCTCGATCTCGATGTCGCGGAGGGCGAGATGGTCACGATCATTGGCCCGTCAGGCTCGGGCAAGACCACGGTACTGCGTACCCTGATGACACTGGAGCGCATCAACGAGGGTGTCATCTACGTCGACGGCAAGCCGCTCACCCACATGGAGAAGGATGGCAAGCTGGTGCCCGCCAGCCAGAAGTATCTAAGATCCATGCGTTCGAAGATCGGCATGTGCTTCCAGCATTTCAATCTGTTTCCGCACATGACGGCGCTGGAGAACTGCATGGAAGGGCCGGTACACGTGCTGGGCATTCCGCGCAAGCAGGCGCGCGAGCGCTCGGAGGAGCTGCTCGAGATGGTCGGCATGGCCGACAAGCGCAACCAGCACCCCTCGCGCCTGTCCGGCGGCCAGCAGCAGCGCGTGGCGATCGCTCGAGCCCTCGCCATGCGGCCCAAGGTCATGCTATTCGACGAGGTGACCTCGGCGCTGGATCCCGAGGTCATCGGCGAAGTGACGAACGTCATCCGCCAGCTGGTGTCGGATTACAGCCTGACCATGCTGATGGTCACGCACCAAATGGGCTTCGCCCGCGACATCGCCGATCGTGTCTGCTTCTTCTTCGGCGGCAGGATCGAGGAGCAGGGCACGCCAGAACAGCTGTTCGGAAACCCGCAGCGCAA
>NZ_JBWGIO010000072.1:0-1289 GCF_057784215.1 Mesorhizobium sp. CNPSo 4661 | reverse complement strand
CCTTGGACAGCGAGCTGCGCCACCGATGTCTGCCACCAACCATTGGCGACGTATTCGCCTGACACCCAGAAGGAATTCGGATTGTTGGGATCAGGGATCGCCGTGGAATAGAGGCCCCAGCGCTGGATTGTCGGGCCGTCGCCATTGGCGAGATAGCTGGCGCTTGCCTGGTAGAGAACAGGGGCGCTGAAGGTGCCCGAGGGATCGGCCCCGGCCAGGAAGCTGTAATAGTCGGCCGGATACATGTTCGAGCCGCTGGCGGTGAAGTTGATGACGACGTCGCCCGCCTGGTCGGCGGCGATCGAACCGTCGAAGGTGGCGACACCGGCGCCGATCGAGGCGCCCGACACGTTGCCCTGCGCCACGAGGACCGGGCTGTTGGGGTTGCTCACGTCGATCTTGAACCAGTGCACCTGGGGGACGCTCGATCCGACCGGCAGCACCTCTGATACGCCGTAGAGAAAGCCGTTGGCGTAGGCGAGGTTCTGAAGATGCCCGTCGCCGGCATCCAGCGGAATGCTGGTTCCCTGCTGCTGGGCCGTGAAATTGGCGCCGCCGCCGCCCTGATCGATTTTGCCGAGCGATATGGTGGTTGCCGGGCCGAAGCTGTTGGTGGCGAGGCTGTAGGTCTGCAATGTGATGAGGGTCTGGCTGCCGGTGTTGACAGCGGAGCCATAGTAGGTCTGGCCATTGTTGCCGGCGACGACCCGGGTCATGCCTTGATTTGGCGAAGCAAGCTGGCTGGCCACGATAGTCATCGTGCCGCCGTTGTAGATACCGCCACCGGCTCCCGCGGTGTCTCCGATGACCCATTGCTCGGTGCCAGCAAAGCCTGAGACATTGACACCGTACTGGGGTGCCGTGATGTAGATGTTTGTGCCGTCGAGCGACAGGATCGGCTGATCGGCTGCCGTCAGCTGACCGTTGATCGTCAGCGATGTGTTCAGCGAGTAGAAATACCAGCCGTCGTTGGGGTTCGAGTCCTTCGATACGGCGATGTCGATGTTGCTGATCGCGCCGTTCGAGCCGAGATTGTCCATGGTGACGACGTATCGGTTGTTGACGCTGTCATACACCGCGCGAGGATCGAACAGGGCGTTGGCCGCGGTCGAACCAAGGGACCCGAAGAACTGGTAGACCGACTGCAAGTTCGCCGCGCCGCCGGACAGGTTCGTCCATTCGATCCGCGACCCCTCCGCCATGACGATGTAGCTTGGACCGACGGCGAGCGCATTGTGCGGTGGATCGTTCGAAGTGTCCGAAATGCCGGAGAATTGAGTGGTGATCTG
>NZ_JBWGIO010000071.1:0-1292 GCF_057784215.1 Mesorhizobium sp. CNPSo 4661 | reverse complement strand
ACCTCACCGGCGATCGTGGCTGTAGCTTCGCGACAAGCCGCCGCTTCCGGCCACTTGCTGAAGCCGTTCACCAAGTTCCCCATGTCCTGCGGATTAAAACCAGAGAGCCGGCCGGCGCGGCGGCGGACCTCACTGGCGATCATGCCTATTGTCTCGCGACACGCCGCCGCTTCCGGCCACTTGCTGAAGCCGTTCACCAGGTTCGAAAGTTCCTGCGGATTAAAACCAGAGAGTTCGTCAACGCGGCGACTAACCTCACCGGCGATCGTGAGCGCGGCGTGACGCGTGTTCTCCTCTTGTGGCCACTTGCTCATGCCATTCACCAGGGTCGCAAGATCCTGACTGCTGAAATCAGAGAGTCGGCCGCGACGAAGCAACTCGCCGCCGACAACGGTTGCGGCGTGGCGGCACTCTGCCGCTTGCGGCCACTTGCTGAAGCCGTTCACCAGGTTCGAAAGTTCCTGCGGAGTAAATTCAGAGAGTTGGTCGGAACGGCGAAGCATCTCACCAGCGATCGTGGCTGTAGCCTCGCGACAAGCCGCCGCTTCCGGCCACTTGCTGAAACCGTTCACCAGATTAGCCAGGTTCTGGGGAGTAAATTCAGAGAGTTGGTCGGAACGGCGAAGCATCTCACCGGCGATCAGGGCTATAGCCTCGCGACAAGCCGCCGCTTCCGGCCACTTGCTGAAGCCGTTTGCCAGGTTCGACATCTCCTGCGGAGTAAATTCAGAGAGTTGGTCGCAACGGCGAAGCAGCTCGCCAGCGATAGCGATTGAGGCGCCGTGCAAGCTCTCCACATGCGGCCACTTGCTGAAGCCATTCACCAGGTTCGAAAGCTCCTGCGGGGTAAAGTCTGAGGGTCGGGCGGAGCGGTCCCCACGGCGGCCAAGAACCGCAATGCCGATCGCGGCCGCTGCTTTGCGACACTGCGCCTGTTCCGGCCACTTGCTGAAGCCGTTTACCAGGTTAGCCAGGTTCTGCGGAGTAAATTCAGAGAGTTGGTCGGCACGGCGAAGCACCTCACCGGCGATCGTAGCTGTGGCCTCGCGACAAGCCGCCGCTTCCGGCCACTTGCTGAAGCCGTTTGCCAGGTTAGCCAGGTTCTGCGGAGTAAATTCAGAGAGTTGGTCGGAACGGCGAAACACCTCACCGGCGATCGTGGCTGTAGCTTCGCGACAAGCCGCCGCTTCCGGCCACTTGCTGAAGCCGTTCACCAAGTTCCCCATGTCCTGCGGATTAAAACCAGAGAGCCGGCCGGCGCGGCGGCGGACCTCACTGGCGATCATGCCTAT
>NZ_JBWGIO010000008.1:0-270556 GCF_057784215.1 Mesorhizobium sp. CNPSo 4661 | reverse complement strand
GTATCCAAGCAGCAAGGCCATCGTCGAAACCTCCAGAATCAACAATGGCAGCTACAGAATCACACGCGATTCCAGCCCTTCAAGCCCCTTTCGCAGGCCACCTTCCCGCTTGACACCCACAAGACGCAAATGTGTGCGCACGCTAGCCCCTTGTGGGAGAAGGTGGCCTCGCGGAGCGAGGTCGGATGAGGGGTGCTCCAGATGACACCAACGCCTCACTCCGCTGGAACACCCCTCATCCGTCTCGGCGCTGCGCGCCGATCCACCTTCTCCCACAAGGGGAGAAGGAAGAGACACTGGCACTGGCACAAGCGCTAGTTCAACGAAGATTGAACTTTTTTCTTTGACCCGCGCGGAACCGCCCCTAAGTCTATCGGCATCCGTGGCAGACTTCCCGCCACTTGCGCAACACAAGGCCGCCAATATGGACCAATACATCCCGCCGAAAGTCTGGACCTGGAACAAGCCGAGTGGCGGCACGTTCGCCTCGATCAACCGGCCGATTGCGGGCCCGACGCATGAGAAGGAACTGCCGGTCGGCAAGCACCCCCTGCAGCTCTACTCGCTGGCCACGCCCAATGGCCAGAAGGTTACGATCATGCTGGAGGAGCTTCTGGCGCTCGGCCACAAGGGCGCGGAATATGACGCCTGGCTGATCAAGATCGGAGACGGCGACCAGTTCGGTAGCGGCTTCGTCAAGGTCAACCCGAACTCGAAGATCCCGGCGCTGATGGACCGCAGCGAGCCGAAGCCGGTACGGGTGTTCGAGTCCGGCTCGATCCTCACCTATCTCGCGGAAAAGTTCGGCGAATTCCTGCCTACCGAGCGCGCGGCGCGCGCGGAAACCTTCTCGTGGCTGTTCTGGCAGATGGGCTCGGCGCCCTATCTCGGCGGCGGCTTCGGGCATTTCTATGCCTATGCGCCGGAAAAGATCGAATACGCCATCGACCGCTTTGCCATGGAGACCAAGCGGCAGATGGACGTGCTCGACCGGCGGCTGGCCGAAAGCGAATATCTCGCCGGCCCCGACTACACGATCGCCGACATGGCGGTGTGGCCATGGTATGGCGGGCTCGCCAAGGGCCGCAGCTACAACGACGCCCATCAGTTCCTCTCGGTGCATGAATACAAGAACGTGCAGCGCTGGGCCGACGCGATCGACGCAAGGCCGGCGGTAAGCCGCGGCCGCATGGTCAACCGCATGTCCGGCGATCCGGCCTTCCAGCTGCGCGAGCGCCACGACGCCAGCGACTTTGAGACGAAGACGCAGGACAAGCTGGAGGCGGCGGAGTAGCCCCGCCGACGCTCGTCATCCTCGGGCTTGACCCGAGGATCCATGCCGTGACGTGCGCCGAAGGGCGCAACGGAGCAGAATTCTTAACCGTTTCAACGCCTTAGCGTCACGGCATGGATCCTAGGGTCTGCGCGCGTCGCTGCGCTCCTTGCTTCGCCCTAGGATGACGAAGGCGAAGGTCGCCCGGAGATCAACTGTAGCTATCTCCCGTAAGTATATGTCACGCTCGCCTCGCCCAGCGCCTGGCTCTTGGCCGCGACCGACACCATCTCCGGCGACGGATTTTCCGGCGTGCGCAGCGTCTTTTCGCCCAGCGCATACAGCGTGAAGACATAGTGATGCTGGCCGCTGCCGGGTGGCGGGCATGGGCCGAAATAGCCGGCGCGGCCGACGCCGCCCTTGCCCGACACCGCCCCCTTGGGCATGCGCTTGCCGCCCTGCGCGCCGGCGCCCTCTTTCAGACCCTTGGCGCTCGCAGGGATGTTCCAGGCAAGCCAGTGCCAGAAACCCTTGCCGCCATTGGCGTCGGTGTCGAACATGGTGAGCGCGTAACTCCTGGTGCCGGCGGGCGGGTCCTTCCAGGCAAGCGCGATCGAGACGCTTTGTCCGCCGCAGCCAGCCTTGTCGCCGAGATATTTCGCATCCCATTTGCCGTCCGAAACGGACGGGCTGGAGATCTCGAAGGCCGCCGCATGGCCCGCGAAGGCGACAAGGGCAAGCATGGTGAAGCCGAGACGCAAGGTCGTCATCTGTGATCCTCCCTGGACAACATTAGCGTAGCGGAAAAGCGGCCCGAAAAAGGGCAAGTCGGCGCAGCGGCTCCCAGGAACAACGAAAAAGCCCCGCCGGTGGAGGCCGTCGGGGCTCTTTCGTTCGGACCATGGAGGTGGGACCCCGGGGTCGGGTCGATCCAGGGGGTGTTGGATCGGTCGCGACACTAGCCGAGGAATCGGCCGCGCGGACAATCACGGCTGCACACTACCAATCACGCCTGCGCGAGCTAGAGGTGACAGCAGGCTGCTGATCTTCCTCGAGGAGATCAGGCCGGCAGCAGCTTCGCCAGTCTCGGCACGCCTTCGTTCACAGCGCGGTCGTCGGCAAGCGTGAACGACATGCGCAGCGTGTCGCGGCCGGTGCCGTCGGCGAAGAAAGCGTTGCCCGGCACGAAGGCAACGCGCGCCTCCTTGACCGAACGCGCCAAGAGCTCGGTGGCGTCAGCGCCTTCCGGCAGCGTCAGCCAGACGAACATGCCGCCGTCGGGCCGACTCCAGGAAATGCCGTCGGGCATGTTGGCCTCCAGCGCGGAAAGCAGCGCGTCGCGGCGCTTGCGGTAGGCGCCGATCAGCTTGTCCACCTGGGCATCGAAGATGGTCTCGGCGACGCGATGCATGACCATCTGGTTGATCGACGGGCTGTGCAGGTCGGACGCCTGCTTCATCAGCACCAGCTTTTCCACCACATGATGAGGCGCGCAGACCCAGCCAACGCGCATGCCGGGCGATAGGATCTTCGAGAACGAGCCGCAATAGAGCGTGCGCGCCTTGTCGATGCCGCCGGAGCGGGCGCAGTCGAGCGCCAGGATCGGCGGCACGCCTTCGCCGTCATAGCGCAGCGCGCGGTAGGCGGCGTCCTCGATGACGGCGATGTCGAGCTCGCCGGCGAGATCGAGCACCGCCTCGCGCTGCTTGGCGTCAAGCGTGTTGCCGGTCGGATTGGCAAAATCGGGCACCAGATAGGCGAACTTCACCTTGCCGCCATTGGCGGCGGCGGCCGCACGATAAGCCTCCGGTGTCATGTTGCCGCCAGCGGTGTTCAGCCGGTCATAGCGCGGCTCATAGGCGTTGAAGGCCTGCAACGCGCCGAGATAGGTCGGCCAGGTGACCAAGGCCGTGTCGCCAGGAGACAAGAACAGCTTGCCGAGATAGTCGAGCGCCTGCTGCGAGCCGGAGGTGATGAAGATGTTGCCCTCGTCGCATTGAACGCCGAGCTTGCCCATATGGGCGGCCAGCCATTTGCGCAGCGGCAGGAAACCTTCACTGACCTGGTACTGCAGCGCGGCCCCCGCCTCCTTGCCGCCGAGCACCGCCTGGTAGGCATCGCCAATGGCTTCGGCCGGAAACAGCGACGGGTCGGGAATGCCGCCAGCGAAGGAGATGATGTCCGGCTGGTCGAGCAGCTTCAACAGCTCGCGGATTTCGGAGGCCTTCATGCGCGAGAAGCGCGAGGCCAGAAGGTTCAACAGGGTCAAGGCGCGCCTCCCGAGCGGCAAATCAGCATTTAGGTCAACTTTACTGACCTATTATCAGGTTTTTTGGCCGAGTTGAATAGCCCAGCCGCGAAAACGCGCACAGGCCAACCTGGTCCCGGCCGGACCGACACCATCGGTCATCCCGCTCACCGAAACGTGACCTTGGATAAGTACTAGGATCCTCTAATTTATTTGCCGTCGGTGCTACTGATGAAGGTGCCCTGCTGTGGGGCTACAACGATGGGAGAACAAGGCCATGAAAACGAAGACGGCATTTCTGAGCCTGCTGGCGGCGTCGGTCATCGCCGGCACGGCATTCGCCGGCATCCTTGACGAGCCAAAGATGATGGCTCCCTTCTTCACTGACAAGACGATGAAGACCATGAAGTCGGATGCCGACATGAAGAAGGTCTGGGCCAAGATGTCGAAGAAGCACCAGGCGTCGATGATGAAGGAATGCCAGGACGCGGCGATGAGCAAGCCGCATGCCGAATTCTGCGCCAAGCTGAACGCGCTGGCCGGCCACGCCTGAAATGGTTTCCAACCGTGGGTGGCGGACCGGGAGCGGACCGCCACCCCTGCCAGCCAGTCGATTCAAACATTTTAGCGATTGCGAATAGAAACCCGTTGCGCGAAAGCGCGAGCGGATGCAACCTCGGCGTTGCGCTGCCCAACGAGCCCTTCCCCAACCTCAACGACCGCGCCAGCATCAAGAAGATCATCCGCGAGATGATCATCGGCTCCTACCTCATGCTGGCGGGCTGCGTCGTGGCCGCCGCGCTGGTGGTCGGCGCGCTGTGGTGGTGGCTGGGGTAGCGCCAGCTGCTCTCGACGGCCGACAGGCCCCGGCACGACGCATGGCGGGATTGTCGTTACATTAGAAAAAGCGCATATTATTGGAAGCCGAAGCCATGCTCCGGCTGGACCGCCGTGGCCATGTTCTCCCGGCGGTCCACGGACCAGGTCAAATGTCACAGAAAAACCGGCAAGTCCGCGCTGCGCAAGCGGCCGGGCGGTCGTGATATCTGGAGGAGGATCCCATGAAGGTTACCATACTGGCGACATACGAACCCCATGCCGCCAAAGGGCTGATGCAAGGATCGAACCGGGAGGCCGCAATCAAGGCGCTCTTTGAAAGCGTGGGCGGCAAGATGAGCAGCCTGATGTTCACGCGCGGCATCTACGACGTCATCGTCAATGGCGAGGTACCGGACCAGATTGCCGGGATGGGCATGACGCTTGCGGTGCGGGCAAGCGGTTCGGTGAGCGACCTCGTCGTCCTGGAAGAACTCGACATGAAGGCCGTGATCGCGGCCGCCAACAAGGCCGCCGGCGCCTACAAGCCGGCCGGCTGACCTCAAACCGATCGGAGGACCCCATGACCGCCTATAACGTAGTCCGCTTTCGCACCAAGCCAGGCAAGGAAAAAGCCTTCGTCGATGCGCACGAAAAGGTCTCGCTGAACGCCAAGGGCTTTCGCAAAGGTGCCCTTATCAAGACCGGCGAGCGCACGTTCTGCATGGTCGGCGAATGGAAAGACATGGACAGTCTCGCCGCGGCGCGCCCGATGATGATCGGCGTTCTCGACACCTTCCGCGACATGCTCGAGGACCTCGGCGGCGATCTCGGCGTGACGGATCCAGTGTCGGGGACGGTCGTCGCGGAAATAGGCTGACGCAACCCATCGGCGAAGGCCGGGCCGTCTGCAGCGCCCGGCCTTCGCCATCGGACATGTCGACGGACCGGCCGTGCCCGTGTGGCTGTCACCTTCCTTCGCTGGTAGAAAGCAGAGGCTGCGCCATGTCACAGTCAGTCCAGCGAGGCGAAGTCCCCAGCAATGGCACAGAGCTTGCAACCGAAGAAAAAACGTGGGCTGCTTGCGCGGTTGGCCGCGGTGTTTGTTGCGGCGGCCTGCGTCCTCGTCGCAGGCCTGTGGTACCTTGCCAGGCCGGCGGCGCCCGATGCTTTCTACGCCAACCGTCGCGACCCCATTCCGCCACCGGGAACCCTGATGGCGAGCGAGCCCTTCACGCGTGACGTGCCGGCGGGAGCGCAGGCCTGGCGCGTGCTTTATGCGACCACGCGCGACGACGATACGCCGGCCGTTGCAAGCGGAGTTGTTGTGGCCTCGACGGGTTCGGGTGCGGCAAGCAGACCCGTGGTCGCGTGGGCGCATGGCACGACCGGCATGGAACCCGGCTGCGCGCCATCGGTGTTGAAACATCCATTCGACAACGTGCCGGCGCTCAAGGCCCTGCTCAGGCAGGGCTGGGTCTATGTCGCGACAGACTATGTCGGCCTCGGCACCTCCGGCGACCATGCCTATCTGATCGGCGAGGACGCTGCGCGAGCCGTGCTCGACTCAGCGCGCGCCGCGCGCCAGATGCCTGGCCTCCACGCCGGCGGCAAGGTCGCAGTTTGGGGGCACTCGCAGGGCGGCAACAGCGCGCTGTGGGCCGGCATGCGCGCGGAGGGTTATGCGCCCGACATCAGCGTGGCCGGGGTCGCGGCGTTTGCGCCGGCAACCGACCTGCGCGCTCTGTTCGAAGCCGTGCAGGGCACAATGTTCGGCAAGATCGTGTCTGCGTATCTCGCCGAGGCCTACGCCAAGGCCTACCCCGACGTCCGGCTCAGCGATTATCTCGGTCCCGTGTCGATGATCCTCGCCCGCGACATGGCGGGGCGATGCGTCGGCGGCCGGGCGACCCTTTTTTCGATCGTCGAGACGATGCTGCTGCCGGGCGGCATCTTCAAACGGGATCCGGCCTCCGGCCCGTTAGGCGCAAGACTGGATGAGAACATGCCCACCGCCCCGATCAATGTCCCGGTCCTGATCGCGCAGGGCGTCGAAGACGATCTCGTCCCCGCCCGCGTCCAGCAGGCCTATGTCGCACGGCGATGCTCAGCAGGACAGAAGATCGACTATCGGCAATTCGATGGCCGCGGCCATCTTTCGCTGGTCGCCGGGGGCTCGCCGCTCGAGGCCGGATTGATCGCCTGGACACAGGACAGGTTCAACGGCGCCCCGGCGACGCCGAACTGCGCCCAATAGGAATCGCCAGCTAAAAAGGCAGGCGGATTTCGTCCGGTTGGTCGGACTGATGCGGCCAGCCAATGTCCTTTTGGACTTCCGGCGGCAGCTCGTTGAGCTCGCGCGTCGTGCGGCGGCGCTTGCTGGCCTGCGCGAAAGCGGCGCGGATTCGGTTGAGACTTTTGAACATGAAAACCCCCGTAGATCAGCAGCGGAAAACCGGTGCCGCCTCTTCCCGGTGCCGCTTTTGCGATGCGTCTGTAACCAGTCGATTGCGCGCGAACGGTGAAATGCTTCACGAAGCCGGAGCGGCTTGAAACATATGCATGCGAACTAATTCATGGGATCGGACATGCAGCCCGTGCGCAGGACGCGAGCCTGCAGGGCCTGCAATGTCAGACGCTTGGGCCTATCGCCTGATGCGTTGGGTCACGTCCCCTGAAGGGAGCCGCGCTTACTCCCCGCCGTTTCAACGCGCCGCCCAATTGCCTTTCAGTCCGGCCGGCCCGGCTTCCCTTACGATGACCTCGCGGTGCGGATAGGGGATGCCGATGCCGTTCTTGTTGAACGTGTCCCACAGCGCCAGCAGCACCTTGCCGCGCACATTGGTCAGGCCCTGCTGCGGATCGTGGATCCAGAAGCGCAGGACGAAGTTGAGCGAGGAGTCGCCGAAGCCCGTCAGCCAGCAAACCGGCCGTCGATCCGCTTCGACCCGGCCGACGCTGATCGCGGCCTCGATCGCCAGTTCGCTGACCTTGTGCGGGTCGGCGTCGTAGGAGACGCCAAAGTTCACGTCGAGCCGCACGAGGTTGTCGCTGAACGACCAGTTGATGACCCGTTGGGTGATGAAGTCTTCGTTCGGGATGAGATATTCGCGGCCATCGCGCGTGACCACCGACACGAAGCGCGCGCGCAATTCCCGTATCCAGCCGAACGTACCTTCGAGCGAGATGGTGTCTCCCGGCTTGATCGACTTGTCGAGCAGGATGATGATGCCGGAGACGAAATTCGAAACGACCTTCTGCAGCCCGAAGGCAAGGCCGACGCCGATCGCGCCGGAGAAAACCGTCAGCGCCGTCAGGTCGACGCCGACGGCGGAAAGGGCGACGGTGCCGGCAACCAGGACCAGGCCGATCTTTGCCACCTTGCCGACGAGGACGCGGATTGAAGGTGTCAGCTCCTCGGAGATGCGGACGCGCTCATCGACATAATTGCCGATGACCACCGCAAGCCAGACCGTGGCGACCAGGAGCAGCACCGCCTTAAGCAGCAGCAGGGCGGAAAGATGGATCGCGCCCATGGGAATTGCGAGGCTGTCGAGCAAGGTCGCGGTCTCGTCGCTGACGCCGAGGATGACAAGCGCGGCGTAGAGCCAGATCAGCCAGCCGAGAAGGCGGGCGACGAGGCGGTTGCGAACGATGCGCGACAGCACCGACGCGAGAAGCCAGGCAAGCGACAGCGAAAGCACGACATGGAGGAGGTAGAGGTGGCTTGGCCACACGAAAACGCGCACGAGGTTGAGCGCGGCAAGCAGGAAGAGCGTGAAGAGGATCCAGTCGGTGCGTCGTAGCAGTGCGATCACGAGCCTCAGCAGTCCGGGGTGACCCTTGATCTGGCGTGCCCGGTCCTCAAGCAGCAACTCGACGCGCCGCCCGGCGAACCTGGCCGCGAGGAACAGCGTGAAGATGATGGCGAGTTGGTAGAGCAGCCACAGCGAGGTGGCGTAGTTGAACCATCCGCTGGACCAGACCAGCGCTCGACGGATGGCATCGCGAACGTCCATTGCCTCACGACCATCATGGGCGGGCTAGCGAACCGGCTTTTGCCGACCCTTTTCAGGGCCACGCATTCATGGCGCTCTGGCGACTATGCACCGGCCCGGCGGGCACGTTTGCCCGACATATCCTTTCCCTGATCCTCTTCGTCAATCTCGGCCATCGCCTGTTCCCAAAAACGCAGATCTGCACCCTCGGGCTTTCCCTCTTTTTCCCAACGCTCATAGGCGCGTTGGCGGATACGGTCTTCCCTGCTCTGCTCAGCCATGGAAACCTCCCGATCTCTGTTTCAGCTGAAGGAACGCCGGCGCCGGCGAAACGATCCATGCGAAGGCCTGTCGGCGGCTGTTTTCTCCGCGCCGACCGTCGCTTACCTGATCATTCGACCGTCCCGCGCCACTTCCCTGCCCGCCCGATACACAGCGCGATCCTTCGGCACCGCCACCACTGCTTCCGGGACATGCTCGGCCTTCAGCGCGACGAAATCCGCCTTGGCGCCAACGGCGATCCCGTAGTCTTCGAGCCCCAGTGCCTTCGCGCCGGCATGGCTCACCACGTCATAAGCGGCTTCCAGTTCCCAATCCTCGTAGAAGCCGGAGCGGTAGCCGATCATGTTGGCGCGGTTGAGCATGTCGCCATCGCCATAAGGCCACCAGGAATCGCGGATGTTGTCGGAACCGGCAAAGACCGTGACGCCCGCCTTGCGCAGCGCCGCCACCGGCGGGAAAGGACGATCGCCGGGCGCATTGGTCATGATGGCGACGCCGGCGGCGGCGATCCGCTCGCCGGCGCCGGCCAACGCATCGGCCGAGACGTCGCCCAGCCCGTAGGCGTGGCTGACGACGACTTTTCCCTGCATGCCCGATGCCGTGGTCCGGGCGACGATCTCCTCGATCTCGAACAGGCCGAGCGTGCCGCGGTCATGCAGGTGGATGTCGACGCCGGCGCCATGCTTTTCGGCTAGGCCGAAGACGACATCGAGATGGCCCTTTACATCGCGGTCGAAGCTTGCCGGGTCGAGCCCGCCGATCAGATCGCAGCCGAGCTTGAACGCTTCGTCGAGCAGCTCCGCGGTGCCTGGCGAGGACAGGATGCCGCTCTGCGGGAAGGCGACGAGCTGGATGTCGATCAGGTCGCGGTATTTCTCCCGCACGCCGAGGATCGTCTCGACATGCTTCAGCCCAACCGCGGCATCGACCATGACATGGCTGCGCATGGCGAGGCTGCCATTGCCGACGCAGAGCTCGAGCTGGTTTTTCGCCCGCTCTTCCATCGGCGCGGCCCGCTCGAGGTTGCGCATCTGGAAGGCGACCCGCTCGCGCACGTCAAAACCATTGGTGCAGGGAATGTGCGGGCGCCAGGCATCGCCAAAAAACGAGGTGTCGAGATGGATATGGCCCTCGACGAAAGCCGGCAGCACGAGCTGACCGGCGAGGTCGATCGCGCCGACCGGCGGGGTCGCCGCATTGGCGGCCGGAGTGATGGCGCTGAAGCGGCCCCCGGCGACGGCGAGGTCAGCGACCGTGCTGTCGGCAAGCCTGGCGTTGAGAAAATGAGTCTCGTTCACGATGCAATCCATTGAAAAGGAAAGCGTCAGTCGTCGCCGGTCGGGCGGACGAGGTCAATGCGGCAAGGGATAGAAAGTGTTTCGCCCTTGCCTTCTCCTCCGTGTGCAGGAAGGCAAGTGCAACCACCGCCATATACCGTTTTCGCGGAAGTTTCAGCAGGCGGCAAATGTGCCATGGTGAAGTCTGCGGTATGAGGCCGCCTTGGTCGGCGCGGACGCCCAAGCACATCCCCAACAATGCGCCCCCAACGGCCGCGTCGACCATGAACGGAAATGCCAACGGCGACCTTGCCCAGGTCGCCGTTTTTTTTACCCCTGCGCCCCGGCATATTCGGCGACCAGCGGCTCATATTCCTCGAAGGAAGGCAGCGCCGCGTAGCTGTGCACGGCCGCCGTCGCCGCCCAGGGAAATTTCTCGGCCGTCCAGGTCTCGATGAAGGGCGTGAACCAGGCATGATCGTCGAGCATGGTCGGGCGCAGGTTGACGAACCAGTCGATCCCTTCGGGCCGGGTGAACATCCAGGTCATGCAGTGGCCGCAGAAATAGTGTTTCGACGCGCCATGCAGGCCGCCGATCACCGGCTCGCCCTTGGTCACCTCGAAACCTTCCGACGGGATTGCCGCGCTCAGCGAATAGGCGCTGGACGACATCGACTGGCAGCCGGTGCAATGGCAGGCCATGGTGAGCAAGGGTTTCGCCGAAATCTTCAGACGCACGCGGCCGCAGCGGCAGCCTCCTTCGGCGGGCAGGGAAAGCGTTGGCAAGATGGGCTCCTTGGGTTGGCGTTCTCCGGATCGAGACTTCACTGACATGTCTGCGGGACAGCGCGCGAAGGAATGCGGCCCTTCAACCCTTGCTTGTCAGCTCCGCCGTCGTCGTCATCCGCGCGCCCTGCCCCTCGAAGACCTCATTGTGGCGGGCGATGATGTCGGGTGCCTTCTCCTTGTCGCTGTCCAGAGTCGAATGCGCGTCGGAGACCACAGTGACCCCCAAGCCCTCGGCCAAGGCGCCCTTGACCGTGGCGGCGACGCAGAAATCGGTCTGGGCGCCAAGAAGCACGACGTCCTTCGCGCCCTGCCCTGTTACCCATCGGGCGAGCTCGGGATTGGAGAAGGCGTTGCCGACGCTCTTGCCGAAGGTCGGCTCGTCGGCCGCCTGGCCGAGCAGCGGCCAGACCGGCCAGCCGGAGGCGCCCGGCGCCAGCGGGTCGCCCTCCGGCCCGTCATGGCGCACGAACGCCACCTTGCGGCCCGAATGCCGCGCCCAGTCGATCAGCCTGCGAGTGCGTTCGGCTATTGTGTCGGCGTCATGGATCGGCGGATCGAAGCGGCCGTCGAACATGCCGGTCTGCAGGTCGATGACGATGAGCGGCGCAGTGGCGGAAGGGGCTTTATCTGGCATGGCGCGAAGATAGTGTGGGCGGGGGTTGGGTCAAGGCAGCACGACCGCCCTCTTCTGCTCTTGCAGGAGAAGGAGAAGCCCTACGACATCAGCGGCATCGGCCCCTTCAGCGCCTCGGCCAGCGCATCGCGGAAGACCGCGATCGGGCGCGCCAACCTTCCGGCCGGCGGGCGGTGCAGCAGCCAGCAGCGCACCCGCGGCTTGAAGCCGGGGCAATCGACCACCTCGACCGCGTCGCGCCATTGGCTGCCCGACAGCGCGCCGGGCGTGACGACTCCGATGCCGTGGCCGCGCGCCACCAGCGACATTCTCAGATCGGCGCCCTGTGCCTCGACACCGACATGGAACGGCAGCCGGGCCACCTCGAAACGATGGCGGATGAAGGCGCGGAAGCCGCAGCCGGTTTCGTTGAGCACCCAGGGGTAGCGAGCAAGATCGTTGAGCTCAGCCGGCTTCGGCACGCCAAGGCCGGGCGAAGCGACAAGAAGCACCGCCTGCACGCCGAGATCGTCGCCGACGAGTTCCGGCGGCGGCGCGACACCCTCGGCAAGGCAGACCGCCACCGCGTCGATCTCGCTGCGCAGCACCTGCTCCACCAGGCGCGGCGACAGGCTGGAGGTGATCTTCAGCGTCAGTTGCGGGAAGGCTGCACGCAAGCTGTCGAGCGGCTCGGACAGCGCGCTGGTCGACAGATAAGGCATGATGCCGAGGCGGAACTCGCCCCTCACCTCGCCGGCCGGCGACACACCCGCCTTCAGATCCTCCAGCGAGCGCAGCACGCGGCGGCCATGCTCATAGGCCTCGCGGCCCGATGCCGTTGGTTTGAGCGGCTTCGACTGGCGGTCGAGCAAAGGCGTCGCCAGTTGCTCCTCGAGGTTCTGCACCCGGCGCGTCACGCCGGGCTGGGTGAGGTTGAGCCTAGCCGAAGCACCGACGATGGAGCCTGTTTCGACGACGGCGACGAAGGCTTCGAGGTCATGGATGTTCATGCGCAACTCGCATAATCATTATCGGAACATTTCAATTGTAGCATTATGATCGTTCCGAATAAAGTCCTCGCTGAATATGCGGACAGCGAGGAGGTTTTGATGCACGGCACACACAACGCGCAACTGGCGGAACGGCCAAGCGAAATCGGCGGCACCGTCACCCGGTCCCAGACGCTGTTGTTCGCGGCTTCGGTCGGCATCATCGTCACCAATTTGTTCGCTCCGCAGACGCTGGTCGGGCTGATCGGCCCATCGCTCGGCGCCGCGGCATCGGAGAGCGGCCTCGTCTCGATGGCCACGCTTCTCGGCTATGCCGCCGGGCTGTTCTTCCTGGTGCCGCTGTCGGACCTGGTCGAGAACCGCACGCTGGTGCTGCGCATGCTGTGCGCGGCCGCGCTCGCCGCGGCGGTCGCTTCATTCGCGCCGTCCGCCGCCTCGCTGCTTGCCGTGCTGTTCGTGCTCGGCGCCGCCTGTTCCTGCATCCAGGTGCTGGTGCCGGTGGCCGCCTCGATGGCGCCGCCGGGACAGGAAGGGCGCGTCATCGGCGACGTGATGAGCGGACTGATGATCGGTATCCTGCTGTCGCGTCCGATCGCCAGCCTCGTCGCCGACGCTTTCGGCTGGCGCGCCTTCTACGGTATCAGCGCCGCGTCACTGGCGTTGCTTGCCGTCCTGCTCGGCCTGACGCTGCCGAGGCGGCGGCCGCCGGCGCATGCGAACTATGCGAGGCTGATTGCCTCGCTTGTCGGACTTTTGGGCCGGGAGCCGGTGCTGCGCAGGCGCGCCTTCACGGCGAGCCTGGTGATGGCGGCCTTCAGCGTGTTCTGGACGGCGGTGGCGCTGCGCCTCTCGGCCCCGCCCTTCGATCTCGGCCAGAAAGGCATTGCCCTGTTCGCACTGGTCGGCGCCGGGGGTGCGGCGGTGACGCCGATCTTCGGCCGCGCCGGCGACCGCGGTTTTACGCGCCCGGCCACGATCCTCTGCCATCTCGCGCTGATCGCGGCGCTCGGCCTCGCCGCCTGGGCCGGCGCGGGGGACGACGCGGCCGGGGCCGGCGGCGCATGGCTGTCCCTCATCTTCATGGGCACGAGCGCCGTGCTGCTCGATATCGGCGTCACCGGCGACCAGACGCTGGGCCGCCGCGCGGTCAACCTGCTGCAGCCGAAGGCGCGCGGCCGCATCAACGGGCTGTTCGTCGGCATCTTCTTCATCGGCGGCGCGATTGGCTCGCTGCTGGCCGGCATTGCCTGGGCCTGGGGCGGCTGGAACGCGGTGTGCGCGGTTGGGGCGCTGTTCGGGTTCATCGCGCTGGCGGTCGACCTAAAGCAGGTCGCGTGAAAAAGGATTCACGCGACCTGCTTTAAGTTTTTGATTTTAAGCATGTCTTTGTCCCGAAACCGGGCCCACTTTCGGGAGACATGCTTTAGCAGGCGGCACGGAGCAGCAGCAGCCGCTCAGGCGTTGCTCGGATCGGCGACGCATTGCGGGATCGAGCGAGTGGCGGCGATCAGCTTGCCGCGCACTCGGAAGTGCGTCGCTCTGCCAGATCGGCAGTAGCCTGTCAGCCGATGCCGCCGGTGATTATAAAGGCTCCCTCGCAGCGCCCGTCAGGCAGGCGCGCAATGGCCGTGACGATCGAGCCATAGGCGCCGCGCCAGACGCTGTGGAAGCCCTGATGCGTCGATGCCGGCACGACCACCCGGCCGGTGTGGCGATTGCCGCCCGCCTGCATGAGGACGGGCTCGCCATTGACGTGAATTTGCACGGCGGCCGGCTCGTTCGCCTCGACGTCCAACACGATCGCGATCTCGTCGGTGTCGCCGGATCGCGTCGTCTGAGCGGCCAGCGCCAGCGTGAGCGGTGCATCGCCAACACGACCCGCCAGGCCCCTGCCCTCGAACACATCATCGGCCAGCGCCGGCGTGCGCGGCGGAACGGTGCGCCGCCTTGTGGCGCGCTCATAGTCGCCGGCGATCCCCAGCAACGCCACGTCGTCATAGGCCTTGCCGGCGAAGGTGAGGCCGACCGGCATGCCGATATCGGCCATCGTTCCCATCGGCACCGTCACGGTCGGGATGCCGAGATGGCGCCAGACCAGATTGCCGTTGGCGACCCAGGTGCCGTTGCGCCAGGCGAGCCTGGCCGAGGCCTCGTCAACATCGGCATTGGCCGGGCCGACATCGGCCACCGCCGGCAGCACCACGGCATCGAGCTTGTTGGCGTCGAGCCAGTCCTCGAAATCGGCGCGCCGCGTTGCCTCCAGGCCTTCCAGTCCCGCCTCGATCGCAGGAATGTCCGAGAGCGGCGCCACGCCCCGCTTCGCCCGCTCGACATATTGCGCCAGATCGAAATCGGCCTCGCCGTAACGATCGCGCAACGTGCCCGGCGGCTGCGGGAAGATCTTTGCGCCGTCGACCGAAGCAAGATCGGGGATTGCCGGATCGGCATTGGCGCGCAGGAAATCGTCCCAGGACCAGATGGACAGGTCCCAGATCTCGCGCTCGGCGAATTCCGACGGCACCAAACCGCGATCGACCATCGACAGCGCGCCCGCACGATCGCGCTCGTAGTTTGAGACGACGGGGAAATCGACCTCGACCACTTCGGCGCCGAGCGCCTCGAGATCGCGCGCCGCCTGCCGCCAGAGCTCCAGCACCGAAGCGCGGGTCTCGATGGGGCGTTCGGCGCCTTCATCTTTGCCGATATACATTTTCGGCACGCCAAGCCGCTTGCCCTTCAGCGCACCTTGCAGCGCGAGACCGGTGTAGCTCACGGGCCTCAGCGCTGAAGCTTTCGGGATCTCCACCCAAGGCTGAACGCGCCAGAAATCGCCGCGCGTCTCGGCATCGTCGGCGACGATGACGTCGAGCAGTTCCAACATGTCGGGAACGGTGCGTGTATGCGGCACCACCACATCCATGGTCGGCACCAGCGGCCAGTTGCCGCGCACCGAGATCACGCCGCGCGAGGGTGTGTAGGCGACCAAGGCATTGTTGGAAGCCGGCGCGCGGCCGGACGACCAGGTTTCCTCGCCGAGCCCGAAGGCGGCGAAGGACGCGGCGGTCGCGGTGCCCGAACCGTTGGACGAGCCGGAAGCGAAGGCGGCGGTGAGGAAATCCTTGTTGTAGGGACTCTCGGCGCGGCCATAGACGCCGCGCTGCATGCCGCCATTGGCCATCGGCGGCATGTTGGTGAGGCCGATCAGCACCGCGCCCGCCGCCCGCAGGCGGGCGATGGTGAAGGCGTCTTGCGTGGCCACCAGATGCTCGAAGGCCGGAGAGCCGGCCGCCACCGTCAGCCCCTTGGCTTTGTAGCTGTCCTTGGCGGTGTATGGGATGCCGTCGAGCGGTCCGAGCGTTTTGTTTTGGCTGCGGCGCCGGTCGGAGGCTTCGGCCTCCGCGAACATGTTCGGGTTGAGGATGGGCACAGCGTTGAGCGCGATGCCATGGCGGTCGTAATGCGCGATGCGCCGCAGATACGCGCCGACCAGTTCGACGCTGGTGACGGTGCCCTCCTCCAGCGCGCGGCGCAGATCGGCGATCGAGGCTTCGACTATGTTCATCGGCTGGCGCCTCCTTGTCAGTGACCACGCGTCCGGAACGGCGCAATCGCGAAGGCTGCGTTCCTTCACACCCCCCTCTGCCCTGCCGGGCATCTCCCCCGCAAGGGGGGAGATCGATGTCGCGATCGCTTTCGCCAATTGTCGGCCTTGCAGCACAATGGCAGCGCGCGGAAGCTGCTGATCTCCCCCCTTGCGGGGGAGATGGCCGGCAGGCCAGAGGGGGGTGCTGTCCCGCCGACCTATCCTGTCAGCAAACTATCGCAACATCCTCACTCCGGTGCCCCCGCAAACAGCACCTTGCCGTCCCCGCCTGCCGCCGGCCAGTCGCGGATGGTGCGGTCGATGCCGCCGGTCAACAGCGTGCCGTCGGCGGCGAAGGCGACCGAGTACATCGGCCCGGTGCCGGGATCGAATTCGGCGATCTCGTCGCCCGTGTCCATGTTCCAGATCCGCGCCGTGCCGTCGAGCGAGACGGAGCCGAGCCGCTTGCCGTCGACCGACAAGGCGAGCGCATAGACCGTGCCGGAATGGCCCTCGAAACGCCGCACTTCCTTGAAGCTGTCGAGGTCCCAGAGTTTGATCGTGTAATCGCCGCTGCCGGTCACCGCGTGGTGGCCGTCGGCCAGGAAGACCGCGCCATAGGCGCCGCGGTCGTGGCCGTGCCAGCTGCGCAGCTGTTTTCCCGCGACGATGTCCCACAGCTTCAATTCGCCATCGATGCTGCCCGTGAGCGCCCTGGTGCCGTCCGGCGAGATGGCGACGGAGCTCACCGACCAGTCATGCCCCGGCAGCACATGCGACACCACCCCCTTCGCCAGGTCCCAGACGACCACGGACCCGGTGTCGTGACCGCTGACGGCGCGCTTGCCGTCCGGGCTGATCTTCAGTTGCCTGACGCCGCCATTCGCCCCCGAGGAGAAGACGTGCAGCACCGTGCCGTCGGACAACTGGCGCAGCACGATCTCGCCATCGTCGCCGGCGGTGAGCGCAGTCTTGCCGTCGGGCATGAAGAGCGCGCTGCGCGCCATATCCTTCTGCTCACCCAGATCGCGGATCAGCCGCTTGCCGTCGATGTCCCAGAGCTTGATCATGCGGTCGGTGCTTGCGCTCATGATCTCGTGGCCGTCGGCCGACACCGCCAGCCAGACGACGGCATCGCGGTGGCCTTCGGGCGCGGTCGGCTGGGCCGGAGGCGCCGGTGGAGGCGGCGCCACCGTCTGCGGCGGCGTTGCGGGCGCGAGCGCCGTCTGCTCGGTCGACAGGACGGGCTGTGCCGGTTGGGCAGGCTGCGGCGCCGCGGGCGCGGCGGCGGCCGGCGCAGGCTGGACGGGAGCCGCAACCGGCTCGGGCAGCGCAGGCGTCGCGACCTCTTCCTGTGTGGGTACGACCGGCTCGGCGCTCGCCTCGGGCACGATTGGCTTTGTGCTCACTTCCGGCGTGGTTGGTCTTGTACTCGCCTCCGGCTCGGCAGGCCGAAGCGTCGGCGCGGTGGCGATTTCCTTCGTCGGCTCGCTAGCAGGCTCCTGGGTCCGCCACGAGCCGAACTGGTCGGCGACGATGACGAGCAAGGCCAAAAGCGGCAAAGCGAGCGCGATGCCGCGCAGCCGCGGATGGCCGGCCGGCGCGATCTCGGCGTCGCGACCGAACAAAGGGGCGGCCGGATCGTGCCTGGCGGCGCCCGGCAACAGGCCGGTGAGAAAAAGCAACCCGGCAAGGACCGACAGCACGCCGGCCGCGCCGAAGATTTCCAGGCGCGCCGGCGCCGACGGCTTGCCGCCCAGCGCCGGATAGAGCTTGGCGAAGCAGGCAATGCCAATGACCAGCATCGCCAGCGCCAGCAGCCTCTCGGTCGATCTCTTCATCGGTCTCCCCCCGCCTCGCCGCCCCGCTCCCTTGCAGCGTGGCAGCAAGCCGGCCCCGGCATCTTAGCCGAGCTTGCGGCCAAGGCTAAGTGCAAGACCTCGCACAGCTTCGCCAGACGATATCCTCCGCGCCCGGTACCGGCTTGTGCGGACATCCACTATTGAGCGGCGGTCATGTCAGTAGAACGCCATCCCCAGGAACAGAGCGGCCCGCCTGGCCGTTTGCTTGACAGGAACTGCTCGTATGAGATTATCAGTTCGGATTTCAAGGGGAGCAATCACATGAAGAAGACTTACGAGAAGCCGGTTTTCGTCCGCAAGGGCAAGCTCTCGATGGTCGTAGCCAGCCTATCGCTTGCCAACGGCGCCGCATGAAGAAGGCCTACGAGAAGCCGACGTTGATCAAGAAGGACCGGCTCTCCGCCGTGACCGCGGTGGCCCAAGGCGCTTCCACCCCTTGATCCCGTCGCGCGATTCCGGACCGAAGCCTACGGCGAAGTCGCAGAGCCCAATCGCTACACGCTGTTCCTGAAATTGTTCCTGCAGGCAGGCCCGCCGTGTCAGGTGGCGGCCATGGTCCACCGGGCGGCATCAAAGCGCGAGCATGAGATCATCCAGCACGGCCTGCCAGTGATGGTTGGTGGAGATACGCACGCGTGTCACCGCCTCCAGCATCGGCGCGTAGTGGACCGGCGCCAGCGCCGACAGCGTGACCTCGTCGCTGGCGATCAGCTCTTCCCTGAGCCAGCTTTCGACCAGCGCCACCTCGCCTTCCGAGGCCAGCCAGGCCGCGGCCAGCATCACCGAATGGAAGCCGAAGGGCGCGGCGCGGCAGAACTCGGCCGGATGGCCGCTGCTGGTATAGGCGATGTAGGCGCCCGACACATTGCCGTTGACGTAGCCCTCGCTGTTTGCGGTGTGGTCGCGCGACATAGCGTTCAGATTGCGCCAGTCGAGCCCGGCGTAGCCCGACGGTACTTTGCACAGGCCGCGCGGAGTTATGTCGTCGAAGCCGATCGCATTGAGCGCCGCGCCGGGCGCGAGCGAGCCCTGCGCCAGCAGGCCCAGATCGACCGGAAAGGCCGACAGCTTCAGCCTTCGGTCCAGCCCCGAACCGGCAATGACGACTTCATCGGCATCGACGCCCAGCGGGAAGCGGAAGGCCGCGTCCGCGGGCAGCGCGTGGCTTTCAAGCAATTGACCCTTGCCCATGACCGACAGCGTGGCGCCCGTTGCGGCCGGCGTCCTGCCGTTCACCGTCCGCCCCGGCGCGAGGCCGACCGGCTTCGGCAAGCCCTCGCCGACGAGGCCGACCATCGAGCCTGGCGCATCCGAGATGCGCACCGCCTGGTCGTGGTTGGCGCTGCTGGCGCGCCAGCCGGGCGGCACCGATACCGAAAAGCGATAGTTGCCGGGCCTGTGGATCGCCGCGCTGCGGCGCTTCGACGACATCGCGAAATTGGCGAAACCGGCGGCGTTGCTGCGCGCCGAGGCAACGAAAGTGCCGCGCTCGTCATAGAGCCGCACCGCGATGCCCGCCATCGGCCGGTCGGCTTGGCCATAGGTGCCGTCGCCGTCGACGTCCATGTAGACGAAGGACGAGAAGTTGAGCTTGCCGGACGTCGGCGCCCAATGGGCGCGCGGCGCATAGTCGACCGTCGGATCGGGATTGCCGCGCGCCCTGCGGCGCTTGCGTCGCCGGCGCAGCGCGATCGCGATGAGGGCTGCGGCGCCGGCAAGGACGAGGGCCGAGATCAGGGCGACGAGGACGGTATCAGCCATGATGGGCGGGCGATGGCTGCAGACCGATGTTCAAGACCACGAGCATGAACCCCTTCAAGTTTTCAGCAGATTAGCGTTGGACATTGATGCCGCAAGTCATTGTGATGAATTGCGATGCTGGCAGGACAGAGGGAGCGCGAAGGAACGCCGGCCTGGACGTTCTTCGCGAAAACCTCACCCCAACTCCACCCATACCGGCGCATGATCGCTGGGATTGTCCCCGCCCCGCAATTCGCGGTCGATACCCGCCGCTTTCAGTTTACGCGCCAGCTTCTTCGACAGCAGTATGTGGTCGAGCCTGAGGCCCGCGTCGCGCGGCCAGCGGTTCCGGCGATAGTCCCAGAAGGTGTAGAGTTTTTCTTCGTTGGGAAAAACCTTGCGCAGCGCGTCGGTCCAACCCTGCTCGATCAACGTCGCGAAGGCAGCGCGGCTTTGCGGCTGCACCAACGCGTTGTCGTCGTAGGAGCGCGTGGCGTAGATGTCGCGCGGTTCCGGCACGATGTTGAAGTCGCCGGCCAGCACCACCGGCAGGCCGGTGTCGAGCAGATCACCGGCATGCGTTGCGAAGCGCTCATGCCAGGCGAGCTTGTACTCGAATTTCGGCCCCGGCTGCGGATTGCCGTTCGGCGCGTAGAGGCAGGCGACGACGACGCCGTCGACCGCCGCCTCGATGTAGCGCGACTGGCGGTCGGCATCGTCGCCGGGTAGCGCGTCGCGCGTCAGGACAGGCTCGGCGCCCTTTGCCAGGATAGCGACGCCGTTCCAGGTCGGCTCGCCCTTCCACACCGCGCCGTAACCGGCCTTGGCGAGCCTGGTCAGCGGGAACTGCGTGTCGCGGGATTTGAGTTCCTGCAGGCAGACGACGTCGGGTTTGGCCGTGGCGAGCCAAGCCAGCAGGTTTTCCAGCCGGCTGTTGATGTTGTTGATGTTGAAGGTGGCGAGTTTCATTTGCCGAAGCGGTCTCTCGCTTCGTCATCCTCGGGCTTGACCCGAGGATCCATGCCGTGACGCATGCCGTGGGGTTCGGCAATGCAGAATTCTGAAACGCTGCAGCGCTCGTATGTAACGGCATGGATTCCAGGGTCTGCGCGCGTCGCTTCGCTCCTTGCTCCGCCCTAGAATGACGAAGCCGATGGCTGGGCCAGCTTGGCCTTTATCGTCTCCGCCACGGTCTTCAGATGATCCGCCGTCGAAAAGCCCGAGATCGCCTTGCGCGGTTTCAGATCGTGGTCGCCGTCTTCCAGCCAGATCACCTCTATTGCCGGGGAGAGACCGTAGGTCGCGACCTCGTCCCTGGTGCCGAACTCGTCGCGGGTACCCTGGAAGATCAGCGTCGGCGTCTTCAGGTCGATCAGATGCTTCGTGCGCAATTGCTCGGGCTTGCCCGGCGGATGGAAGGGATAACCGAGACAGACCAGCCCGGCGATCTCGCCCTTGGCGAACATCTCGTCCGCCACCATCGAAGCAACGCGGCCGCCCATCGACTTGCCGCCGATAATCAGCTTGCCGCTCACGCCCCTGGCGCGCAGGTCGGCGATCGCCTTGATGTATTCAGGGTTCACCGTCTCGGCGCGCGGCGGCGGCTTTCGGTGGCCGTAGCGGCGCGCCGCCATGTAGTGGAATTCGAAACGCGCGACCTGGAAGCCGGCCGCTGCGAGCGCCTTGGCCGTGGCGGTCATGGAAGGCGAATCCATCGACGCGCCGGCGCCATGGGCGAGCAGGATGGTGACGGGGGCGGTGTCAAAGCCGTCGAAGAGGAAGGTGGTCATGAGACGGCCCCCACGGAAAGGCCGAGTTCCTTCGCCCCCCTCTGGCCTGCCGGCCATCTCCCCCGCAAGGGGGGAGATTGGCAGCTTCGGCGCCGCGCCTAATCTCCTACGCTGGCGATTAGCGAAAGCCGACGCGACAATTGATCTCCCCCCTTGCGGGGGAGATGGCCGGCAGGCCAGAGGGGGGTGCTCAAGCGCGAACATCTCTCTCTCCCGCCATGTGTAAATCCACGAACTGTATGCCTTTCTGCGCAGTCCGCGCCCATTCGGAATCCGCATCGAGCTCCAGATAGCGCGACCACAGCCGCCTAGCCTCACTGAGATTACCCGCATCGAATTCCAGCCGCGCCAGGTTGAACACCGGATCTGCGTAATCCTTGTCCAGCGCCATCGCCTTCTGCAGATGCCGACGCGCCGACGCGACCTTGCCCTCGTCACTCATCAGCCCGGCAAGGTTGAACCAGGCTTCGACGAAGCCCGGATCGAGCTTGATCGCCCGGGCATAGTCATGCACGGCTTCGGCAGCCCGGCCGGCGCCGCGCAGGCAATTGGCGCGGTTGAAAGCGGCAATCGCATCCTTGGGATCGATCGCCAGGCAGCGCTGATAGAGGGCGGCGGCATCGTCGTGGCGCCCCTCCTCTTCCGCGGCTTCAGCCTCGGCGAAGAGTTCTTCCAGCGTGTCGTCTTCCGGCGAGCCGAGGTCGAACAAAAGCTGCCCGTCGAGCTCGCTCCTGCCTTCATCGAGATAGATCGCATCCGGGCGGCCATGCTGCGAGCCAAGGTTGAGCGACTTGGCGGTGAGCGAGGCGACCGGACCGGAGCGGTGCACGGAGCGCGCGATCGCACCCCACGACGCGCCGCTGGCGATCAGCCCGGCATATTTCCTTGCCAGGATCAGGTCGCGGAAGGAATAGGGTTCGGCGTCATGCTCGAAGGCGTCGAACAGCGACAGCATGTCGAGGTCGTCGCCCGCGAGCCGCGACTGGTCGATCAGCGATTGCCTGGACAGCGACGAGGCGTCGGGCGCCTTCATCAGCCCAAGCAGGCGCAGGAAACCGTTCTCGCTGGAGAGCGTGCGGCCGGCCTCGCGCTCGGACTTCGCGCGGCGCTCGATCTCGGCATCGCCGGTCCTTGTCGTCTTGGCGAGGAGCGTGCGGCCGAACACGACATGAGAGGTGCGGCGGGTGACGCCGCGCCGCAGCTCGGCGTGGCGGCGCTCGACCTCGCGCGCGGCAAGTCGCAGCGGAAAGGCGGCCAGCGCCCCGACGACGCCGAAGACGGCGCCGGGAACGATCACAGGCCCTGCATTTCCCGTCACTTCTTGCTCTTGCCGACGGCCTTCAGCAGGTTCGCCTTCAGCGGGTTCTCAGGCGCGCCACCACCAGCAGCCGCCTTCTTGGCGGGCTTGGCCGGCGCTTCCTCGGCCTTGCTCTTCGACTTGGCCGGAGGCTTGGTCTGCTGCGACAGGCTCGCCTTCAGCGCGTCCATCAGGTTGATGACATTGCCGCGCTCGGGCGCGGCCGCGATGATCGGCTTGTGGCCCTTCAGCTTCTCGCGGATCATCGCCATCAGCGCCACCTCGTAGCGATCCTCATAGTTCTTCGGATCGAAATGGGTCTGCTTCTGCTTGATCAGCGCTTCGGCGAGCTGGAGCATTTCGGGATCCGGCTTGGCGTCCGGGATATTGCCGAAATATTCAGCCGTGCCGCGCACTTCGTTGGGGTTCCTCAAGGTGCAGACGAACATGCCGTTCTCGCGCGCCCCGATCGTCACCACGCGCTCGCGGCTGGAGAGCACCAGCCGGGCAATGGCGAGCTTGCCGGACTTGCGCATCGCTTCCCGCAGCACCGCAAAGGTCTCCTCCGCCATCGCGCCATCCGGCGCCAGATAATAGGGCGCATCCTGGTAGATGACGTCGACCTCGCCCTCGTCGACGAAGGCCTCGATGTTCATCGTGTGATTGGATTCGATCCTCACCGCGTCAAGGTCGGCGTCATCGATGATGATGTACTGCTTGTCCTCATATTCGTAGCCGCGCACCAGGTCCGAGCGCTCGACCAGGCCGAGCTCGGGATCGACCGGTTTCATGTTGATGCGATTGTGGGTCTTCTTGTGCAATTGGTTGAACGAGATCCGCTCGCTCGCGCTGGTGGCCGGATAAAGCCGGACCGGACAGCTGACGAGGCTGAGCTTGAGGTAACCTTTCCAACTTGCCCTGGGCGCCATGATGAACTCCTACGCGGCCATGTGCACTGACAACTATGTTGGAGCATGGTCTTGTCCATGCTCTTTGCAGCGCTTCGTCCGGAGGACGATTGAGGCTGCGGAAATCCTACACCGACCCCCAACCTTACAGCCGAATTCCTAGCGAAGTGTTCTTGGGGGTTGGATCGGCGGGAGGATAGTTCAAATTGTAGGAAGCGTCGATGGAGATGGAAGGCAAGAGCTTGGCGACTAGCCGAGGCCGTCGCGCTTCGTCATTCTAGGGCGGAGCGACGCGAAGCGGAGCGTAGACCCTAGAATCCATTCCGTTACATCCATGATAGGCACCACGGTGGAGAACGAAGGCTTCACGACACCGGATAGTTTGCACCGCCGCATCGCTTCCAGGTCACGGCATGGATTCCAGGGTCTGCGCGCGTCGCTTCGCTCCTTGCTCCGCCCTGGAATGACGAAGTCGAGGGGCTCCGGCCCTCATCCGCACGCTACCACCCCTTCTCCACCACCGGCAAATCCCTTGCCATCTCATCGATCTCCGCCCAGGGATCGCCCGACGTCTCCAGCAATCCCGGCAGCGAGGCGTAGTTCAGGTCCTCCGGCGCATCGATCGTCTCCAGGTCGGTCCAGCTCACCGGCGTGGAGGCCGGCAGGTTGGTGCGGGCGCGCAGCGAGTAAGGAGCGGCGGACGTGTGGCCGCGAGCGTTGCGATGGAAGTCGATGAAGATACGCTTCTTGCGGTTTTCCTTGCCCATCGTCGTGGTGAAGGTGTCGGGCGCGCTCGCGGCGAGCAAAGTGGAGATGGCGCTGCTCACCTGGTGCAGCTTCTTCCAGTTCTGCTTGCGCGTCACCGGCACGGTGATGTGGATGCCCTTGCCGCCGGAAGTCTTGGCGAAGGGCACAAGGCCGAGGCTTTCCAGCCCGCCCTTGATGTGGACGGCGGCCTCGACCACCTCGCGCCAGGAAATCCCTTCGCCCGGGTCGAGATCGAAGACGATCTGGTCGGGCTTTTCGAGTTTTGATCGGTGCGTGCCCCAGGTGTGGAACTCGACGACGCCGAATTGCGCCAGCGCCAGATAGCCCTTGGCATCCTCGACCGAGAGATAGGTTTTTGTCTCGCCCTCCGAATTGGTGCTCTCGAACACCGCCACCGAAGGCGGCATGCCGGTGAAGGCGTGGCGCTGGAAGAAACAGTCTTGCGGCTTGCCGGTTGGGCAGCGCACCAGCGACACTGGACGTCCCAGGATATGCGGCAGCATGAAATCGCCGACCAGCGCGTAATAGACGGCGATGTCGAGTTTTGTGGGCCCGGTCTTGCCGAACAGCCGCCGCTCCGGGTTGGTGACCCAGATGGTGGCAAGATCGGACTCGGCGATCAGCCGCTTGCGCTTGACCGGGACCGGCGTGGTCAGCCCGCCGACATCGCGCAACCCGCGAAAGACGCCATGGCGGATCGCGTCGTCGGCGGTGCGGTTCGAATAGCGGACGCGGGCCGACAACAGCGGCTTCACCCAGTGCATCTCACGCATGATCTCGCGCGGGACGCCTTCGGGCGGACTGGCGCCGGCGGTCAGCCGCTCCAGCCGGGCGAGCAGATCCCGCGCCATGTCGCTGTCGAAGCCGGTGCCGACCTTGCCGCGATAGTGTAGTTCGCCATCGACGAACTCGGCCATGCCCAGCGCCGCCAACCCCTCGGCCCGGTCGGAGACGGTGTAACCGGCGATGACGAAGTCGTCCGTCTTCTGCGCCTTCACCTTGGTCCAGCTCTTGGTGCGGCCGCTCATGTAGATGGCGTCGGCGCGCTTCGAGACGACGCCTTCCAGCCCAAGGTCCGAGGCTTGGTCGTAAAGCCCCTGACCGTCGCCCTCGACATGGTCGCTGTACTGGATGGCGGCGTTGGCGGCCTGGCCGGCGAGCAGCTCGGCAAGCAGGGCTTTGCGCTTCTTGAGCGGCGCCTTGCGCAGGTCCCAACCGTCGAGTTGGAGCAGGTCGAAGGCATAGAAATGCAGCTTCGAGCCGGCGCCCTCGGCCAGCGCGTCCTGCAGCAACGCGAAGCGCGAAATGCCCTTGTCGTCGAGCACTACGATCTCGCCGTCGATAATCGCCTGGCTGACCGGCAGCCGTGAAAAGGCCTGCGGGAGATCGCCATAGCGTTTGGTCCAGTCAATGCCCGCGCGGGTCATCAATCTGACCGTTCCACCCACGACATGCGCCATGGTGCGGTAGCCGTCGAATTTGATTTCGTGCAGCCAGAGCTCGCCCGTATCATCCGCAAGGCCTGTGCCGCCCGGCGGTTTCAGCGCCTGCGTGGCAAGCTGCGGCTCGATGCGGGTCGGCGGGTCGCCTTTCACAGCGCCAGGCAGCGCGCCGGGCTTCAGCGAACCGGCTTTCGGCGGCAAGCGCTCGCGTCTCTTCGGCGGCGCCGCCAGTTCCTCGATGCGGCGGCCCGATTTCACGCTTTCCGGCCGTGCCTGCAAGATGTCGAGCTTGGTGTCGGAAGCGAGGTCGCGCTCCTTGAACAGCAGCCAGTTCTTCTTGTTCTCATCCTCGCCGGGCTTGGGCTTCAGACGAGTCAGCATCCAGCCGCCATTGAGCTTCTGCCCGGCCAGCCGGAACTTGAAGGCGCCGGTGCGCAGGCTTTTTTCGACATCCTCCATCGGCGCCCAGGTGCCGGTGTCCCACACGATCATCGGCCCGCCGCCATACTCGCCCTCGGGAATGACGCCCTCGAAGTCGATATATTCAATCGGATGATCCTCGGTCTCGACAGCGAGGCGCTTGTCGGCCGGATTGAGCGACGGCCCGCGCGGGACGGCCCAGCTCTTCAGCACGCCGCCGACTTCGAGGCGCAGGTCGTAATGATCGGCGGTGGCGTGGTGCTTGTGGACGACGAAGCGGTTGGAGCCATCGGAGGCGAGGCTGCCCGCCGGCTCCGGGGTGCGGGAGAATTCGCGCTTGGCGCGATAGGGTTTGAGGTTGGCGGGCATGGGCTAGGCGCCAAGGCGCAGAGCGGACCACGGCAAATGCCGCGTTCCTTCGCGCCCCCCTCTGTCCTGCCGGACATCTCCCCCTCTAGGGGGGAGATTGGCAGTTTCAGTGTCGGCGCTCCCCTTGCAACCTTGGCGATTAGCGAAGGCGGGGGCGACGTCTGATCTCCCCCCTAGAGGGGGAGATGGCCGGCAGGCCAGAGGGGGGCGCTGTCCCGCCAGCCTTGCCGTTGTCATGCGCGAGAGATCAATCGTCGATCGCCGGCAAAAGGTCCAGCTCGGCGGGCGTCAGCCCTTGCCTCAACTGGCTCAACCGGAATTCGTCGACCCAGTAGGCTTCGCCATCGACCAGCACGCGGGCGCTGTAGGAGCCGCCGGAAAAGCGCTGCGCGGTGACATAGACCTTGTGGCGCTCGAGCGCGGTCTTCACCGCGGCGCGGCGGGCATTTTCTCTGGCGACGGGACTGGCCATGGCCTCACTCGAACACGCTGCCGCTGGAGATACGGCTGCCCATAAGCATGGCGGAGAGCGGAATGTGAGTCAATTTGCCGGGTACGGGCCGCCTACTCACCGCGGCGCCCGCAGTCGCCGCCAGCGTTGCATGAATTCCTGCGCGAGCTTGAACAGGCGCGGGTTGTCGCGCACGAAGGCTACGCCCTGGCCGCGATATTTGATGGCCTGGCTCGCGGCCATGCCCTTCAGCGTGATGCCGTAGCAAAGTTCGGAGAGGACCGCCTTCACCGCCCCCATATGTTCCTTGTAGCTCTGGTTGCCGACCGACAGGTCGAAATAGTCGAACCCGGCGCCCCGCCCCCATCTGATCAGCTCTCCCATGATGCAAAGTCCCGGCGAAACATTGGGCACCGCGCCCTGGTCGATCGCGATCAGAAGCGCATGCAGCGTGCCCAGATGAGCCGCCAGGTATTGGACCGCGACCATGACGTCGCCGGCGCGCAGGCCGAAGATCCGCACCGAACCGTCCGACAGGCCGCGATGGGCGGCCTTGCGGTAGAAATCGATGACCGGACGCCGCGCGAGGAGATCGAACCGGCCGAGCTCGCGAAAGCGGCTGAGCCGCATCTCGACCAGCTTGTCGAAGATGGAGTCCACCAGGGCCGTCGAGTCGGCTTCCACCAACGCCAGACCGCCATTGCGGTCGAGCCGCCGCAAGTCCTTGTTGAGCGCCTTGACGAAGGACGGACGACAGATGCGCTTGACGACGGTTTCGGCGTCGCCGTCCATGGCGATGCCATAGTGCGAGTGGATGGAGTCGCGCGCCTGCGAAAGCAGCGCCAGGGGATTGGCGACGCCGCCAACCTGCTTCGGGATGCCGACAATGTGGATGCGGTCCGCCGGCGGCAGCACGGAAAGCACCGCCGCCCACGCAGCTTCGGCGGATTGCTTGGTCCAAGGCGTCGCGTCGGCGAGCAGCGGCGCGGAATAATCGCAGACCCCGCAGCTCAGCCACTCGATCACCCAATGATGGAATGCGCGGCGCCGCATCAACGGTACCAGCATCCTCGGCTCGCCCGTGGCGGCATCCCTCACCTCGACGATGGCAAGATCGGCTTTTTGCGGCACGAGCCCTTCGACGATCCCTTCGGCCCAGGCGAAATGCTGGTGGCCGGTGCACACGCCCTCTGTCTCGAGACGTAGCCAGAGCGGTTTGATCGCTTCGAGGCTGGTGTGCAGCTCAGCCACGTAAGCGCCGCTGGCGGCGCCGGCGGCGTACACTGTCGCCTCGTCGTCGGCCAAGCCGGTCGTCATTGCGGCCATCGGCATTGCCTGGCTTGCCACATCGTTCTCCTATCGTCTCTGCACTGCCAGCGTGGCCGCGCGGCGCCAGGCGCCGAAAACGCTGGGGCGCTGCTCGTTCGGATGCTTGGAATTCCACATGCGGTGACCCGCGAAATACCATGAGGTGACGAGCACGAAGGTCTCGGACACCGCGGCGCCGGCCAGCGACCATGTCGATGGCGCGATAGCCAGCAGGACCCCGATCGTCGCCAGCCCGACAATCGCGCCAGCCATGGTGATGAAGGCGACGATGCGGAAATCGCCGAGGATCTCGAGAACGACGCGCGGCATGACATAGGCCATGATCGGCACGAAGTTGGCGATGGCGAAAAGCCCGATCAGCCCGACCGAGGCATGCTGCAGAGCCTGGGATTTGATCATCGGCAGGATGAACAGGATACCGCCGCCATAGGCCAGGCTGCCAAGCCCCATGACGAGCGCCCAGATCTTGGCCTGCGTCCACACGCGGTCGAACTCCTTGTTGCGCACCAGCTTTGCGAGTTCGGGCTGCGTCATGTTGGAGAAGGCGAGGCTGATGATGCGCAGCGGCGCAAACAGCACCAGCACCGCCGCCAGCGGTGCGTAGGCCGCGGGTCCGGCGATGCCGGCGACCAGCAGGGCCAGGCATTGCCCCTGGATGTTGGTGGTGGTGGCGCTGAACCCGGACCAGCAGAGCTGCGGCCAGAGCTTTGCATAGCGCCGCCAGGTTGGCGCGCGGAAGGAGATGCGCAGCCTGCGGCGCGCCAGCTTCACCAGCACGGCGATGCCGACCACGTTGGCCGCGGCAAGCGCGTAGAAGGTGGCCTGCAGCGCATCCGCGAAAAACCAGATCGCCGCCGCCGCGAGCACTATGCCGGCGATCGTGAACACGGCGTCGCTGATCGAGACGACGAGCTGCATGCGGCGCGCAAAGAATGCCGTGCGCATATGGCTGCGCAGCGACCATGCGCCGACGAAGCAGCCGGCGCCGATGCCGCTCGGGTCGCCCAGCAGGCGCATCAGCAGCGCCGTGCCGAACCCCATCAGCAGCGCCACCACGAGCGCCGCCGACCCGAAGGTCACGTCATTGGCGTTGACGCCGGCGCTGTTGGTGCTTCTGCTCATCCATATGGTGGCCGGAACGGCGGTGAGCGAGCGGATATAGGACAGGCCGACGCCGCCCATCACCATGGCCAGCGCGAAGAGGCCGTAGCCTTCGGCCGACAGAAGATGCAGCAGCGCAATGTTGAGGGCAAAATGGAAGCCGCTCTGCATCGCCTCGCCGCCGATCATCAGCATGAGGCGCCGCACCAGATGGGCCGGGAAGGTGAACTTCACGGGCTCGTCTCCGCCTCGCGGGCAACACGCGCCCGCCCCTGCCGGGGCGTTGCCGCCTTCAGCTTGTCGGCCACGATCGCCACGATCGCGGCGGCGGCGATCGGCTCGCTGAACACTGCCTCGTAACGCGCGCGGCCGGCGGCGGCGAAGGCGCGCCAGCGGTCGGGCCGCAGGATGATCTCGCCGAGCTTGCCGGCAAGGGCCGCGGCGTTGCCCGGCGGCACATGCCAGCCGGTCTCGCCGTCGGTCACCACTTCCACCAGCCCGCCGATCGCCGACACCAGCGGCGGCCGGCCCCAGCCCATCGCCTCGATAGCGACGCGGCCAAGCGACTCCGGGCGGCGCGACGGCACCGCCACGATGTCCGCCCAGCGATAATGATCGGTGGGGTCGGAGACGAAAGGCAGCACCTCGACATGCCCGGTCAACCCCATGCGCCCGATCAGTTCAGCCAAGGCCTGCTCGCGTTCGACGCTTTCGAAGGCGCCGCCGACCAGGCGGACCTCGACGCGATCGCGCAATTCGGCGGGGAGTGAGGCGACGGCATCGAGCAGCACCTCCTGCCCCTTGATGCGGTTGACGCGGCCAAGCAGCAGGACTTTGAGCGGGCGGCTGCCGTCATAGGTCATGGGCAGGGCCGCGGCGGGACCGGCAACGCCGTTGTAGACGACATGCGTGCGCCGTCCCCCGGCATCGATGGCCGGCGGATCGCCGAAGGTGGCGCGCGTGGCGCGCGAGTTGAAGATCAGATCCGCCTTGCTCCAGCGCATCAGCGCGACAAGCACCTTGCGCAGGACGCCTTCCGGGATCTCGTGAATGTGCAGCAGCGCCTTGCGTGGCAGGAGCCGCGCGGCCAGCGCATAATCGGCGATGATCGAGGTGTTGATATAGGTCAGGTCGTTGTCGCGCATGCGCTGCCACGCCCGCCAGAGCGCAGCGGGCAGCCGCATCATCTCGACGGTGGCGAGCTTGAGCATCGCCTGGCGCCGGAGCACCCAGAGCGGTTCGAACACGATGCGGCTGGCATGCGGCTTTAGGATATCGACGATCGGTCCCTCGCGCGGCAGCACGACCTCGATCTCGGCGGCCGGAAACGCGGCGCGCAGCGCAGCCACGCTCTCAGCGAAGCTGCGGTCCGAGCCATAGAGCTCGTAGCCCTGATGAACGCAGGCAATGCGCATTGCTATCTTTCCACCTTGCACCCCGAGTCCGCTCAGCACCGGACTTCAAGCGCGGAAGAAACTTCATGCCAAATCCGCACGCCGCTCTACCCAGCGGTGGCCACTGCAGGCCCGGGAGCAAGGATCATGCCGGGTCGCGAATACCCGGCTGCGACGAGGGAACCCAAGCCGTGCCCCGTATCGATACAGATACGTCGCGAAAGTTGACCGATAATGAAGCAAGCCATGCGACCTGAAGAGAAATTTTACACCTTCATGTGAATATCCATTCTGGGGGTACCCTGGCACGGAAGTTGCTGGGCATGTCATTGATGTAACAACATGACCGGACCCCGGGGAATCCTTTATTTTGACACCGGAACGACCTTCCACCCTGATCGAAAAGCCTTCGATCCTGATCCTGGGGACGCGCGGCATTCCGGCTTCTCACGGCGGCTTCGAAACCTTCGCCGAGCGGCTGGCGCTTTTCCTGGCCGGACGCGGCTGGAAGGTCGGCGTCTACTGCCAGAAGGAGGTCGAGCGCGTCGGGCAAAGGGTAAGCACCGAGACATGGCGCGGCATCGAGCTCATCACCATCGAAGTGGCCTCCACCGGTCCGCGCGCGACGCTTGAATTCGACTGGCAATGCGTGCTCGACGCCGCCAGGCGGCCGGGCGTATGCCTGGTGCTCGGCTATAACGGCGCGGTGTTCCTGACCTGGCTCAGGCTCATGCGGCGCAAGATCATCACCAACATGGACGGTATCGAGTGGCGGCGGCCGAAATGGGGGCCGGCCGCGCGCAGCTGGTTCTGGCTCAACGAATGGATCGGCGCCTGGCTTTCGCACCGGCTCGTCGCCGACCACCCGGCGATCTCCGACCATCTGGCGACAAGGCGGCCGCGCAGCGCTATCGCCACGATCGCCTATGGCGCGGACCCGGTGACCTCGGCGCCGGAGGAAGCCATCCGCGCGCTCGGGCTCGAGCCCGGCAAATATCTGGTCTCGATCGCGCGGATCGAACCCGACAACAACATCTTGCCGATCATCGAAGCCTTCCGCCGCCGCGATCGCGGCGACATGAAGCTGGTGGTGCTCGGCACGCTCAACGACGACATTCCCTACCACCGCGCCGTGCGCGAAGCGGCAGGCATCACGGTGATGATGCCGGGCGCGATCTACGACCAGGCGGTGGTGAAGGCGCTTCGCTTCCACGCGCGCGCCTATATGCACGGCCACACCGTGGGCGGCACCAACCCTTCGCTGGTCGAGGCGCTTGCCGCCGGCAACATGGTGATCGCGCATGACAACCGCTACAACCGGTGGGTCGCGGGCGAGGCAGCGATCTATTTCAACGACATCGATGGCCTGAGCGAACGGATCGACGAGGTGCTGGCCGACGATGCGCTGGTGGCGCGCTGCAGCAAGGCGGCGCGGACCCGCGCCCGCGAGGCCTTCCGCTGGGAAGACGTGCTCACCGCCTATGAAAAGGAAGCGCTGCGGCAGCTCGGCGTTGCCACCGCCGCGCCGGCGAAAGCCGACCGCGCCAAGCACGCATGACCGGCTGGTCGCGGCGCCGGGTGCTCAAGGCGGCGCTCGCCGCCGGCGCCGCGCCGCTGGTCGCGACGCCGCTCGCAACACCTTCGCCAGCAAGCCCCGCCGTCGGCACTTGGCCGTTCAAGCGCGGCGTCAACACCTGGCCATGGTTTGCCCTGACGCGCGAATTTCCCGCGCCCCGCACCGACTATGACTGGCCGCCCTTCCAGTCGCAGCGGCCGGTGCCGACGCCGGCCGACCTTGCCCGGTTGCGGGCCAGCGGCCTCGATTTCATCCGCCTGCCTGTCGATCCGGGACCGTTCGTTGCCACCGAAGCGGTACAGCGCGCCGAATTGATGGGCATGCTCGACGCAGCGGTCGATGCGGCGCTCAGCGCCGATCTGGGCGTCATCGTCAACGTGCAGGCCAATGGTGCCACGCATTACTGGAATCCCGACCGCATGTATTCCAGCACCACGGCGCCGGAATTCGAATCCTATCGGGGGCTGGTGAGCGAAATCGCTGAGCGGCTCCAGGGCAGGAAGGCCGGCATGGTGGCGCTGGAGCCTGTCAACGAGCCACCGCAGGACTGTTCTTCCGAGGCATGGCCGGCCGTGCAGGCCTCGCTGCTGACGGCCGCCAGGGTTTTGGGGCCGAGCGTGCCGCTGCTCGTCACCGGTGGCTGCGGCTCGATGGTGCGGGGCTTGACGGCGCTCGATCCGGCGCCGCTAGCGGATTTCGAGCCGATCCTGTTCACCTTCCACTTTTACGAGCCCTATCTGTTCAGTCATCAGGGTGCGCCGTGGATGCGCGAGCCGGTCTACCGCGCGCTGAACAACGTGCCGTGGCCGGCCTCCGCCGGAACGCTGGAAAGAACGCTGGCCTCGGTCAGGGCAAGGATGGCCGGGGACACGGAAAGGTCCCAAGAGGCCAAGAAGGCCGCCTATGCCGAGACCGAGCGCGTGCTGAAAGTCTATTTCGACGCGCAGCCCGACCGCCGCTTCATCGACCGCTACCTTAAGCAGGTGAGCGACTGGGCGCAGACCCACGGCATCGCGCCCGAGCGCATTGTCATGGGCGAGTTCGGCGCGCTGCGCACCGATGCCCGCTACACTGCCGCGCCGAGCCCGGACCGCGCCCGCTACATCGCCGATGTGCGGCAGAGCGCGGAAGCCTTCGGCTTTCCCTGGGCGTTCTGGGACCTGTTCGACGGCATGGGGATGATGGACGACACCACGCGCGCCCTCGACCCGGCGATGATAGAGGCGCTGGGGCTGACGATGCCGCGCGCTTGATTTGTTGAATCACCAAACCGCGCCAAAGGTTTGGTTCGCTGACAGGTACGGCGTGCCGGCCATCGCGGCTTCCAGGCCCATCGCCCCCTTGTCGACGAGAGCTAGGAAAGCATCGTTCGCTTTCTCCCGGCTGCGGGTCTGTCGGAACATGCGATGCGCCTCGAGAAAGGCGACAGTCCAGGTCGCCAACAGCAGGTTGGCCGCAAGATGCGCATCGGGATCGGCGGTGTCGCGGCCGACGCTTTCGGCCAGCGCCGCCGCCACCAGGTCGGCCAGTTCGTCGCGGATCGCTCGCGCCCGCGCCTTCAGCGTTTCGCTGCCGGCAACCGTCGGCACCAGGCGCTCGCTTCTGGCGGAGAATTCGACCACCGGGCTGCGTTCGGCGACCAGCCGGTGCGCGAGCAGGTGCAATGCCTCTAGTGGTGCGACACCGGCCGCGCGCTGGCGCACGGCCTCGCGCAGCATCTCGCGCCCCTCCTCGTCGCGGTCGAAGAACATGTCCTCCTTGCGCGGGAAGTGGTTGAAGACCGTCATGCGCCCGACATCGGCGGCCTCGGCGATCTCGTCCACGGTCACATGATCGAAGCCGCGTTCCATGAACAGGCGGGTGGCGGCATCGGAGATGGCCTTGCTGGTGGCGGCCCGCTTTCGGGAGCGGCGGTCGGACGGTTCTGGCATGGCTCCTCGTAGCATGATTTTGGTACTCAGTACATATTTCCGTTGACTCTGCGTCGTCGATCGTCGATATGTACTCAGTACATATTTAAACTCAGTATATTTACGGTTTGACGCCTGGCGCGCGGCGAGGTTCGACCCTGCTGCCGCCCGGGCGAGATAGCCTTCGCTCCCGGAGTTCCCCCATGAACAAACCCCTCATCGTCATCTTTGCCGCCATCTGCCTCGACGCCGTCGGCATCGGCCTCGTCTTTCCCACACTGCCGCGCCTCCTCGAGGAGGTGACGCACAGCCCCGGCATCGTCGCCTATGCCGGCATCATGACCGCGCTCTACGCGGCCATGCAGTTCCTCTTCGCGCCGGTGCTCGGCGCCTTGAGCGACAATCTCGGCCGCCGTCCGGTCCTGCTGATTTCGCTGGCGGGCGCCGCGATCAACTATCTGATCACGGCCTTTGCGCCGCAGCTCTGGATGCTGTTCATCGGCCGCGCCATCGCGGGTTTGACCAGCGCCAACATCTCCGTGGCGACGGCCTACATCACCGACATCACGAAGCAGAATAAGCGCGCCGACCGCTTCGGCCTGTTCAGCGCCATGTTCGGCATCGGCTTCATCATCGGCCCGGTGCTGGGCGGCGTGCTCGGCGACCACTGGATCCGGCTGCCCTTCATCGCCGCCGCCGTGCTCAACGCCGCGAACCTGCTCCTGGCCATCTTCGTCCTGCCGGAATCGCGCCTCCCGGACCGACAGAAGATCGATCTCGCGGCCCTCAACCCGCTGAAGCCCTTGCGCTGGGTGTTTTCGATGAAGGGCCTGCTTCCCATCGTCCTGGTCTATTTCATCCTTTCCGGCGCCGGCGAGGCCTACGGCACCTGCTGGGCGCTCTGGGGTTTCGACACGTTCCGGTGGAACGGCCTCTGGGTCGGACTTTCGCTCGGCGCGTTCGGCCTTTGCCAAACCTTGGTGCAGGCCTTCCTGCCCGGCCCCGCAGCCCGGCTGCTCGGCGAGCGCAGGGCCTTCGTCATCGGCATCGGCTTTGCCTGCATCGCGCTCACCGCCATGGCCTTCGCCAACCAAGGCTGGATGGTGTTCGCCATCATGCCGGTCTTCGCGCTCAGCGGCATAGGCACGCCGGCCTTCCAGGCCCTGGCGACAAGGCAGGTCGATGCGGACGGCCAGGGCCAGTTGCAGGGTGTGCTGGCCTCGGCGGTCAGCCTTGCCTCCATCGTCGCCCCGCTCGCCTTCTCGACCGTCTACTTCGCCACGCAGAAGCAGTGGCCCGGCGCTATCTGGCTGTCGGTGATCGCGATCAATCTTGTAGCTGTGCCGCTGGTGTTGCTTGGGGCGAGAAGGCGAGAGGCGAGCGGGGGCGCTGCGGAGGCACAGTAACGCTGCGCCGCGATCCTTCGCCGTAGAGCGCTACGCCTGCGTCCTTTGACGCGCAACAGCCCTCACCGGCCGATAAAGCGCCAGCGCGATCACCACGAATTTGGTCATCAGCGTCGTCTTGGAGGCGATGCTTTCGGAGGTGTTGAGCAGGATGAGCCAGCCCAGCATCGGCAGCCAGATGCCCGGATGGCAGCGGCGCGCGACCTCGTGCATGAACAGCGCGAAGCCGAAGAAGATCAAAAGCGTGAAGAAGGCGCCCTGGTAGAGCGTCAAGCGCAGCACCGGGTTCTCAATGCCCTGCTCCAGGCCAGTGATGCGGCGCATGCTGTCCAGCAGGTCGACGTCGGGCCCGACGATCAGGTCGCGCAATTCCAGATGCCTGAAGAGATCGAACATCTCGACGCGTGCATTGGCGCTGCCGCTGTCGGAGACGAAACGTTCGAGCAGCGCGTCGAAGAAGCCGTAGTAACCGGCGAGCGCGAGCGCCAGCGGCAGCAGCGCGGCGAGCATGATCACCAGCGCGGCGCCCAGAAGGTTGACGCGTCCTGTCCTGAGCTGCGCCACGCCGCGGATGAGCACATACACGCCGCCGAGCAGGATCGTCAGCACCATGCCCGAGCGGCCGCCGAAGACGACCAGCGCGCAGAACTGCAGGCCGACCAGCGTAAGCCTCAGCGGCGTCGACAAGGAACGCGCGCCGGACAACAGCGACAGCACATAGATGGAGGTGACCGTGGCGTTGGACAGCGGGTGCCCCTGCAGCGCCGTCGAGCGCAGATCGTTGACGAATACCGCGCCGTCGAACCGATACGGGAACACAAGATGCTTGGTGCCGAATTCGAACAGCGCCAGCAGCGCATTCACCGTCATGACGACATGGATGACGATCCGCAGCCGGGCAAAGGTCTTCTCATCATCCTCGCTGAGCAGCAGCACGAGCAGCGTCGGCGTGACGAACGTGTCGATCATGCCGGCCATGCCGGGGCGCTGCCTGAGGATGACGACGAAGAGAAGCACCGTCGAGATCACCGCCATCAGCATCGTTGCCGGCCGCTTGTTGGTGACATGGACCACATAGCCGACCGGATTGCCGAAGGTGCAGGAGCGCCAGACAAAGACGAGCACGAAGAGATAGGTGGACGGGTGGATCTTGCTCAGCGGACTGCCCTGCAGGCCGTCGTAATTATAGCCGGCGAGCCACAGCATGCCGCCCGAGACGGAAAACAGAAGCAGCACCGCCACGGTGATGCCGATACGGGTCAGCGTGTCGACAGGGACAGTGCGCGGGCCGGCCATGGCGTAGCCCGAAGCCGGAACAGGCCGGGCCGGACCGGCCAGGATCGAGGCCATGTCAGGCCGCCTCGTCGACCAGCATGGCGCCGGTCGGCAGCCGCCCCATGACGGAGACCGCTTCGGAGGTCGAAGCGACGTCGCGCATCGGCGTCGCGTTCAGCCGGGCGACGAGCAGGATCTCGTCGGCCATGGCGACCAGCGGCAGGACGTTGAGGTCGTCGGCCAGCGCGCCGCCGTCGACGACGACGAGTTCGAAGCTGCGATTGGCCTCGGCCAACATGCGATGGGCGAAATAGAGCGCCTGGGCTTCCTGGAACACCGCGGTCGGCCGGCCCCTGCCGACGAGCGCCACCGAACTGCCGGGCGCATAGCGGCTGACCGCTTCGAGCGGGTATTCGCCGCGCAGCACGTCGAGCACGCCGGGCTGCGGGTCCTTCTGGCCCTTGCCGGCATTGATGTCGATGAACAGCACGCGGCGGCCCCTGGCCGCCGCCGCATTGGCGAGCTGCCATGCAACCCTCGACCGCGGCGCCTTGTCCTCGGGCGGCGACGCCACCAGGATCGAGGGCACCAGCGGCCAGTCCGGCGGACGCCTGGTGCCGGCGGCGATGCGCTGCAGCGCGAGGCCCGCCACGGCGTCGGTTTTCTGGGCGGCGCCGGAGCGGCGGCGGCCCCTGCCCGGCAGCACGCCAAGCACCGGCGCGTCGATGGCCGACTGCATCTGGTTGGCGGACAGCACGGTCGGCGAAAGATATTCGGCGATCAGCGCCATGCCGATACCCAGCGCCAGTCCGCCGAAGATGGCGCCGAAGACAAGCAGCCCCTTCGGCGGCCAGCTCTTCTTCAGCGCCGGCATGGCCTGCGAAATGATGCGGGCGTTGGTGCTGTTGACGTTGATCTGCTCGCGCGTTTCCTGGGCGCGCTGAAGGTAATTGGCGTAGACGGTGCGCACGGCCTCGAGATCGCGCTGCAGCTCGCGCAGCCTGACCGAAGCCTGGTCGGTGTCGAGCGACTTGCCCTTCAGCGACGCCACTTTGGCCTCCAGCTCCTTCTGGTTGGCCAGAGCGCGCTCGTAGTCGGTCTCCGCTGCGGTGACGAGGCGGCCGAGCTCACGCGAAATCAGCTTGCGCAGGTCGCTCAATTGCTGCTGCGCCGAGATCATCGAGGGGTGGCGCGGCCCGAGCGCGGTGCCGAACTGCGATATCTGGTCGACCAGCGTCGCTTCCTGCGCCCTGAGGCTGGCGATGACCGGCGAGCGCATCGCCTCCGAGGTCGCGTCCGGCGCGCCGCCCTGCCGGCGCAGCTGGTCGACCTGCGCCTTGAGCTGCGCGGTGCGGGTCTGGGCGGCGGTCAACTGTGTGTTGAGATCGGTCAGCTCCTGGTCGCTGACCAGATTGCCGGCCGCCATCACCATGTTGTGCTCGGCCTTGTAGGTCTCGACGGCATTGGCCGCCTGCTCGACACGCTTGCGCTGATCCTCCAGCCGGGCGCTGATCGCGTCCGAGGCGTCGGCGGCAGCCTTCGAGCGCGCCTGCGCCTGGTCGTCGAGATAGGCCTGCGCGATGGCGTTGGCGAGCTCCGCCGCCAGGTCGGCGCTCTTGGCGGTGATGATGATGTTGAGGACCAGCACCTTGTCGTCGCGCTTGACCGCAAGGCGGCGGCGCAGAGAATCGAGCGTCTCAGCCGTCCTGTCGCCGTCGTCGGAGCCGAACAACATGCCGAGCCACCGGCCGAGCCCGCCCTGCCCGTTGAAGTCTGGATTCTCGGTCAAATTGGTCGCCTTGATGGCGCGCAGCAGGACGCCGTTCGACTGCGCCACGGCCACCTGGCTTTCGACCTGGGTGATGCCGCCATCGGGCGAGATGCGGCTTGGGTTGACGTCGTTGGTGACGACCTGGAGGTCCTGCGGGTCGATGATGATCTGCGCCGTCGAGGAGTAGAGCGCCGGCGTCAGGACGCTGTAGACAAGCGTCAGCACGGTGAGCAGCGCGGTGATGGCGAGGATCAGAAAGCGGCGGCGCAGCAGGATGCGACCGAGATCGCCAAGCTCGACCGTGGCATGCGCGGGCGCATGTGCGTAATAGGCCGGCGCCGGCACGACCGCCTCCGGCGCGTTCTGCTGAGGCACCATGAGCAGGGGTGATTGCAAAGATCGCTCCGACAACGCTCCATCGGCCGGCAAAGACGTGAATGCGGCGTTGGCCTAGCTATTCCCGGCAACGATTAAAACACTGTTAATTATGTTCATAAATTGATGCCGTACTGGCACGAAGTTTGCACCGACGCAGTAGAATTTAAGTGCAGCCTAAGTTGGAGACATCGTGCGCATGCGGCGGAAGCTTGACCTGGCCGGCCGGGCCGCCGGCACCGGATATAAATCGTCCGGGGATTGGCGATGCGCCTGAACCTGCGCCTCAACGGCGATTGCGTGCGCGCTTTCCATGTAGCGCTGGCCGAGCGGCTGTCGCTGCTGCCCGGCATCGAGCTTGCCATCGACGCGCGTCCGGCGGCGGGCGGCGTGCCGCGCGGTGCCGAAGCGCTGTTCCAGCTTGAGACGCTGATCCATCGGCTGCCCGCCGATGGGACGGCAAAACGTGTGCCACTTTCGACACTGGCCGGCCATTCGAGGGCGTCCGCGCCGGCCGATCTCACCATCGACCTCATCGGCGATGTCGAGCCGCAGGGCCGACGGGTCTGGCGCCTGGCCTATGACGGCGCCTGCGGCGAAGAGGCCCTGCTGGCGCTGATCCTTGCCGGCCGTACCCCGCTCGCCCGTCTGGAACAGAACGGCGCGACGGTCGCCGAAGGGCGGCTCGGCACCGAATATCACGGCATTGCGCTGGCGTCCTTCCAGGACATGCTGGCGCGCAGCGCCAGCCTGATCGTCGCGGCGGTCGACGGCGCCGCGCGCTCGTCGCTTCCGGTGCTGCCCGAACCATCATCCGAGGCGCCGGCTCCGGCCATGCCGTCGGCTACCAAGCTCGGTGTGCGTGCGGCCAAGGCGACGGCGCGCCGCATCGTCCAGCAGATCTATCATCTCGCCTACAACGCACCGCACTGGCGGGTCGGCTGGCGCGAGACCGGAGGCAAGGATCTCTACGCGCTTCGCGCTCATCCGCAATCGGGCTGGCGCGACCTGGCCGACGACGGCAGCCGCTTTTACGCCGACCCGTTTCCCGTGCTCTATCGCGGTCAGGTGACGCTGTTCGTCGAGGATTACATCCACCGCACCGGCAAGGCGATCCTTTCGGCCGTGGCTTTCGGGCCGAACGGGCCGGCCGGCACCCCGAAGCCGGTGCTGGAACTATCCTACCACCTCTCCTACCCCTTCGTGTTCGAGCGCGACGGCGAGATGTGGATGGTGCCGGAGAGCTCGGCCAACCGGACGGTCGACCTCTACCGCGCCACCGCTTTCCCTGGCGGCTGGGTCAAGGAAGCGACGCTTCTGTCGGACATCGTCGCCAGCGACGCTACGCTCGCCGAGCATGGCGGACGCTGGTGGATGTTCGCCACCGTGCGCGACGGCGGCGGCGCCTTTTCGGACCAGTTGCATCTGTGGTCGGCGCCGGATTTCCGCGGGCCGTGGACGGCGCATCCGAAGAACCCGTTGCTGATCGACATCGCCACGGCGCGTCCGGCGGGCCGCATGGTCAGCCGCGGCGGCCAGTTGCTGCGCCCGGTGCAGGATTGCCGCAGGAGCTACGGCGCCGCGCTCGGCCTAGCGCGCATTACGCAGCTTGACGATACCGGCTTCGAGCAGGTCGTCGAAACGATCCTCAACCCCGGCGCGGGCTGGGCCGGCCGCAAGCTGCACACGCTCAACGAGGCGGGCGGACTGGAATTCATCGACGGTTCGGCAATGGCGCCGCGCTGGAAACGCACGCCGAGGCAGGATCCCAAGCCTGCGGGCGGTGGAGAAAAGACATGAGCATCGCAGAAGATCGCGAAACGCCTGCCGTGCCGCCGGGCCGGACCGAGGTTGACGTGGCGATCGTCGGCGCGGGACTCGCCGGAACCGTGCTGGCGATAACGCTCGCCAAGGCCGGCCGCAAGGTCGCGCTGGTCGATCCGCATCGCATCCATCATGACGAATTCCGGGCCGAGAAAACCCGCGCGGAGCAGATGGGGCTGTTCGAAAAGCTCGGACTCGGGCCTGTCTTCAGATCGCTCGTCACGCCGATGACTGACATCAATGTCTTCCGCTTCGGCCAGTTTTTCGAGCGCAAAGAAGGTCCGGAGTTCGCCTTTTCCTACGCGCCGCTGGTCAACGGCATGCGCGCGGCGCTGCCGGCGCAAGTGCCGCTGACGGTGGGCAAGGTCGCCGACGTGTCGACCGGACCGGATCGGCAGCGCCTGGTGCTCACCGACGGCTCCGTCATCGACGCCCGGCTGTTGGTGGTGGCCACCGGCTACAGCGAGGCGGTGCGGCGCGCCATCGGCGTAGAGCGCATCGAGGAATCGAAAGCCCATTCGCTGACGATGGGGTTCGACCTTGCGATCACGCCGCAGGAATTCGGGCTGCAGTCCCTCACCTTCTACGCAAGGCGGATCGCCGATCGCATTGCCTTTCTTACCATCTTCCGGATCGGCGAGCGGATGCGGGCGAACATGTTCGTGTATCGAACCGTCGCCGATCCATGGGTGCGGGCGTTCCGCGATAATCCGCAAAAGATGCTGCTGGACCTCATGCCGGAGATTGCCGGGCGATGCGGCAACTTCGCTGTCGCCAGCGAGGTCGAAGTAAGGCAGGTCAGCCTGACGACGACGCAGGGCCATCGCCGCGACGGCGTCGTCTTCATCGGCGATGCGTTCGCCACGACATGCCCGGCGCAAGGTGACGGCATCCATCGGGTGCTGACCGATGTCGATTGCCTCAGCTCGACGCATATTCCCGCCTGGCTCGAAACACCCGGCATGGCAGCCGACAAGATCAGTGCCTTCTACGACGATCCGGTCAAGATCGCCGCCGACGAAAGAGCCATGCGCGCCAGCATCTATGCCAGGCGGATCACCACCGAGACCGGGCTTGAATGGCGCCTGCGCCGCCTGCGCAACAAAACCGCGCGGCACCTGATGATCTTCGCCCGCCGGTTCCGCGAGGCGGGAAAACGGAGTGACGCCGCGCCTGGCGTAACAGGAGTTGCTTTCGACCACACAGATAAGGCAGGTCAGGAATTGCCCGCCGGGCCGCGCCTGGGAACATGATCGCAAGTGAGCTTACGAATCCGTAAGTCGCGTTTCCCGGCGACGCTAGTTTAGATCACAGGGTGAGCTGTGTCTCCTGCTCGGCGGGACAGCACTCCCGTCGCACCAATGGCCCGCTGCCGCCTCTATCGGTTTGGCAGCGGGCTGTCGGGCGGTGCATGCACGGGCCGGTTCTTCACCGTTGCCGGGCTCGCGCTTGGGCCGATTCAGATCGTTCAGCCGCCCGTGATATCCGCCGCAACGCCCGGCACGGGTGCCGACGGGATCGGCGCCTTTCACGTGCGCGGGGATTGGCCCTACCCCGCGCTTCGCCCTATCTTGAGATTGCAACAAGGACAACGACGATGACCCGCATCCGAGCGATGACGAGGAACGACCTTGTCGAGGTATCGCGCCTGCTCCAATCCTGGCGGCGAACCTATGCGCCGATCATGGGCGACGAGGCCGTGGCACGACTTTCCGACGAGAAACATGCGCCGGAAAAGCTCGCGGCCGAGCTTGAGGACGAGGACAAGATGTCCTTCGTCGCCGAACGCGCCGACGGCTCGATCGCCGGCTATGCTATGGCAGCGATGGACGCAAAGGGCGACGTGATGCTGGAGCGCCTGCACCTCGAGCCGCAGGCATTCGGCAGCGGCCTCGCGGTCGACCTTTTGCACGCGGTGCTGGCCGCGCATGCCGGCATTCCCTCGATCGCGCTGGAGGTGATCGAGGGCAACGACCGCGCGATCGCCTTCTATCGCAAGCATGGCTTCGAGGTGGTCGAACGCCGCGACACCGCGCACGGCGTCGGCGGGCACGCCTCGCTGATCATGCGCCACATGCTGCCGAGGGCTTAGAGCACCGTTGCAGGAATGGCGCCTTCGGTGAATTACTCCCTCACCCCTCAAGCCGAGCGGCGCAGCATCAATTCGGCGTTGAGCAGGACGCGCGCGTTGTCGCGCTTGGCGGCCGGCGCATTCTCGTCCAGCCGCCGCAGCAGGAGCTCGATCGCCAGGCGGCCGATCTCGTTATAGTTCTGCGCCACGGTGGTGATCGGCGGGCAGGCATAGCGCGACAAAGGATGGTCGTCATGGCCGGCGACGCGCAGATCGCAGTCGGCGCCGTGACCGACCTTGAGGCCGAGTTCATAGGCGGCGCTGATGACGCCGAAGGCGATGCGGTCGTTGGCGCACAGTACCGTCCCTGTCGGGAAGCCTTGCCCTTTCAGGATGCGCAGTGCCTCGTCATGGCCGAATTTCTCGAAATCCCAGGAGCCGACATCCTCGACCGCCACGATCGAGGGCGTCATCTTGAAGCCATGCATGGCTTCGACATAGGCCTCCTGCCGGGCGGAAGCGTTGTTGTTGACCAGCGGCATGGCGAAATAGCAGGGCGGCTCGCCGGAACGGCAGAGATAGTCGACGATCAGCCGGAAGCTCTGCCGGTTGTCGGTGCCGACGAAGGACGAAGTCTCGTCGAGCGGCGAGTCGACATAGATCAGGGGGATCGAAGCGCCGAGCTCGGCCAGGATGCGATGGTGCGAGCGCACGCCTAGCGGCGCGATGACGGCGCCGGCGATGTTCATCGACCGGAACGTCTGGATCGCCTGGTCCTCCATCTCGGCGCGGCCGTCGGAGGACAGCACGAAGGCGAGGAATCCGGCCTCGTTGGCGATCGTCTCGATGCGGCGCGTCAGCGCCATGTAGAACGGGTCGGTCGAATTGGGGATGATGACGCCGAGGATGTTGGAACGGCGGCGGTTCAGATTGACCGCGAACATGGACGGACGGAAGTCGGATTTCTTCAGCGCCGCCTCGATGGTGCTGCGCGTGTTCTGCCGCACCGAACCGGGATCGTTGAAGTATTTCGAAACCGTGGTGCGGGACAGGCCGACAAAGGCGGAAAAATCCTCCATCGTCCTGATCGTCTTTGCCATCCTTCTGCCCCTGTCGGTACCGGCGTCACGACTGTCTACTTGAGTCACCTCGCGACGCAAAGGCAGGCAATCGTGCTCCCCGTTCAAGCCTCGGCCGAGAACTGGACCTTCATCGTCGCCGGATTGCCGCCCTTGGCGAAGAAAGGCAGCACCTCGTCGAGCGGCAGTCGATGGCTGACCAGCCTCGCCATGGTGCCGTCGTCGCGACTCAGGATCGCAAGCGCCTGCGGGATGTTGCGGTTCAGCGAATGCGACCCGGCCAGCCTGATCTGGCGGCGGAAGATCTCGAATGGGGCGACCGCGATCCTGGCGTCGGGCGCGCAGACGCCGAAGACAAGCGCGGTGCCGCCATCGGCGGTGAGACCGATCATGCCTTCGACCACCTTGGCGATGCCGGTGGCGTCGGCGACGAGGTCGAAGCCCTGTGCCCGCGCCGCCAGGTCCTGCGATCCGGACACAAGCGGCTCCAGCCCGAGCGACGCCGCGAAGGCGAGACGCGGTTCGCTGATGTCGGCCACCGCCACTTTCGCCACGCCGCTGGCCTTGAGCGACAGGGCCATCAGCAGCCCGATCGGCCCGGCGCCGAAGACGAGCGCATTGCCGGGCACGTGACTGCCGGCCTCTACCCCGGCCGCGCCGAGCCCGTTGAGCACGCAGGCGAGCGGCTCGGCGAGCGCGGCCGTTTCAAAAGCGAGATCGCCGATGGCGTGGAGATGATCGACGGCGACGAGGCTGTATTCAGCGAAGCCGCCATTCTCGGTCACGCCATAGGCCTTCAGCGTGGCGCAAAGGTTGGTGAAGCCTTTACGGCAGGCCGGGCAATGGCCGCACGGGATGTTGGGATCGACGGCGACGCGGTCGCCGGGCTTAACCGATGTGACGTCCTCGGCGACCGCCTCGACCGTGCCGGCATATTCATGGCCGGGCACGAGCGGGAACGCGCCGGAACCATAGCGACCATGCAGCACGTCGATATCGGTGTGGCAGAGCCCCGCCGCGCGCACCCGCAGCAGAGCGTGGCCTGGCCTGATCGCGGGCATGTCGAGCTCAGCCATGCCGGCATCGCCGGCCGCGGCAAATCGGATGGCCTTCATTGTCGTCTCCTGTTTCGACGCAATTCCGGACGGAAGGCTACGGCGAAGTCGCCGAGCCCGACCGCTTCACACTTTTCCTGGAATTGCTGCGGTGCCTCAGCTCATCCAGTTGCCGCCGTCGACATTGTAGGTCTGGGCCAGGATGTAGTCGCTGTCCGACGAGGCGAGGAACACGGCGAGCCCGGCAATGTCCTCCGGCTGCGCGAAACGGCCGATCGGCACCGACTTCGCCACCGCCGCCTTCTTCTCGCCCGGCTTCAGCCCTTCCCATTTGGCGAAATGCGCATCGACCACGTCCCAATGCTCGCCATCGACGACGCCGGGCGCAATGGCGTTGACGTTGATGCCGTGCTTGACCAGCGCAAGCGCCGCCGACTGGGTCGCTGAAATGATCGCCGCCTTGGAGGCGCAATAGAGCGTCACCAGCGCCTCGCCGCGGCGGCCGGCCTGGCTCGCCATGTTGATGATCTTGCCGCCACGGCCGCGTTTGATCATCACGTTGGCCACCGCCTTCATCACGAAGAGCGGGCCTTTGAGATTGATGCCGAAGACGCGCTCATAGCTCTGTTCGGTGATGTCGGTGATCGGCGCCATGTCGAAGATGGCCGCGTTGTTGACCAGGATGTCGATGCCGCCGAATTCGCGGTCGATCTCGGCGACGACGCTCTCGATCGCGGCAAGGTCGGTGACGTCGAGCTTCTTGGCGCTTGCCGCCGGACCGATCTCCCGTGCCGCGCGTGTCGCCCGCTCGATGTCGATATCGGCGATCACCACTTTCGCGCCTTCGCGCGCAAAGGCCTGCGCGAAGCCGAGGCCGATGCCGCGCGCGCCGCCGGTGATCAGGGCGATTTTGTCCTTCAGCTTCATTGCAAATTCCAATTCTTCCGCGTTTCGAAAATGTTTGCCGGGCGCAGGCAGTTATCCAGCCCGCTCTCGAGGAACGCACGGACCCACCTTTGCTCAGGCAATTCCGAAGGAAGAAACGCTACGCGCTTCTCCTCGAATTGCCAGGCGGATCCGCGCATCCTCCGGCCGGCCGCAAGGGAGTTTCTGCGGCGGGCCGGATGGCCGGGAGGCGGCGCACGTTCCGCTTCCCGGCTTCACCTTGAGCGGGCGCGCCTATTTGATGTAGCCCGCCTCCTCCATCGTCTTCTCGACCGAAGCCTGGACTCCGTTCAGCGCATCGTCGACCGATTGCTCGCCGGTGACCGCCGCGGCGATCGCCTGGCCGACCTGCGTGCCGATGCCCTGGAATTCGGGAATGGCGACGAACTGGATGCCGGTATAGGGCACCGGGTCCTTGGTCTGCTTGGTCGGATCGGCGGATTCGATCGCGGCAAGCACGGTCGCGGCAAAGGGCGCCGCCTTCTGGTAGTCCGCGCTGGCATAGGTGGATTTGCGCGTTCCCGGCGGTGCCGCGACCCAGCCTTCGGTCTCGCCGACGCGCTGGACATAGGCCTTCGAGGTCGCCCATTTGACGAAGGATTTCGCCGTGTCCGCCTTCTTGGTCGAGGTCGGGATGGCGAGGCTCCAGGCCCAGCCCCAGGCCGAACCGTTGGGCGTGACCGCGACCGGCGCCTTGGCGAAGGCGACCTTGTCGGCGACCTTGCTCTGCTTCGGGTCATAGACGCGTCCGGCGGCGGACGTGGCGTCGATCCACATCGCGCAATGGCCGGAGGCAAACAGCGTCTGGTTCTCGTTGAAGCCGTTGGAGCTGATGCCCGGAGGGCCATTCTTCTTCATCGTGTCGACATACCAGCCGATCGCCTTCTTCCACGCATCGGAGTTGAGCTGCGGCTTCCAGTCCATGTCGAACCAGCGGCCGCCGAAGGTGTTCACCAGCGTGCCGACGAAGGCCATGTTCTCGCCCCAGCCCGGTTTGCCGCGCAGGCATAGCCCGTACTGCTCCTTCGACTTGTCGGTGAGCTTGTCGGCGAATTCGGTGACCTGGTCGTAGGTCGGCTGCTCCGGCATTTTCAGGCCGGCGGCGTCGAACAGGTCCTTGCGGTAGAGCGTGAAAGAGCTTTCGGCATAAAACGGCACGGCATAGAGATTGCCGTCGACGGTCAGGCCGCTGCGCACCGGCGCGATCAGATCGTCATAGTCGTAGTCGGCGCCGAGATCGTTGAGCGGCGTCAGCCAGCCGGCCTTGCCCCAGATCGGAGTCTCGTAGCCGCCGATGGTCATCACATCGAACTGACCGCCCTTGGTGGCGATGTCGGTGGTGACGCGCTCGCGCAGCACGTTTTCTTCCAGCACCACCCAGTTGACCTTGTTGCCGGTCGCCTTTTCCCACTCCGGCGCCAGTTTCTGCATGATGATCATGTCGCCGTTGTTGACCGTGGCGACCGTAATTTCCTCCGACAGGGCAGCGCCTGCCATCAGCGCCGAGGCGGCAGTGGCCGCGGCGAGAATTCCCATAAGCCTACGCATTGGCATTCCGTCTCCTCCTTTACGAATGCGCATGCAAAACTGAACATGCGTTCATATTCTATTGCGCTACAGGATCACTTAGTCAAGCCCACAATCCCAGCCTCCACAATGCGCGCTCATGCCTCCAGGCTTCTCAACCAAAAAGGACACGCACCCTCGCCGACATGAAAGTGAACATGCGTATAGTTTTTGTTGACACCACCGCCGCCACGATTTACCTCGATCGAAGCCCGGCGCTATCGTGAACGTTGGCGCCGGTCCGGCTGGGGAGAAGGAATTGGATCAATGAGCCGAGGGGAGATTGCGGCCGAAGCGACCGGGCCGACGATCGTCGCCGGCGAGATCCTGGTCGAGATCATGGCGAGCGAGCGTGGCCAAGGCTTCCTCGAACCACTGGCGCTGACCGGCCCCTACCCCAGCGGCGCGCCGGCCATCTTCATCGACCAGGTGGCGAAGCTCGGCGGCGGCGCCGGCATCATCGCCTGCGTCGGCCGCGATGATTTCGGCGCCATCAACCTGGAGCGGCTGAGGCGCGACGGCGTCGACGTCTCGGCCGTGTCGGTCAGCGACCGCTATCCGACGGGAAGCGCCTTCGTGCGTTACAGACCCGATGGCGGGCGCGACTTCGTCTACAACATCGCCGAATCCGCCGCCGGCCGCATCAGCCTGACGGAAGAGGCGCGGCGGCTGGCCGACGGCGCCGGCCACCTCCACGTCATGGGTTCGGCACTCTCGATCGCCGGGCTGAAAGAGATCGTCGCCTATGCCGCGAAGGCGGTGCGCGCCCGCGGCGGCTCGACCTCCTTCGACCCGAATGTGCGCAAGGAACTGATCGACGGCGCCGACGGCGCGCATTTTTCGGCGCTGGTCGACGACGCCGACCTGCTCTTGCCCTCCGGCGACGAACTGCTCGCGGCGGCCGGCGTCGCGGACGAGCGGCAGGCAGTGGCGGCGCTGATTGCGCGCGGCGTCGGCGAGATCGTGCTGAAGCGCGGCGCTGCCGGCTCCACCCGCTTCGGCGCCGATGGCAGCCGCACCGACTGCGCCGGCTTCGTCGTCGAGGAAGTCGACCCAACCGGCGCCGGCGACTGTTTCGGCGCGACCTACCTCACCTGCCGCCGCAACGGCATCGAGCCCGGCAAGGCGCTGCTCTACGCCAATGCCGCGGGTGCGCTCAATGTGACGCGGCTGGGGCCGATGGAAGGGCTGGCAGGCTTCGACGCGCTCGACCAGTTCATAGCCGGGACGGACCGGGCCAAATGACGATGACGACCAACCCGCTTCAAGGCCTCGCCACTGCCCGCCGCAATGGCAAGCCCTACGGCATCACCTCGGTCTGCTCGGCCCATCCGCTGGTGATCCAGGCGGCGATCCGGCGCGCCGTCGCCGACAGGGACGCCGTGCTTCTGATCGAGGCCACCTGCAACCAGGTCAACCAGTTCGGCGGCTATACCGGCATGACGCCGGATCTGTTCGTCGCCTTCGTACAGGGGAGCGCCGCCCGCGAAGGGCTCCCTGCTTCACGCATCATCTTCGGCGGCGATCATCTGGGACCTAACCCGTGGAGGGTGGAGCCGGCGGCACAAGCGATGAGCAAGGCCGAAGCGATGGTCACGGCCTATGTCTGGGCGGGTTTCAGCAAGATCCATCTCGACGCCTCGATGGGCTGTGCCGGCGAGCCGGCGGCGCTCGACGACGAGACCATCGCCACACGAGCCGCGCGGCTCGCCAAGGCGGCGGAAAAGGCGGCGCGCTCGCGCGGCGGCGCAATGCCGCTCTACATCATCGGCACCGAGGTGCCGGTGCCCGGCGGCGCCGACCATGCCATCAGCGACTTGAAGCCGACGGAGGCCAGGGCGGCGCGTCGCACCATCGACATCCATCGCGACACCTTCGCCCGCGAAGGGCTGGAGGAAGCATTCAGCCGCGTCATCGCGGTGGTCGTGCAGCCGGGTGTCGAATTCGGCAGCGAAAATGTCGTCGCCTACAGGCCGGAGGCATCTGCTCCGCTGACCGCGCTGCTCGACCATGAAACAGCTCTCGTCTACGAAGCGCATTCGACCGATTACCAGAGCCGTTGGGCGCTAACGGCGCTGGTGGCCAACGGCTTCCCCATCCTCAAGGTTGGGCCCGGCCTGACCTTCGCGCTGCGCGAGACGCTTTACGGGTTGGATTTGGTGGCCTCCGAAATGGTCTCCGGCTATGGCGAGCGCTCGCTTGCCAAGGCGATGGAAACGCTGATGCTTTCCGCGCCTGGCCATTGGCGCAGCCACTATCACGGCGACGCGACAAGTCTCCATCTGCAGCGGCATTACAGCTACAGCGACCGCATCCGCTATTACTGGAGCAACCCCGCGGCAAGCGTTGCGGTCGCGCGCCTGCGCGAAGCTCTGAGCGGCATCGCCATTCCCGAGACGCTGATGCGGCAGTTCCTGCCGACGCTGCCGGCAGAGCTCGGCGCCGCCGGCAATCCCGAGGCGATCCTGCTCGCCGCTATCGACCGCGTGCTTGCCGACTATGACGCCGCCTGTCGCCAGGCCTGACGCTGGACGCTTCCTCTCCTGGCCCTATAATTTAGCCGGATCGAAAATTCGGCGGAGCAAGACACGATGGGCCTCGGCAAACACAAACTCGGCGGCCAGGGGCTCGAAGTCTCGGCCATCGGCCTCGGCTGCATGGGCATGAGCCAGGCCTACGGCCCAGCCGACGAGGCGGAGTCGATCGCAACGATCCACCGGGCGATCGAGCTCGGCTGTACGTTTCTCGACACGGCCGAGGTCTATGGGCCGTTCGTCAACGAGGAACTGCTGGGACGCGCGCTGAACGGCCGGCGCGGCCAAGTGACGATCGCGACGAAGTTCGGCTTCCGTATCGTCGACGGCAAGCAGTCCGGCACCGACAGCAGGCCCGAGCATATCCGCGAGGTGGTCGATGCTTCGCTCAAGCGTCTTGCCACCGACCATATCGACCTCCTCTATCAGCACCGCGTCGACCCTGCCGTGCCGATGGAAGACGTCGCGGGCGCGGTCGCCGAATTGGTGGCTGAGGGCAAGGTGCGCTTTTTCGGCCTGTCGGAAGCCGGCATCGCCAACATCCGCCGCGCCCATGCGGTGCATCCGGTCTCAGCGCTGCAGAGCGAATACTCGCTATGGGAGCGCAACCTCGAGCCCGAGATCATCCCGGCGCTGAAGGAGTTGGACATCGGCCTGGTGCCGTTCGCGCCGCTCGGCCGCGGTTTCCTCGCCGGCGACGTCAGGCGCGCGGAAGACTATCCCGAGGGCGATTTCCGCCGTGGCGATCCGCGCTACCAGGGCGAGAATTTCGACCTGAATGTCGCCGCGGCCGCCACGGTGCGCGACATCGCCGACGCCAAGGGGGTAAAGCCCGGCCAGATCGCGATCGCCTGGCTGCTCGCCAAGGGCCCCGATTTCGGCATCGACATCGTGCCGATCCCCGGCACGAAGCGCCGGATCTATCTGGAAGAGAATGTCGCGGCGGCGGATATCACGCTGGACGCTACCGAGATGCTCGGGCTCGACATGGCGCTGACGCCCGACAAGGTGTCAGGGCCAAGGTATAACGAGCGGACGATGTCGCTGGTGGACCGGTAGGCGTGGTTTCCTCTCCAGGAGGAGCCGCAGCTCATCCGCGCGAATGCGGATCGATGCTGTAGGGATGCACCGGATAGCCATCGCCGATCACCTCGCCCACCCTTTCCACCCAGGCTTCAACCGCCGGATAGTCGGCAAGCGAGAAGCCGCAATCCTCGGCCCGGTGGGCGTAGGCGTATACAGCGATGTCGGCGATGGTGAGCGTGTCGCCGACCAGGAAAGCTGTGTCGCGCAGGCTACGCTCCAGCGCGCCAAGCGCCCGCACACCCGCCTCGCGCTTGCCCGCGACCAGTGCATGGTTGCGCTCCAGGCGGCCGGTCAGCGTCCAGAAGCGCAGCGAGCCGATGACCGGTTCGACATAGTACTGTTCGAAGAACAGCCACTGCATCACCTTGGCGCGGGCAAGACGGTCAGCCGGCAAATAGGGCGTGTCCTCCGCGACGCAGACGAGGATCGCGTTGGACTCGGCGATCGCCTGGCCATTCTCGACGGCGAGCACCGGAACGGCACCTGCCGGGTTGAGCTTCAGAAAAGCCTCGGTGCGGCTCTCGCCTTCGAAGATCGACACCATACGGGTTTCGTAGGCGATGCCGAGCAGGCCGAGCAGGACGCGAATTTTCCAGGCGTTTTGCGACGGGAGATAGTCGTAGAGCGTGAGCATGGAGTGGGTCCCCTAATGTGATGGCGCGGCGTGCCACGATGGATGCCGAGGCACCACCCGATTCAGGCATCGCAACCCAAAACACCCGGAGTCAGCGCGAGGCGCCGCCCCTTCTGTCCTGCCGGACATCTCCCCCTACGAAGAGGGACATTAGCCGCCACGCCGGCTTTCGCCAATCGTCAGCTTTTTTCAGGTGATGGCCGGCGCCAAAGCACTGATCTCCTCCAACGTGGAAGGCATGTCCGGCGCTCGGCCTTACATGTTGGCCGCATTTCGCCCTCACCGCCTCGCAATATCCTTCGCCACCGCCTGCGCCTCGATGCCGATCTCGCGCAGCAGGCCGGTGACCGGATTGTAGAAGCCGACGAGATAGACGCCGAGCTCCGTCGCGCGGGCATTCACGCCGCTCTTTACCGGCCGCAGTTCCGCCGAAAGGAAACCGTCATAGGCCGGGCGGTAGCCGGTGGCGAAAATCGCCGCGTCGAATTTCTTCTCCACTCCGTCGGCGAATTTCACGCCCTCCGCTGTGAAGCTTGCGATATCCGGTGCAATGCCGATCCTTCCCTGCTTGATCGCGGCCACCGTGCCGACATCGATCACCGGAATGCGGCCGGCTTCGATCCCTTGCAGGATGCCCTGTTTCGGCCGCACGATGCCGTATCTCTCCAACCTGCCCAGCGCCAGATCGAGAATCTTGGGGAACATCCAGTCGTTCAGCGCCTGCGGCATCGGGCGGCTGGCGATGCCCACCATCTGGATCGGCACGCCGAACAGCTGGCGCGGCACGATATGGACACCCTTGCGTACCGAGATGGTGGGCCTGGCGCCGCTTTCGGCGAGGTCGAGCCCGATCTCCGCGCCCGTATTGCCCATGCCGACGACCAGCACGTCCTTACCGACATAGGGCGCGGCCTCGGTATAGGCGGCGCTGTGCAGCACCTTGCCCTTGAAGGCCTCGATACCCGGGAAGGCCGGCGTGATCGGCTCAGCATTGTTGCCGGTGGCGACGACAACCTTACGGGCATTGAAGGGCCCGGCATCGGTCTGGACCAGCAGACGCCCACCTTCGCGGCGGACCGATTTGACGGCGACGCCGAAGCGCGGCCTCAGCCCGAAACGCTCGGCATAGGCATCGAGATAAGCGACCACTTTCTCGCGCGGGACGTAGCGTGGATGGTTTTTCGGGAACGGCACGAAGGGCAGCGACGAGAAGGATTTCACCGTGTGCAGATGCAGCCGCCGGTAATGCCGTCGCCAGGCCGGCGCAACCTCATTGGCCTTTTCAAGGATGATGAAAACCTGCCCCGCCTGTTTGAGGCAGGCGGCGACCGCGAGCCCGGCAGGGCCGGCGCCGACGATGACGACATTGGTGTCCAAAGGCCTCTCCTCCCGCCCAAGCGGCAGAGGCTATGACGAGAGGCGTGCGGGCGACAAGTAGGGAGAAGCCCCTAGAGAGAGCCGCGCTACTCCATCGCGCCCGGCAACGCGGGCTCGTCCTCGGGCGGTTCGAGGATCTCGATCAGTTTCGCCACGCGGGTGCCGGGCATGGCATGGCCCTCATTGACCAGCGCCTCGTCGGCGCCGATCCAGGCGAAGGCCTCGCGCAGTTCCTCGAGGCTGGCGCCGGTGAGCGCGATATCGGCGATAACGGCCTCGTCGACCGGTCCAAGCACGGAAATGATGTCGTTGCGGGTCATCTTGTCCTCCCCCATCGGTCGGGATGATTGCCCAAGGAAACGGCTGAGCGGTGGAAGGGGTTCCAGAAATCCCCAGGCCGGCTTCTTCCAGACGAGGCCCGATGCTATGGCTCGCCTATGAAGCCCGCCCTCCTCCTCGCTGCCTTGCTCCTGTCCACGCCGGCGCGCGCAGACTGGAAGCCCATCGAAAAGATCGACACCTACGCCGTCTCGGGCGAGAGTGCGGAGCAGCTCTATCTCTCGATCGGCGAGAAGGGACCGGTGGTCGGCACGGCCGGCAACGCGCGGCGCGTCATCGCGCATACTTTCTTCAAGCTGACCTGGCAGCGCGACTACCAGCCGCAAGGCGGCGCCTGCGTGCTGAAGACGGCGCGGCCGAAGCTGATCATCACCTACACGCTGCCCAAGCCGGCGGGAAAACTTGGTTCAGCCTTGCAAACGCGCTGGGATACATTCGCCGCCGGGCTGATCGCGCATGAGAAGGTGCACGGCACCGGCATCGTCGACATGGTGGACAAGATCGTCGCCTTCAGCACGGGCCTCACCGCCCAGAACGATCCCGGCTGCAAGAAGGTTCGGGCGGAGCTGACGGCCTATCTAGACCAGCTCTCCAAGGCGCAGCGCCAGGACAGCCGCGACTTCGACAAGCTGGAATTCGGCCGAGACGGCAACATGCTGAAGCTGATCGCGGCGTTTCTGGGCGCCCCGCCTAAAAACTGATCTCCACCGCCGCGGCACTTCGCCTGGCCTCGCCGTGGAACACCGCCTCGATGTTGTTGCCGTCGGGGTCGAGCAGGAAGCAGGCGTAGTAGCCGGGATGGTAGGGGCGCTCACCCGGCGCGCCATTGTCCTTGCCGCCGGCGGCAAGCCCCGCCTGGTAGAAAGCATCGACCATGGCGCGGTCCCTGGCCTGGAAGGCGAGATGGTGGCGGCCGGTGAGCACGCCGCGCGCCGCGCGACTGTCGGCGCTGGAGACGAACAATTCGTCCGCCCAGAAGTAGTCCTCGGCTTCGCCGCCGATCGGGATGCCCAACACCTCGAACAGAGCGCCGTAGAAACGCCGGCTGGCCTGGAGGTCGCGCACCACGAGCTGGAGATGATCGATGAGCCGGCCGCGATAGAGTTCCATGCGGGTTCTCCTGTTGAGGGGTTCAATTTAGATGGGAGCGGCGTGGGGTCAATGCGGGGTGCTTCTGACTGCTGACATGCAGAAAGGCTGGCGGGACGGCCCCCCTCTGGCCTGCCGGCCATCTCCCCCACGAGGGGGGAGATCAGATGTCACGCCGGCTTTCGCCAATCTCCTAAGTCGTAGAAAGAGCGCAGGCGCGAGAACTGCCAATCTCCCCACTTGTGGGGGAGATGTCCGGCAGGACAGAAGGGGGCGCCGTAGAGCACTTGCCTCTCAGACAATCGGCAATCTCTGACCCGCCAAAAAACTAGATAAAAAATGCAACCAGATTGTAGGATCGGTTCCCGCCCTGACGTCCTTCGGACGCAAACGGCCCGGTGGACTGGAAAAACCGTGCCGCATCAAACAGGATGCCTTTCGGCATGGGAGCAGAACCATGAACCATTCCTATCGTTGGGTCATCGTCGCGGCCGGCGCGCTGATGACCTGCGTGGCGCTCGGCGCGATGTTTTCGCTGGCGATCTTTCTGGAGCCGATGTCGCTCGACACCAACTGGTCGCGCACCGGCATTTCAAGCGCCATGACTTTGAACTTCCTGGTGATGGGCCTTGGCGGTTTCGCCTGGGGCGCGATCTATGACCGGGTCGGCGCGCGGCCCGTCGTGCTCGTCGGCGCGGTGCTGCTCGGCCTGTCGCTGGTGGTGGCGAGCCGCGCCCATTCGCTGCTAACCTTCCAGCTCAGCTATGGCGTCATCGTCGGGCTGGCGGCCAGCGCCTTCTTCGCGCCGATGATCGCGCTCACCACCGCCTGGTTCGACACCAATCGCAGCCTCGCCGTGTCGCTGGTCTCGGCCGGCATGGGTGTCGCGCCGATGACCATCTCGCCCTTCGCCCGCTGGCTGATCACGGCCTATGACTGGCGCACCGCCATGTTCGATATCGGCGTCATGGCCTGGGTGCTCTTGCTGCCCGCTGTCTTCCTGGTGCGCCAGCCGCCGACGGCGGTCGCGGCAAGCGACGGCACGCCGGCGCCTGTCACCGACGATCCCGGCATGAGCGTCGGCCAGGCGCTGCGCTCGCCGCAATTCATCGTGCTGGGCTTGACCTTCTTCGCCTGCTGCGCGTCGCATTCGGGCCCGATCTTTCATATGGTGAGCTATGCCATGTCCTGCGGCGTCGCGCCGATGGCGGCCGTGTCGATCTACAGCGTCGAGGGGCTCGCCGGCCTTGGCGGACGCGTGCTTTACGGCGTGCTCGGCGACAGGCTGGGCGTGAAGCCGGTGCTGGTCGCCGGGCTCGCCATTCAGGGGCTGGTCATCGCCGCCTACCTCACCGTCGGCCAGCTCGAGCAGTTCTACCTTCTGGCCGTCATCTTCGGCGCTACCTATGGCGGCGTGATGCCGCTCTACGCTGTGCTGGCGCGCGAATATTTCGGCCTGCGCATCATCGGCACCATCCTAGGTGCCGCCACGATGCTCTCAAGTCTCGGCATGTCGCTCGGGCCGCTTGCCGGCGGCATGATCTATGACGCCACTGCCAGCTATCACTGGCTGTTCATCGGCTCGGCGCTGATCGGGCTCGGCGCCGCCGGCATCGCCATCGCCTTCCCGCCGCAACCCAGCCGGCAGAAACTGCAGATGGCGTGACGTTGGCAGGAATGCGGCCGCCCGAAGAACCGGCGGCCGCAGCCCCGCGACTAGTTCAACGACTGGCGGCGGGCCGGCGGCGCGGGGTGGCGCTTTTCCAGTTCCGCCGCCGCGGCCTGGCGGCCTGTCTTGCGCAGGCGCTCGATATAGGCCGGCAGTTCGCCGCGCGTGTGGAACGGCCCGCCCTCGCGCATCACCGTCACCAGCGGGTCGACGTCGCTGTCGCCTCGCCTGGCCATGTCGGTGCGCCAGTCCTCCAGTAGGCGGCTGGCATGGTCGACAATATCGGGCCTTTCGGCCGTCAGGTCGTTCTGTTCATGCGGATCGTCCGACAGGTTGAACAGGCTGACCGGGCCGAAATCCTTGTAGCCGTCATGGTAGGTGCGCAGCATAAGCCAGTCGGCGCCCTCGTGGCGGAAGCGCACGCCGCGCTGCACCGCCCAGGCGCCCTGGCTCAACACCAGGAAGTCGCGACCACCCTGCTCTCCCTGGCTAAGCGCGGCGGCAAAGGAGCGGCCATCCCACGGCGCCGGCACCGTGCCGCCGAGACGATCGATCAGCGTCGCCGCCCAATCGAAATGATAGTGCAGGCCGTCATTGACGCCGTGCAGGTCCTCGGCGCCCGGCCAGCGGATGATCAGCGGCACGTTGCAGGTGTATTCGTCGGCGGTCTGATGATCGCCCCAGACATTGAGCTCGCCGAGATTCTCGCCATGGTCGGCGCCGATCACGATGATGGTCTTGTCGAACAGGTCCTGGCGCTTCAGCTCCTCGACGATCAGGCCGATGTAGTGGTCGGCATACAGGATGCCGGTGTCGTAGCCGTCGAACCAGGCCTTCACGTCGGCCATCGTGTCGATCGGCGCCGGCATGCGCGGCCATTTCGACCCGCCCGGTGCGACGTCGAAGCCGGACGGTTCCTGCGGGCTGTGCGGGCCATAGCCGGCGTGGGACTTCTCGAACATTTTTTCGGTCACCCATGCCGGCATCGGCTCCTTGGCGAAGGGATCGCCGAAGGCGTCCGGCGCGCGATAAGGCGTGTGCGGATCCCAGACATTGACGTGCAGGAACCACTGTTTCTGCGAGCCGTTGCGCTTCAGCCAGTCCAGCGCCAGCGCCGAGACCTCGTCGGCATTTTCCATGCCGGCTTTGCCGGGATTGATGATCTCGTTGAAGCCGGCATACCAGTGCCAGCAGCCATGCCGCTCGCCGAAGCTGGAAATGGTGGTGGTGTAATAGCCGAGGTCGCGCAGCGCGCGCATCCAGCCTTCCTCGTAGAAGGTGCCGGCCCAGGCGCGCTCGGCGCCCTCGCGGAACGGTTCGCAGGCTGTGCCGCCATGGCCGACGACGCCGGTGCGCATGCCGTGGCGACCGCTCCACAGCGCCGTGCGCGAGGGGTGGCAGGGAACGTCGGAGACATAGACATTCTCGAAGCGCATGCCCTCGGCCGCCAGGCTGTCGATCACCGGCGAGGTGTTGCGGTGATAGCCATAGCAGCCGAGATGGTCGCGCCTCAGGCTGTCGATGTCGATGTAAAGGACGTTCATGGGAGACTTGGTCATCGGGCACTCTTTTGGGCATGAAACTTGGCGAGGCCGCCGCCTCGCGGTGACGCCGCCCCGGGCCGATGCCCGGAGCGACGCATTGCTCGTGTCAGGCCTGCAGGTAAAGGTCGGCCATGTAGTAGTCCTTCGGGTCGAGCGAGGTGTCGAACTTGCCGAAGGTCTTGAACAGCTCGTTCATGGCGCGGAACCACCCGGCGACGGTGCCGTCCTTGGTGAGCTTCACGACATCGGCCGACGTCATCAGCTTGCCGTAGCCGGCCTCGGTCTTGAGCTGTTCGGCCGGGATGCCGAGCTGCTTGGCGGTGATCTCCACCGCCTCGTCGAGATTGGCGGCGCGATAGTCCTGCGCTTCCTTGATGGCGCCGATCACCTTCTTGACCAGGTCGGGGTTCTTCTCGACCAGATCGTTGCGGGCGATGAACACGCTGGGGAAAGTGGTGGCCGGATAAAAATCATCGTTCTTGGCGATCTCGACAAGGTCGGGCACGCTCTTCTTGATGATGCCGACGAAGGGATACCAGATGCCGGCGGCGTCGACCTGCTTGGAGGAGAAGGCGGCGACCACCGTGCTCGGGTCCATCGGCACCATCTCGATGTCGTCCACCTTCATGCCGGCCTTGGCGAGCGCGAGCCTCAGCAACATGTCGCCAGAGGTGCCGGCCGGCACCGCCACCTTCTTGCCCTTGAGGTCCGCCACCGACTTGATGCCGGCCTGGGCGATGACGCGGTCGGAGAAGCCGACATCGTTGACGGCGATGATCTTGGCCTTGCCGGTGGCCGGCAGCCACAGCGCGCCCGGCCCGAGATAGCCGAATTCCAGGCTGTTCGCGCCGAGCGCCTGGACCTGGATCGGACCGTTGGTGAAGACCTTGGTGTTGGCGGCAACACCGTGCTTTGCCCAGAGATCCTTGGCGTCGGCGATGCTGGCGATTGAAGCGCCCCAGAAATCGCCGTTGTAGCCGATGCGGGCGGTGTCGCCCTCGGCCCTTGCCGGCAGCGCGCCAGCCGCCAGGATCGCCGCCGATGCGGCCATGAAGTCACGTCTGTTCAATGTCATTTTCTCTCTCCCTGTTGTCGTTGATGTTGGTGACCGGGCCACCTCACCGGGCGGCTTGCGCGGCGGGTGGCTGGTGATAGACGGCGTGCCAGACGCGGTTGCGGATGGCGGTGAATTCGGGTGACAGGCGGATCGCCTCGGTGCGCGGATATGGCAGGTCGACCTCGATGACCTCCTGCAGCCGGCCGGGCCGCGCTGCCATGACGACAACGCGGTTGGCGAGATAAACCGCCTCGTCGACGTCGTGAGTGATGAACATCACCGTGCGGCGCTCGCGGCTCCAGGTTTCCAGAAGCTGGTCCTGCAGCTGGACACGGGTCAGCGCGTCGAGCGCGCCGAACGGCTCGTCCATCAACAAGATGACCGGATCGACGGCATAGGCGCGGGCAATCGCGCAGCGCTGCTTCATGCCGCCCGACAAGGTTTTCGGCAGCGCGTCGGCGAACTGGCCGAGCCCGACCAGATCGATGAAGCGTTCGGCGATCTCGCGCCGGCGCGCCGCCGGCTCGCCCCGGATGCGCAGGCCGAACTCGACATTGTCGCGCACCGTGAGCCAGGGAAACAGCGCATATTGCTGGAAGATCATGCCGCGTTCCGGCCCCGGCCCGCTGACCAGCTTGCCGTCCACCGTCACTCGGCCGTCGCTCGCCTCGAGCAGGCCGGCGGCGATGTTGAGCGCGGTGGATTTGCCGCAGCCGGAAGGGCCGACCACGGTGACGAACTCGCCCTCGCCGACATCGAGCGAGAAACGGTTGAGCGCCAGGAAGGAGCTGCCCTTCAGGTCGAAGCGGCGCGAGACGTTGTCGAAGACGATCTTCGGGGTCATATCCGCTCCTGCCAGATGGTGAGCCGCCGCTCGATCGCCTGCAGCGCGCGGTCCATGGCGAGGCCGAGGATGCCGATGGCGAAGAGACTGACGAAGATCGTCGGCAAGTCGTAGTAGAGCTGCGCCTGCTGCATGCGGTAGCCGAGGCCGGACTGGGCGGCGATCAGCTCGGCGGCGACCACGGTTGCCCAGGCCGATCCCAGCCCGATGCGCACGCCGACCAGGATGAAGGGCGTCGAGGCCGGCACGACGACGCGGCGGAAGATGGTGAAGTCGCCGGCGCCGAGCACGCGCGCGGCGTTGATCATGGTGCGGTCGACGCTGATCACGCCCTGATAAGTGGCGACCACGCTGGCGAGAAAGGAGGCCAGGAAGATGACGAAGATCTTCGGCGTCTCCTCGATGCCCATCGTGACGATGGCCAGCGGAATGATGGCCAGCGGCGGGATCATGCGGAAGAACTGCAGGTAGGGTTCCACCAGGGCGCGCGCCACCTTGTACCAGCCCATGGCGAAGCCGACGGGAATGGCGAGCAGCACGCCGAGCAGGAAGCCAGCGAGCACACGCGCCAGGCTGGCGGCGGTGTCGCGCAACAACTGACCGTTGCCGGCAAGCTCGATGAAGCGCGACAGCACGTCGGGCGGCCGCGGCAGGCCGACGGCCCCACTCGCGGTGAGCACCCACCAGATCGCGATGCCGGCAACCACGCCGGCAATGTTCAAGGCGAGGCTGCCATAGTCGAAGACGGCCGGCCGGCCGGCCGCGGAAGCGGCGCGCGACTTTTCAGCAACCGAACTCATCGCGGAGCCCCCGAATAGAACAGATGGTCGAGCGCCACTGCCGCGCCGCCGATGGCGCCGGCACCCGGCCCGATGCTCGAACGCTCGAAGCGCATCATGTCGCGCATCGGCGGCAGCACGCGTGGCGGCACGCCGGCGCGAATGGCGTCGATGAAGCTTTCCGGCGCCTCGCCGAGATGGCCGCCGAAGACGATCAGGTCAGGATTGAGCAGGTTGGCGGCGCTGGCGATGGCCGTTGTCAGATGACGCACGGCCTCGTTCCAGACCTCGGGGTGTTTTTCGACGGCTGCGAGCAGTCGCTTCGGATGCGGCGTGTCGATGCCCGCCGCGCGCGACAACGCCCGTTCGGACAGGAAGGTCTCCAGGCAGCCGGTGCTGCCGCAGGCGCAGCGCGCGCCATGCTCGACGACCTGGATATGACCGAGCTCGACTGCGCCATGGCCGCCGGGCCGGAACGGCCGGCCATCGACCACCAGCCCAGCGCCGAGGCCTGTGCGCAGATAGATGTAGAGCAGCGCCGAGGCCTCCCGGCCGATGCCGTAGCGCGACTCCGCCAACGCCATAGCGCTGACATTGTGCTCGACGACGACGGGCATGCCGAGCGCGCCTTCGAGTTCGTCGGCGAAGGCGACGTCGCGCCAGTCGTAGTTGATCGACAACAGGTTGCGCCGCCGCTTGATGTCGACGGGGCCTGGCACGCCAAGCCCCATGCCGAGGATCTTCGAGCGGTCGGCGTCGGTCTTGCGGATCAGGCTGTCGACCATGCGGGCGACCTTGGCAATGACGCGCGCCGGCTCGATGGTCGAGGTGTCGAAGTGAAAGGAATCGAGCTGCTTCACCGAGGCCCGCAGATCGGTGACCGCGGCGTGGATGGTGCCGGCCCCGATATGCACACCGACGACGTGGTGGGCATCGGGCACCAGCGCCAGGCCGACGGCAGGCCGGCCGATCGGCGCCCCGCCCCCGGCCGCCTGCGTGAGCTCGGAGACGATGCCGTCCTTCAAAAGCTGCGCGGTGAGATGCGTGAGCGCGGTCGGCGACAGTGCCGTGCGGCGGGCCAGCTCCGCCCGCGACTGCGGACCGTCATCCCTCAGGATGCGCAGGATCGCGCCGTGATGAATGCCCATTGTTCCTCCCATTTATTTTCTAATGTTTAGAAATTAATTCGAGGGTGTCAAGCGAGGTTGGTGAAGTGCTGGTTTTGCGGGATTGGAAGACCGGGGTTGGAAGATAAAGCGCGGCGACAAAGCTGCCGATCTAGCCCCTCGTGGGGGAGATTGGCTAATCACCCAGTCCCCGTTCCCGTGCGCACCGCCTCGCGGTCGCTCTCGTCGCGTTTCACCCGCTCGTCGGAGATCAGCACCACCGGGCATGGGCTTCGCCTCAGCACGCCGGTCGTCGTCTCGCCGAAGATCAACTCTTCGCCCTGGCGCCGCGCCACGCCCATGACGATCAACGCCACGCTGCGGCTGGCCTGGCGGGCAATGGCATCGGCGGCTGCGGCTCTGCTGCGGATCGCGGTCTCGATCTCGACGCCGTAGCGGTCGGCGAGCGCGACGATATCCTTCAGCACCGCTTCCCTGCGGCGATGCGAGACGGTGTCGCGTGGCTCGTCGCGACCAACCCTGGCGACATAGAGCATCTTGACCGGCGCACCGGTGACGGCGGCGATGGCCAAGGCCAGTTCGGCGCCGCGGCGGGCGACCGCAGTGCCGTTGACCGGCACCAGTATCTTGCCCGATCCCGGGCCGAGCTTCGGCGTCTGGCGGCCTACGGCTGCCGGTTTCAGCACCAGGCAGAGCGGCCCATCGAAGGCGCCGGCGACTTCGTTCAGCCGGTGCGAGAAGCCGCCCTTGGAGGTGACCGCGCGACCGAGGCCGACGAGCAGCATGCCGTAGCCTTTGCGCGCCTCCCTGGCGACCGTTTCGGCCGAAAGCTCCTCATGCTGGCGGCGGGTGACCGGCGCTTCGCGCACTGGGCTCTCGTCGGATTTCTTCGCGGCCTCGCGGCTGTCCTCCGCACCTTTTTCGATCTCGTCCAGATGCAGCCCCTCGGTTGGCTCGGCATCGATCTCACCGCTGGAATGCAGCACTGTCATCGGCTTGCCGGCGCCGATGACGCCGGCAAGATAGGCGGCAAAGCGGCCGACGACGCCCTCGTCGACCACCACCAGAAGCCTCTCCAGATTGGCGACGAAACCGCGCTGGTCCACCTCTTCGCGCTCCAGGCGCTTCTTCTCGTTCTCGCCGATCGGCAGGCGCCGCAGCGCCCAGCGCAATGTCGGCGGCATGACGAGGGTGGTGATGACGGCCATGGTGAGGATCATGGTGAAGAGGTTGTGCGACAGCACGCCCATCGAGAGGCCGATCGAGGCGACGATCACTTCGGTCGAGCCACGCGCGTTCATGCCGCAACCCACCGCGATGCCTTCGGCACGGCTCATGCCGGCGACTTCCGCGCCGATGAAGGCGCCGCCGAACTTACCGATCGAGGCGATCACCACCAGCGCCACGGTAAGCAATGCCAGCTGCGGGTCGATCAGCACGGTGAGATCGGCCGACAGGCCGGCGACGCCGAAGAACACCGGCATGAAAAGGGCGGTGATGATGCCGCGCAATTGCCCTTCGATATGCCGCGACAGGATCGGCGACTCGCCCACCAAAATGCCCGCGACAAAGGCGCCGAGCACGGTGTGGACGCCGATCAGGTCGGTGATCAGCGCCATCGCGCCCATGATGGCCAGGATGACGGTGACCACCGCGTATTCCGAACGGAACGTGTCGTTGGTCCAGCGGATGGCGTCGAAGACGATGCGGCGCCCGAGCGTGAAGGAAAACGCCATGAAGGCCGCGACGCCGAGGATGGTGAAGGCAAGATTGCCGATCTCGATCCGCCCCTTGGTTGCTATGCCGATGGTGATGGCGATGATTACCCAGCCGATCGTGTCCTCGATGATGGCCGAGGACACGATGATCTGGCCGAGGTCGCGACGCATGAAATTCATGTCGCGCACCACCATGGCGACGATCTTGACCGAGGAGATGGAAAGCGCCGTGCCAAGGAACAGCCCGGCCACGATGCGCTCGCTGCCGGTCGCAAGCAGCGAAGCCGGCATGAACTGCGCGGCGGTGAAGCCGAGCGCGAAAGGCACAGCGACGCCGGCGGCCGAGATCGAAAAACAGGCGCGGCCGACGCGGCGCACGAGCCTCAGATCCGTCTCCATGCCGGTGAGCAGGAGCAGCATCAGAACGCCGAGCTGGGCGATGGCGTTGATCATCGACTTCTGCGAGGCGTCGCCGGCGAAGACCAGCCGCTCGGCCTCCGGCCAGACCCAGCCGAGCAGCGAAGGGCCGAGCAGGATACCGCCGATCAGCTGCCCCATCACCGCGGGCTGGCCCAGTATTTCCAGCACCTCGCCGATACCGCGCCCGACGACCAGAAGCAGGATCAGCTCGGCGACGAAGATGCCTTCCGAGGACATGCCGGTCCTCTCGGCCGCGAAGGCGACGGCGGGCATCAGGGCGAGCGCGGCAGCACCAAGCGCGATCCAGATCGACAGCGACCGTCGCCGATTGAGCATGTTGAACAATATGCACCCCTCATTCCTCGCGTCGGCATAACGGTTTGGCGCGAGGATCGTTGCACGGCTTTTCCTCGCCCCATGAAATGGGGAGAGGTGCCTCGGCGAAGCCGAGACGGAGAGGGAGAACGCCGGTTCGACCGGTAAAAGCGTCTCTATGAGGAAGACATTCGCCCTACGAAAGATCCTCTCCGTCCGGCTCGCGGATACCTCGCCCCGCCTTTGGCAAGGGCGAGGAAAAGCTTCTACAATTCTAATCAAATGCCACGGCCGATTTTTGCTTCGCGGTAAAGCGACTCGACGATGTTGGCCCAAGGCGGGGCAATAAGGAGAAGCTAATGAAAAGCGACTTTGCCGCCGCCCACCTGCACCTCGACCGGGCGTGCCATTACCTGCGTGGCGACGATGAAACGAGCCGTGCCGCGCTTCAAGCGCTCGACCTTGTGATCGAGGCGGTGGCGGCAGCCCAGCATGCCAGGCCGATGGCCGATGTGCTACCCTTTCCGCGGCGCGCGAATGGTGGTCTTCCCCCGCTTGCATCCTGACTTATGCGCCTGAAAAGGCGGGAACATTTTGGGGCGGCCGCACGTTGTGCTATACGGGGTGTGGCCGGCCTGTTCTTAGTTGGGATGCGGCCGGCCATGGCGGCGGGAGGCGCATGGCAAAATGTCCCAGACGACGGCCGCAAAATCCACCGGCGCGGCCACGGCCTCGAAATCCACCGAGGCGAGCGCGCCGGCAACATCGACCGAGAAGGCAGCACCTCCACGCGCCTCCGACACGCTGGCGCTGAAGCTCAGCTCTGCCGAATTCACCACGACGCTGTCGCATTTCCACCGCGCCGAGATCGCGCGCATGGCCGGCTGGCGCGACCGGCTCGACCGCACCAGCAACTGGGCGATCACCGTGGTGGCGGCGATGCTGTCGGTGTCGCTGTCGACTCCCAGCGCGCATCATGGCGTGCTTTTGTTCGCGATGCTCCTGATCACGCTGCTTTTGTGGATCGAGGCGCGGCGCTACCGCTTCTTCGACGTCTACCGCGCCCGCGTGCGGCAGTTCGAGCGCTACTACTTCGCGCAGATATTTTCGCCGCAGCCCGACTATGCCTCCAACTGGCTGGCCATACTGGGTGAAGGCCTGCGCTCGCCGCGTTTCCTGATCTCGCAGCGCGCGGCGCTGATCCGCCGGCTGCGCCGCAACTACATCTTCATGTACACGATCCTGCTGCTTGCCTGGATCCTGAAGATCACCACGCCAAGCCTCTCGCGCGAAGGCTCTCCGATCGGTTTCGGCGCCTCGCTCGTCGATACGTTCCGAGTGGCGACGCTGGGGCCCATCCCCGGCGTCGTCGTCGTGTGCGGGGTGAGCGCCTGCTATCTGGCGCTGCTTGCCGCCGCTTTCCTGGTCCGCTCCGATGACGGCGAGCTGTCCTTCGGCGATGTGCATGTGTGAGTGAGGCACTAGGCAGTAGGCAGTAGGCAGTAGGCAGTAGGGGGATAGCCGCTTTCCATGCTGCCTCGCAACGCCCTTTTTCCTATTGCCTACTGCCTACTGCCTAGTGCCTACTGCCCAGCAATGGCTTCAGGCTTTGAATCGCAAAGCCGGTCCAAGTGTCTGTTTCTGGAGGAGATCGCATGGACGACACCGACCAATGGCGCAACATGGCGAGCGCGCCGCGGGACGGCAGCCGCATCCTGGTGACGGTGCGCTCCTCCGAACAGGGGCCGGCCGAGGTCGACATGGCCTACTGGTCGCGCGCCGACCAGTTCGGCGAGGAAGGCTGGCGGGCGTCGGACTCCTCGCCCGGCCGCGTCGTCGAATATGCCGAGCCGGAGCTCAGATGCTGGATGCCGCTGCCGACCGCTGGGCGCCGGTCGATGCCAAGCCCGTGGGAGGGTGAGGACGTGCCGCTGGTGGACGGCGATGGGATTTAAGGCGGCCTACCCCGACTATTTGGTGCAAGCGGCCGTGACGGCCGATCCCCCAGTAGGGGACATTTCCCCACAAGGAGGGAGATTGGCTGTGCACCGGCTTTCGCCAATAAGCGGCGTTAGCTGTCGTGATCTTACAGAAGGCGGCTTCTGGGCTTAAACCTAGTTGCAAAAACTTTTTCGGCACGCCGAGAGAGTGCCGACCCGATCCAGGTCGCGAAGGCAAGAAGCCGAAGCGCGAACCCTTCGAAGTCGACGATGGATGTACTCACCTGCCGATGCTTGCGTTGCCGGTCAAGGTACCACGCCAGCGCAATATCATGCCGACACGGCGCGCTGATGTCCTGCCCGCCGATTTGGTCGTCGCCATGCCAGATTGGCCATTCGCTCGGGCGTTGCACGGCATCCTCCTCAGATTGATGTCCAATGCGGATAATCTGGAGGAGGACCGTGAGAGACACGCAGCAACCGGCGTGATCAAATCGTGAAAAATGCTGGCCGCATGAGATCCGGGTTGAATTAGAGACTGCTAAGCGAAAGAATTGCCTCGATCATGGTCGGGGTGGCTTCCGATGACGGCGCCGCATCTTCACCTGCTGGGTGGTTTCGACTTTAACGGCGTCGGGGCGACGGCTCCGGCCTTCAGTCGCAAGGCGCGCGGCATGGTGGCTTACCTTGCGCTGCAGGCCGGGCAGGCGCAGTCGCGCGAAAAGCTCGCGGCGCTGCTCTGGAGCCTCAATGGCGAGGCCCAGGCGCGGATGAGCCTGAGGCAGGCGGTGTCGTCCGTCCGCAAGGCGATAAGCGTCGCGGGCGGGGGGCGCTTCCTCACCGACGGCGCGAACCTTGCGCTTCACCTCGACGATATCGATTTCGACGTGGCGCGCTTCGAGGCGCTGGCCGCGGGCCCCGCGCCCGAGGATCTCGAACAGGCCGCCGCCCTCTATCGCGGCGACCTGCTCGACGGGCTCGGCCTGCGGGAAGAGCCGTTCGAGGAATGGCTGCGGGTCGAGCGCGAGCGCCTGCGGGCGATCGCCGTCGCGGCGCTGGACAGGCTGATCAATCATTACACCACCGCAGCTGACCCCGCCGCTTGCATACGGGCCGCCATGCGCCTGCTGGCGATGGAGCCGCTGCGCGAGGATGCCCATCGTGCCCTGATGCGAAGCTACGCGGCTCAAGGGCGCGTCAACCTGGCGCTGAAGCAATATGAGGTCTGCCGCGACGCGCTGCAGCGCGAGCTGCGGCTGATGCCGGAAGCCGAAACCCGGCACTTGCATGACGAGTTGCGCGCCCGCCGCATCGCGTCTCCTGCCCGGCCCTCGGCTTCGAGCCCCGAACCCGCGCGGCCACCAACTCACTATGTCAAATCGTCGGGGGTGAACATCGCCTACCAGGTGACCGGCGATGGGCCGGTCGACCTCGTCTACGTGCCGGGCTGGGTCTCCAATCTCGACCTGGCCTGGGCATCGCCGCGCTTGGCGCATGTGCTGAAGCGGCTCGGCTCCTTCTCGCGTCTGATCCGCATCGACAAGCGTGGCACCGGCCTCTCAGACCGCAATGTCGGCCTGCCGACGCTGGAACAGCGCATGGAAGACGTGCGCGCCGTGCTGGACGATGTCGGCTCCGATCGCCCGGTGCTGTTCGGCAGTTCCGAGGGCGGACCGATGTGCCTGTTGTTTACCGCCACCTATCCAGAACGCACCGCCGCGTTGGTGCTCACTGGAGCTTATGCCAGAGGCACATGGTCGAAGGATTATCCCTGGGCCCGAACCGTCGATGAGGTGCAACAGGATATCGACACCGTCGAACGACAATGGGGCGAGCCCGCCGACATGCGCAACGCCGCGCCCAGCCTGATCGAAAACATGGTCGAGCGCGAGTGGTTCGCCGCCTATCTCAGAAATTCGGCCTCGCCGGCCGACGCGATCGCGCTCTGGCGCTGGGGCACCGAGATCGACGTGCGCGACATCCTGCCGGCGATCCATGTCCCGACGCTCGTGCTGCAGCGGACCGGCGATCGCTGGGTGAAGCCGGAGGAAGGACGCTATCTGGCGACGCATATCGAAGGCGCCAGATATGTCGAGCTTGCCGGAAGGGACCACGTGATCTGGGGCGAGGACTGCGACGGCCTAATCGACCAGATCAGGGATTTCGTGATCGGTGCGCTGCCGCCGGCGCGAGCGGAAAAGGTGCTGATATCGGTGCTGGCGCTCGCCATCGACGGCGCGGCCGACGACGCGAAAGCGGCCGGGCAGGCAGACATCGTTCGCGACGGATTGCTGCTTGGCGGCGGCTCGGAGATCAGGCGATCGCGTGACACGCTCCTTGCCGCATTCCAGCGGCCGACGCGCTCGATCGAATGCGCGATGGCGATCGCCAATCGCCTGGGGCCATGCGGCCTCAAGGTTCGCGCGGCGATTCACATCGGCGAGTGCGAGGCGCGTGGCGAGGACTTTTCCGGCATCGCCATCGAAGTCACGGCGCGGCTTCTGGACCATGCCAAGCCGGGCCAGATCATCGCATCGCGAACGATGCGCGACCTAGTCGTCGGCTCCGGCTTGACCTTCGAGGAACAAGGCGAGATGAAAGCAAGCGGCCTGCCCGGCGCGCTCCAGTATTTTGCCGTAACCGGGTCCCCGCCAGGCCTCTGACTTTCGTTTAGAACAAAAACGCCGCCGTCGCCGGGTCCGGCCCCGTCCGGCCATCACGCGAATCCAGGCCGTGGATGGTCTGCATGTCGCTCGCATCCAGCTCGAAGCCGAAAACGTCGAAATTGCTCGCGATGCGCTCCTGGTGGATCGACTTCGGAATGACGACCAGGCCCTCCTGCAGGTGCCAGCGGATGATCACCTGCGCCACCGACTTGCCGTGCTTCTTCGCCAGCTTCTCCAGCGTCGGGTCCGCCAGCAGCCGACCGCTGCCCAGCGGGCTCCAGCTCTCGATATGGATGCCGTGCTTCTTGTGGAACTCGCGCTTGTCGCGCTGCTGGAAGCGCGGGTGCAGTTCGATCTGGTTGACGACCGGCGTCACGCCGGTCTCGCCGATGATGCGTTCCAGATGATCCTGGTTGAAGTTCGAGACGCCCACCGACTTGATACGGCCGGCCTGCTTTAGCTCAACCAGCGTCTTCCAGGCCTCGACATATTTGTTCTGGCTGGGCACCGGCCAGTGGATGAGAAAGAGGTCGATCCGGTCGATACCGAGCTTCCGCATCGTATCGTCGAAAGCGCGCAACGCCTCGTCGCGCTGATGCGCGCCGTTGCGCAGCTTGGAGGTGATGAACAACTCGTCCCTCGGCACGGCGGCCGCGCGGATCGCCTCGCCGACGCCTTCCTCGTTGCGGTAGCCCTCGGCGGTATCGATGAGGCGATAACCGGCCTCGATGCCCCAGCGCACGACCTTGGCGGTGATGTCGGGATCGACTTGCCACACGCCGAGGCCGATCTGAGGGATCGTGGCGGCGTCGTTCAATGTCAACTGTTCAGGCATGAATCGTTCCTTCTGCACTGTGGGTTGGCCCCGCCTATGTAGTTTCCAGATTTGGAATGACGAGCTGATGTGCGGAAAAATGGGCGTCCTTGCAGCTGTCGGCCTCCTCTGGTCCATCAGCAATCGCTAATTGACAGGCCTACGGAAAAGGCGCTGACTGACAGGCGGTAGATCGCAACAAGGCGGTCGATTTGGCCTGCCGGCGTCACCGCGGGAGGATCTCATGCCAACTGTCATCGGCCACCACGATATCAAAAAAGGCGCCAAGCACTGGCTCACATCACCTAAGCGCAAGGAACTATTCGGTCCGCTTGGCATAACCAACATCCGCACCTTCGTCGATCCGCAGAATCGTGACCGGGTGGCTGTAATGATGGACGTTCCGGATATGGACAAGCTGGCGGCCCTGATGCAGAGCAAGGCAGCTGCCGATGCCATGGAGTTCGACGGCGTGGTGCCCGAATCCCTAGTCATCCTGGTGGAAGAAAAGGGATAGCCGCCTCGCTGGGCCCTATTCTTTCGCTCCAAACCTCAAGCCGTCCATCAAAAGCTTCACCAGCCTCCCCGATCGCTCGCGCCAGTCGGGCGTGTTCGGCGCGGAGTAGATGCCGCCGAGCGCATGCATGACATCGGAGGCGTCGACATCGGGGCGGATCTTGCCTGCGGCGGCGGCAGCCTCGATCAGGCCCCGCATCGCGCCCGAGACACGGCCGGAGGTGTCGGAGAACAGCGTCGAGTTGGTGGTGAGCAGAAGGCGCAGGCTGGTGGCGAGGCCGCGCTTGGTGGCGATGTAGTCGACGAAGCGCTGCATCCAAAGTTCGAGGGCGACATCGGCCGGATGCTCGCGCGCCAGTTCGTCGGCCGCGTGGCAAAGCCCTTCCACCTCGCGGCGATAGACCACCTCGACCAGATGCTCGCGCGTCGGGAAATGGCGGTAGAGCGTGCCGATGCCGACCCCTGCCCGCTTGGCGATCTCCTCCAGCGAGGCGTCGACGCCGTCGGCCGCGAAAGCCTGCGCCGCCACCTCGACCAGTCTGTCGCGGTTGCGCTGCGCATCGGCGCGCAACGGCTTTGGCGCCGGCGGATCGCGCGTCGCTTCAGCGGTCATTTCACGGTCAGGCACTTTTTTCTCCACCGAACGCAATATGGGGGGTTGAACCATCACTGGCCAGACCCCAGTTAAATAAACGGAGGCACCTCCGCTTTAGTGGAGTACCTTTATCATATAACCAGGGGAAGCGGTATGTCACGTAGAGAAGGACGGAAAGCTTTGCCTGGCCGCTGGAGTGGGACGTGGGAACTGCTAATCTCCCCCCTTGCGGGGGAGATGGCCGGCAGGCCAGAGGGGGGTGCTGTCCCGCCGACCTCTCAGCCGATAACAGGCACTTCCTCTGCGAGGGTGGCTTGTGAACGACAGCCGCAAACGCCGCGTTCCTTCACACCCCCCCTCTGCCCTGCCGGGCATCTCCCCCGCAAGGGGGGAGATTAGTCTCTTCGCCGCCGGCGCTTCCCCTCATACGTCGCCCTTGTCCCTCTCCGCTCAAGCCCCATTTCCATCCGCCTAGCGTCCAGCAATCGGAGCCCGACGCCTTATGACCAGCCAGACGATCATCGATCCTCCCGAAGACGGCCACATCTTGAACAGCAAGGCCAGTCCCACCGCGCTTTCCATCCATCTCACCATCAACGGCCGCGCGCATTCCCTCGACGTCGAACCGCGTGTGACGCTGCTTGACGCGCTGCGCGACCGGCTGCATCTCACCGGCACCAAGAAAGGCTGCGACCAGGGCCAGTGCGGCGCCTGCACCGTGCATGTCGACGGCGAGCGTGTGCTCGCCTGCCTGACGCTGGCGGCCCAGGTCGAGGGCCGCTCGATCACCACCATAGAGGGCCTTGCCGACGAAGACGGCACGCTGCACGCCGTACAGGCCGCCTTCCTGGAGCAGGACGCCTTCCAGTGCGGCTATTGCACGCCGGGACAGATCATGTCGGCGGTGGCCTGCATCCGCGAGGGTCATGCCGGCTCCGACGAGGAAATCCGCGAGTACATGGCCGGCAATCTCTGCCGCTGCGGCGCCTATCCGCACATCGTCGCCGCCGTCCGCCAGGCCGCACAGGAGCTGCGCTCATGAGAGACTTTTCCTATCTCCGCGCCGACAGCGTCGAGGCCGCGCGCAACGCCGCAGCCCTTCCCGGCGCCATGCTGCTGGCCGGCGGCACGACGCTCATCGACCTCGCCAAATGCGGCGTCGCCGAACCTACTGTTGTCATCGACATCAGCCACATCGAAGGGCTCAACGCTGTCGACGTGACTGCCGACCGCGCCTTCATCGGCGCGCTGGCCAAGATGAGCCATGTCGCCGACAACCCGCAAGTGAAGAGCCTCTTCCCCGCCGTGTCGGAAGCGCTCTGGCAGGCGGCGTCGGCGCAGTTGCGCAACATGGCCACCATCGGCGGCAATCTGATGCAGCGCACGCGCTGCCCCTATTTCCGCGATCCGCAAAATTTTCCGACCTGCAACAAGCGTGCGCCGGGCAGCGGCTGCTCGGCGATCGGCGGGGTGACGCGCGGCCATGCCGTGCTCGGCACCAGCGAGGCCTGCATCGCCACCTATCCGGGCGACCTGGCGGTGGCGCTCGTCGCCTTCGACGCCGAGGTCGATCTTGGCGAGCGCAAGCTCAAGGTGGAGGACTTCTTCCTCGCGCCAGGCGCCACCGCCGAGCAGGAGCGCGACATCCGCCCCGGCGAGGTGATCACCGCAATAGAAATCCCCGGCTCGGCCGCGGCCAGGCGCTCGACCTACATCAAGGTGCGCGACCGCCAGTCCTATGAATTCGCGGCGGCAAGCGCTGCCGTTGGGCTGGAGCTCGAAGGCGATGGTCGCACCATCCGCGACATCCGCGTCGCGCTGGGCGGCGTCGCCACCAAGCCATGGCGCGCGCGTGCCGTCGAGGACGCGCTGAAGGGCAAGGCGCTCGACGAAGACATCGTCCGCAAGGCGAGTGAGCTCGCCATGGAGGGCGCTGTCGACCACGGCGCCAACCACTACAAGATTGCGCTGGCGCCGCGCGTGATCGCGCGCGCAATCCTCAAATTGGGAGAGACGGCATGACCGTTCATGACATGAAACACGCCGCGTCGGACAGCGCGCGGCTCGAAGCGGTCGGCGGGCGCCTGTCGCGCGTCGACGGTCCGGCCAAGATCACCGGCGCGGCCCACTACGCCGTCGAGCAGCAGCTCGAAGGGCTGACGCATGCGGTGCTCGTCGGCGCAACCATCGCCGCGGGCAACGTCAACGCCATCGACACGCGCGCGGCCGAGACCGCGCCTGGCGTGCTCGCCGTGCTGACGCCCGACACCATCATGGAGCTGAAGGGTGCATCGGACTGGCTGGGCAATCCGCCATCGCAACCAACCTACAATCCCCTCGCCCGCGCGGTCACCTACTCCGGCCAGCATGTCGCGGCCGTTGTGGCCGAGACCTTCGAGCAGGCGGTGGCTGCGGCAGCACTCGTCAAGGTCTGGTATGACGAAACGCCAGCCATCGTCGACCTGAGCGACGGCAAGGCCGGCGACGGCATCCCGATCGACGCCATGACCAAGGAATGGGGCGACGCTCAAGCTGCCTTCGCCGAGGCGCCAGTGCGCATCTGCGCGGCCTACAACACGCCGCGCGAATTCCAGGCGGCGATGGAGCCGCATGGGCTGATCGCGCGCTGGGAAGGTGACGAGCTGACCATCTGGGAGCCGAGCCAATGGCTGGACGGCATGGCGCGTACCTATGCCGAATGGTTCGGCGTGCCGTTCGAAAATGTGCGGCTCGTATCGCCCTATATCGGCGGCGGTTTTGGCTCCAAGGCGCTGGCGCTCGCCCACAGCGCGGTGGCGGCGGCGGCGGCAAAGATGCTCGGGCGCCCGGTGAAGCTGGTGCTCAACCGCCCGCAGAATTTCACGTCCTATGGCGGCCGCGCCGCGACACGGCAGACCGTTGCCATCGGCGCCGACAGGGATGGAAAGATCCAGTCGATCGTACATCGAGGCGTCAACGAGACGGCCGTCGACGGCATGTGGGTCGAGCCGCTCGGTTCGGTCACCTCGATCATGTATGCCACGCCAAACTTCTCCTCGAAGCAGAATGTCGTGCGGGTCAACACGGTGGTACCGGGGGCAAAACGCGCGCCGGGCGAGAACCCAAGCGCCTTCGGCATCGAAAGCGCCATCGACGAGCTTGCTTATGAGCTTGGGCTGGATCCGCTGGAGATGCGGCTGATCAATTATGCCGAACAGGACCCGCACACCAAGAAGGCGTGGTCAACACGCCAGTTGCGCGAGGCCTTTGCCGCCGGCGCCGAGGCCTTCGGCTGGGCGAAGCGCAGCAACGCGCCGCGCTCGATGCGCGACGGCCACCAGCTCATCGGCTGGGGTGTTGCGGCCGGCACCTATCCGGTGCGGCGCGCGCATGGCGAGGCGGTGGTGAAGCTCAAAGCCGATGGTTCGGTCGAGGTCGAAAGCTCCTCCATCGACATGGGCCAGGGCACCTACACGATCCTGGCGCAGACCGCGGCCGAAACGCTCGGCGTGCCGGTGGAGCGGGTGTCGGTGAAGCTCGGTGACTCGCATTTCGCCCGCGCCGGCGTCACCGGCGGCTCACGGCTTGCCGGCGTCATGACCGGCGCTGTCTACAAGGCGGCCGGCCAGGCGCTGGACGAGCTGATCGGGCTCGCGCTTTCCGACCCGCGCTCGCCCTTCCAGAAGCTGCAGGCGAACACGCTGCAGGTGCGGGACGGCCGCATCGCCTCGCCGCGCGGCGAAGGACCGGAGCTGTCGATCGCGGAGTTCATGTCCGCTGTCGGCCGCGAAAAGATTGAGGCCAAGGGCGACACGCTGCCGGCAAGCACGACGCCGGAGGAGCGCTACAAGAACTACACCACCATCGCCATGTCGATCCCACACACCGAAGGCGACTATTCGCGCTATTCCTGGTGCGCGCATTTCGTCGAGGTGCGCGTCGACGAGGATTTCGGCACGGTGCGTGTGTCGCGCGTGGTGTCAGCGCTGGATTCGGGCCGGCTCTACAACCCGAAGCTGGCGGAAAGCCAGTGGAAGGGCGGCATCATCATGGGCATCGGCCAGGCGCTCTTGGAAGAAGGCATCGTCGACCGCCGCCACGGCCGCATCGTCAACGGCAATTTCGCCGACTACATGCTGCCGACCAATGCCGATATCCCCGACATCCAGACGATCTCGGTCGGCATCCCCGACCCGCACTCCTCCGCGCTTGGCGGCAAGGGCGTCGGGGAACTGGCGATCGTCGGTATCGCGCCGGCGATTGCCAACGCGGTGTTCCACGCGACGGGGAAAAGGGTACGGGATTTGCCGATCACCCTGGAGAAGTTGATTTAGCGCCCGCGCTGAAGCGGCCAATCTCCCTGTATGGACGCGTTTCAGGCACCCCGACGCGCCCGGGTTCTGTTCGCGCGAGACGGCTGATCAGAATTTGTAGGCGATCCCGACGCGGATATCGTGCGTTGTCAGTTCGATCGCATCCTTGTTGATAGGAGCCCCATCGAAGGTCGAGTGACGCACAGAGGTGTGACGGCCGAAATCGGCGAAGCGGTATTCGCCCCGGACGAGCCAATTGTCGGTTACGGCGTACTCGAGACCGGCGCCCAGTGTGTAGCCCGCAATCGTATCGTCGACGTCGGCATAGGCATCTCCGCTCGGAAGGTTGACGGTGGTGTGCTTGTAGTTTGCCACCGCAAGGCCGCCGGTGAGGAAGGGAAGCCAACGATCCATCGCGTAGCCGGCTCTCAGGCGGACAGACCCGACCGCCTTCAGCTCGAGCACGCCACCGAAGGCAGGATCGTCGACCCCCAGAGCCTGATAGGCCGTTGTGTCCTTGACGTTGGCAAAGCTGTAGTCGCCCTCGACACCGAGAACCAGGCCGCCGTCGAACTGCTTGGCGTAGCCGATATACAAGCCGCCGAAGCCGCCGGATGGGCTGTAGCCCCAGCCGTAATCCTCGAAACTGCCAGGCGCAAAAGTCTGACCGACCCTTGCATCGCCCCAGGCATATCCGGCTTGTGCCCCGACATAGGCGCCAGACCAGTTGTAGGTGGCCGCGACGGGCGAGGTTGAATCGACGTCCGCGGCGGACGCCATGCCGACAGGCTCGAGTAGAAAGGCCGTGGCGAGAAGTACTGTTTTCATTGCTTGTCTGCTGTCCCCAAAGTGTTGCCTTCCCCGGCGGAAAAATGCCGCCGCGGGGTTTTGTTCGGACAGATCAGAACTTGTAGCTGAGGCCGACCCGCAAATCGTGCGTCTTGAGATCGACGTTCGTCACCGTGGCAAGACCGGCCGCGGCCGAGAGAGCCTTGCTGCCGAAGTCGGAGTAGCGATACTCGACGCGAGCGATCCACTTGTCGGTGAAGGCGTGCTCGACGCCGGCTCCTACAGTCCAGCCAATATAGGCTTCGTTGTGGAGTGTTATGTCACCGCTGGGAGTGCCGGTAATCGCGGTCAGTTCATATTTGGCCGCGGCCACGCCCGCGGTGATGTAAGGCAAAGTCCGATCGAAAGCATAGCCGGCCCGCAGCCGCGCCGACCCCGACCACTTGAGTTCGCTCTTGAGCAACGTGTTGCCGCCATTGGCGAAGGTCGTAAGTCCATCGACATTGTTGTACGCAAGGTCAGCCTCGGCACCGAGCACGAAACGGTTCGCCAATTCCTGGTTGACGCCGACATGGATGCCGCCAATAAAACCATTCGGATCGACGGGATCGCTAACGTCGGTACCCCCAACGCCGGCGCCGGCGATGAAGAGATTGGATTTTCCGGCCGCGTAGCCAAATTGAACGCCGGCATAGAGACCGGACCAGTCGTAGGCGGCTACAGGCGAACCCTCATTGACGTCCGCCGCGCATGCCATGCCGACAGGCGCGAGAATGATGGCTGTGGCGAGAAGAATGGTTTTCATTGTCAGGTTGCTGCCCCAAATGTTGCGTTCCCCGCCGCGGTAATGCCCTGCGGGAATCCGGCTGCTTGCCGAGGCCCTGGTGTTGCATCGTCCGCCGGCCGCGTCTTGGGCTGAGCCGCACTGGAATTGTCCTGGAACGCGCCGCGGCATTTTCCGGCTCGGTGTGGCCGATCAGCCGCAGCCGATCGGCGCGTGCCGCGCGGCGCGATGCTGCTGATCCCGCCGCAAGGGGGAGGCAAGCAAATTCAGACGCCCCACCACTATGATCCGGGAGCCGCGAGGGGCGTGCCTATGTCCGAAATGAGTTTGACGAGATCGGCTTGGCGCCGCGTGCCGGTTTTGGCGAAGATCCGGTTGAGGTGGGTCTTCAAGGTGTTCTCGCCGATGCCGAGCGACACCGCGCTCCTGGACGCGGACAAGCCGCTGCCGATCCTGAGCAGGACGCGCGCCTCCGCCGGCGTCAGGTCGAACAGCGTGGTGAGAACGGCCTCCGGCAGTGGCGAGGCGGACGTCGTGGTCGACACGAAAACAGCGGCGCAGGCCGGCCGGAAAGCCGCCCGCGCGGTCCCTTCGGTCAAGGGCAATACATAGGCGACGGCGGGCGGCTGGCCCGCGGCCGAAATGGGCAGGCCTATGCCGCGCGAGCCAAGCGAGGCATCCGCGCTCGCGGCACTGGCGATCGCTTCCTGCAGGGCGGGGACCACCGCCGTATTCTGCGCCTGGAGCAGGCCATGCCGGGAAAGAATGGGACCTTGCGCCGAAAACATCTGTTGAGCAGCCCCATTGGCATGGAGGATTGCCCCGTTGGCACCAGTCAGCACGACAGGCACGGCCAGGTAGTCGAGCGCCTGGCGATAAAGACTGGCGGTCACGCGGGCCTGATCGAGCAGATCCCCGATGAGGGAGGCGCGGCGCAGATGCGGCGAGAGCAATGCCATGAAATGCTGCTCCTCGGCGGATATGATCTCGCGGTCGGCCCGCGTGGTGCAACCCATGAGGCCGATCCGATCCGGTGTATGGACGAATTTGATGATGCAGCCTTCACGCAATCCCTGCGGTTTGGCCCAATTCTGGAAGAAAGGCGTCCGCTGGAGTTCGGCTTCGCTCATATGCGAGAGCGTCGCGACGGGCGTGTCGATATCGCCGACGACCACGGCCTTCAGTCCGGGAATCGCCTCAAAGTCGTAATCCTCCTGGAGCACACGCATCTGCTCGGCATCCCAGGGCGACCGGGCGGCGAAGCGGCCGTGATTGCCTTCAATGTTGGCAAGCGCGATGGTGCTATACGCCGCGTCCATGGTTTCGGTGATGCGGACCATGACCCCGGTCCAGCCTTCCGGGTTCAACACGCAATCGTAGATATCGCCGACAATCGAACTCAGGACTTCGCGGCTCAGCCTTTCCACCGTTTCTCCTACACCTCAGCATGCTCCGCCCCTCGCATGATGGGTGGCGGGCAAACGATGAAACCAGCAACGTTTTGACTGCGACCCGGTGCAAGGCACCGATCCCGCCTGAAGGATTTTGCTGGCGTAATACTTTCGGGTGACGCCAAGCGTGGTTGAGCACGTTTAAGGCGTTCAACCGGTTGAACGCCACGCCATCAATGTTGCTGGTTATTCCTGGAATGGAAAGCGTCGCGTTCGATTTTTTGAGACTGCGGGTGTTAGCGGGGCGCTTCCTTGTCACGAAAGACGGTGTTTTCATCGGCTGATTTGCCGGAGCATCTTGGCGACCGGGATCGATTTTCGCTCTGGCAGGATATCCATGTCGCCAAGATCTGGTCGGTCGAATACAGCATATCGGAAAAACTGCCTTTCGAAGCAGCGATCGAGGCCACGGCCGTCGGATCGCTGGTGCTTGGCCAGATGGCCGGGACAATCAAGCACGCGACAAGGAAGACGAGCAACATCGCCGATGACGGCAATGACGGATATCTGCTGCTAATCAACAGGGCCGACACCGTGCTGACCGGGGCGCAGGCCGGCCGCGAGTACAGCGTCGGCCGTGGCGAAGCAGCCCTGGTCACGGCGGCGGAAGCGCTGAAAATGACCGGGGCCGACCGAAACCTGTGGACGAACGTGGTCGTCCCGCGCGCGATCCTCACCCAGGCCTTCCCGCAGATCGATGACAGGCTGGCGTTGAAGATCGGTGTCGAAAACGAAGCCCTCGATCTTCTCAAACGCTATTGCCAGTTGCTCGAGAGCGGCCGCCCCCTCGCCTCGCCCGACCTGATAACCCACGCGACGGAAACGATCGTCGATCTGATCGGGCTGGTCACCGGCGCGAAAGGCGACGATGCCGAACTGGCCGGCCTGCGCGGCCTTCGGGCGGCAAGGCTGCAGGCAGTGCTGGCGAAGATTGCGGACAATTTCGCCAATCCCGGCATCTCCGCGCAAGGCGTCGCAAAGGAACTCGGCCTGTCGGCGCGCTATGTCCAGGACCTGCTCCAGGAGACAGGCATCAGCTTCTCCGAGCGTGTTCTGGAAATGCGCTTGCAGAAAGCACACAGGATGCTCTCGCAAAGACACAATGACGAAATGCGCGTCAGCGAAATCGCGCTGATAAGCGGCTTCAGCGATGTGTCGTACTTCAATCGCTGCTTCCGCCGCCGCTTCGGCTACACGCCAAGCAGCGCCAGATAGAGCGCGACATGTCTGGAACACGCCGCGGGACGCGATTTCCTTTCCTATCCGTCGGAACCCTTTCAGTTCCCGAGCCGACCGATGGTGCCAAACCATCACAGTGCACGGAAAAGCTGCCGCATCTCGCTCCAGTCCAATTCCAGTGCGGCCCTGCCCAAGACAAGGGCTGGCTCCGATGACATGCCAGCGCAGGGCGAAATGATCGTCATATCAGGGGATTGCATGCCGAAGCATAGGGTTGGAAGCCGCAAGGCGAAGGCGTTGAAGTATCTGGCGTTGACCTCGACCGCGCTGGTCGGCCTGGGCCAGCCAATCACTGCCTCGGCTGCCGAGACCTGGACCGGTGCCGCCTCCACGGATTGGTTCACCGCCGGAAACTGGAACAACAGTGCTGTTCCGACGTCGGGCGACGACGTTACGCTCAATGCGACGTTCCCGAATCCGACCGTGGTCAACGGGCCGAATGCGGCCGCGCATTATCTGTTTCTCGGTACCATCGACAGCTACACAGGCTCGCTGACGATCAAGAACGGCGGCACGCTCGCCAGCACCGCCGGCTTTGTAGGCTATCTTTCGAACGCCAACGGGGTCGTGACCGTTACCGGAGCAGGCTCGGCCTGGAGCAACAGCTCGGACCTTTTCCTCGCGTCGAGTACGAACAGCACCGGCACCTTGACGATCTCGAACGGCGGCAGTGTCAGCGATACCGTGGGTCATGTTGGCTATGGCGGCACCGGCATCGCGACCGTCGATGGGACAGGCTCGACCTGGACCAACAGCGGCGACCTGTATGTCGCCGAACATGGCACCGGCGCGCTTGTTGTCACCAAGGGGGGCGCGGTCAGCAACGCCACCGGCACCATCGGTTGGCATGCAGGCTCCAACGGCATGGTGACGGTCGACGGCACCGGCTCGACCTGGACAAACAGTTCCAACCTGGCTGTTGGCGATTTCGGCAACGGCAATCTGGTGATCACCAACGGCGGCGCGGTCAGCAATCTCACGGCCTATGTCGGCAATTCGACGGGCTCGACCGGCATGGTGTCCGTCGCCAACGCCGGCTCGACCTGGACCAGCGCGGACCTGTATGTCGGCGGTCTCAGCACGGGCACACTGTCGATCTCGAAGAGCGGCGCAGTCAACAGTGCTTCGGCCTATGTCGGCTATGGTGCCGCCTCGATCGGCACGGCGATGGTCGACGGCATGGGCGCTGTATGGACCAACAGCGGCAAGCTCACCGTCGGTAGTCTTGGCACGGGCACACTGACGATCACCAATGGCGGCGTGGTCACGAGTGACGGGGCCTATGTCGGCAAAGTTGCGGGCTCTGCCGGGGCGGTCACGGTCGACGGCGTGAGCTCGACATGGACAAATGGCGCAAACCTTCTCGCCGTCGGCCAGAATGGCACCGGCACGCTGACGATTTCGAACGGCGGCACTGTCAACACCACGATGAGCTATGTCGGCAACTATTCCGTTGGCACCGCGATCGTCGATGGCGCGGGCTCGACATGGAACGGTAGTTCGGCTCTCTATGTCGGTGTCAGCGGAGGTGGCATCGGCACGCTGACCATCCGTAACGGCGGCACCGTCAAGAACACTGTCGGCCAGGTGGGTTACTCGGGGGGCTCTACCGGCACGGTGACGGTCGATGGCGCGGGCTCGAGCTGGCTCAACGGCTCAACCCTGCTCGTCGGCAACGCGGGCACCGGCACACTGACGATCTCGAACGGGGGAACCGTCAAGAGCGCAGCCGGCATCATTGGTGGCACCGCCACGGGTACAGGTACCGTGACGGTGGGTGGTGCGAATTCTGTCTGGGCCAACAGCGGCGACCTCTATGTCGGCAGCCTCGGAACCGCCGCACTGAATGTCTCGAACGGCGGCGCGGTCAGCAATGCCTGGGGCAACCTCGGTTACAATCCAGGCTCGACCGGCACGGCGACGGTGGACGGCGGCGGCTCGATCTGGACCAGCAGCGCGGGCCTCGATGTCGGCGTCGACGGCGCGGGTACACTGACGATTTCGAACGGCGGCACGGTTTCGGTCGGCGGCACCGTCACCATAGCCAGCCATGCCGGTTCCGTCGGCACGCTCAACATCGGCGGCGCGGCAGGCTTCGCAGCGACGGGCGCCGGCATCTTCGGTCCGGCCGCGCTGCAGTTCGGCGCCGGCACCGGCGCGGTCAATTTCAATCATACCGGCGCGAACTACACCTTCGCTGCGGCGGTCAGCGGACTGGGCACGATCAACCAGATCGCCGGCACGACGAACCTGACAGCCGATTCGAGCGGCTTCACCGGCGCGACCAACGTGATCGGCGGACGGCTGGCCGTGAACGGTTCGCTGGCCAACTCGCTGGTGACGATCTCGGGCGGCGTGCTGGGCGGCAACGGCACGGTGGGCGGCATCGCGGCGCAGTCGGGCGGCATCATCGCGCCGGGCAATTCGATCGGCACGCTCAATGTCGCGGGCGATATCGACCAGGCGGCGGGCTCGACCTACCAGGTCGAACTGACCTCGACCGGCCAGTCCGATCTCCTGCTGGCGACGGGCACGGCGACAATCGCCGCCGGCGCGATCCTCGATGTGGTCAAGACGGATGCCGCGCCTTATGTGCTCGGCACGCATTACACGGTGCTTCAAGCCGATGGCGGCGTCAGCGGGACCTACACGCTCAACGGGGGCGGCCCGTTCATCGGTCTTCTCGCCAATTACGACGCGACGCATGTCTATCTCGACGTGGTGCAGGCAAAGTCCTTTGCATCGGTCGGCCTGACGCCCAACCAGATCGCCACCGCCGGCGGCGCGGCAAGCTTGGGCAGCGGCAACACGCTCCATGACGCCATCATGGCGTTGCCGAGCGAATCAGTTGCCCGGGACGCCTTCGACCAGCTGTCGGGCGAGATCCATGCCTCGGCCAAAGGCATGCTGGTGCAAGACAGCCGCTTCCTGCGCGACGCCGCCACCAATCGCATCGCTGCTGCCTTCGGCGATGCTGGTGCTGCACCCCTGCCCGTCATGGCCTATGGCGAAGGCGGGCCCGAAATGGTCGCCGCCGACACCGACCGTTTCGCGGTCTGGGGCCAGGCTTTTGGTTCCTGGGGCAATACGGACTCGGACGGCAATGCCGCCGCCTTCAGCCGCGCCACCGGCGGATTGCTGGCCGGCGCCGATACACTGGCTGGCGGCTGGCGCGTCGGCCTGCTCGGCGGCTACAGCCACTCCTCCTTCGATACCCACGCCCGCCATTCCTCCGGCGACGCCGACAGCTACCATGTCGGTCTCTACGGCGGCACCAACTGGGGCGCCATCGCCTTCCGCACCGGCGCCGCCTACAGCTGGAACAGCATCTCGACAAAACGCGCGGTCGCCTTCAACGGCTTCGCCGACCAACTGTCGGCCGACTATGATGCCGGCACGGCGCAGGTGTTCGGCGAACTCGCCTACAAGGCCGATGCGGGGCGGTTCAAGTTCGAGCCGTTCGCCAATCTCGCCTATGTCAGCGTGCACACCGACGGCTTCACCGAGAAAGGCGGCGCCGCGGCGCTGACCAGCGCCGGTTCAACCGCCAGCGCCACCTTCATCACGCTGGGGCTGCGCGCCTCGACCGACGTCGCGCTCGGCGGCATAAGCGCGACCGCGCGCGGCACGTTCGGCTGGCGCCATGCCTTTGGCGATGTCACACCGAGCTCGACCTTCGCCTTTGCCGGCGGCGATGCCTTCACCATCGCCGGCGTGCCTGTCGCCAGGGACAGCGCGGTGATCGAGGCCGGGTTCGACCTGCCGATGTCGGCCAATGCCACGCTAGGCCTATCCTATGCCGGCCAGTTCGGTTCCCACGGCGTCGACAACGGCGCCAAGGCAAACCTCAATGTGAGGTTCTGACGACGACGCGGCGAAAGGGCCGGTGCCGATCACGCTGGAGAAGTTGATCCAGGCGGCTGTGCTGGAAACTGCTGATCTCCCCCACTTGTCCACTTATGGGGGAGATCGGCTGCTCGCCGGCTTTCGCCAATCTCGGACGGAGGCTCCCCTACCAATCCAGGCCGAACACCAGCTTGCCGAAATGCAAGCCGCCGGCGGCCATGTGGGCATAGGCCTCGGTCGCCTCGTTCTGCGAAAACACCTTGTCGACGACGGGCTCGATCCGGGCGGCGCCGATGGCGCGGGCGGTGTCTTTGAGGTCGGACACCGATCCGGTGTTGTTGCCCACCACTTTCAGCGCCTTGATGATGATCGGCAACAGGTTGACGGTCGCCTCGGCGCCGGTGACGAAGCCGATGGTGAACAGCGTGCCGCCGGGCGCGGTGGCGTTGACGGCGCGGGCGAAGGTGGCGGTGCCCCCGGTCTCGACGATGAGGTCGGCGCCGAGGCCATCGGTCAATTCCAGCACCTTGCCGTCCCAGTCCGGCGTCGAGCGGTAATTGATCAGGTGATCGGCGCCGAGCGCCTTGGCCCGCTCCAGCTTCTCGTCCGAAGACGAGGTGATGATCACGGTGGCGCCGGCCGCCTTGGCAAGCTGCAGCGTGAAGATCGAGACGCCGCCGGTGCCGAGCAGCACGACCACCGATCCCGGCCCGACATCGGCGGCGCGGAGCGCGTTCCAGGCGGTGGTGCCGGCAATGGGCAGGGTCGAGGCCGCCTCGAAGGAGAGATGCGCCGGCACCGGCACGATGGAATTGGCCGGCAGGGCGACATATTCGGCGAGCGATCCGGGCAGCGAAATGCCGCGCATCTGAGTCATTTCGTAAGGACGCGGCCGGCCGCCGATCCAGCGCGGCTTGGCATGGGCGACGACGCGGTCGCCAACGGCAAACCTTGTCACGCCCTCGCCGAGCGCGACAATCTCGCCGGCGCCGTCGGCGACGGGTATGAGCGGGAAAACCGGGCCGGGATAGTTGCCGCTCGCCACGGCGACGTCGACGAAATTCAGGCTCGCCGCGCGCTGGCGGATCAGCACCTCGCCGCGCTGCGGTTCGGGCGTGGCGACGCTGGCGGCGCGGAAGGCGTCCCAGCCTGGGTTGGCTGAGTTCGATGGCTTTCATGGGTTCACTCCGTGGGCTGATCGATTGACGGTTGAGCGAACCTATCTGTTGCGCTATTCCTCGATAATTGTCGGCTTTTGCATTTGAGTATTGCAAATGATGCAGCAATCCCACGAACCCGCGGCCCTTGCCGAGATGGCCGCCTTCGCGGCCGTCGCCGAGGCGCGCTCCTTCACCCGGGCGGCGGCGCGGGTCGGGCGTGACGCGACCATCCTGTCGCGCCGGCTGCAATCGCTGGAAGATCGGCTGGGGGTGCGGCTGCTGCACCGCACGACGCGCAGCGTGTCGCTGACCGAGGCGGGCGCGGAATTCCTGCTTCGCGTGCGCGCCATCCTGGCTTCTGTCGACGAGGCCGAAGCCGCCGCCTCCGCGCATGCCGGCGGCCGGCCGCGCGGGCTGCTCAGGCTGGCGCTGCCCGGCACGTTCGGGCGCATGTGGATAGCCCCGTTCCTGCCGCAGTTCCTCGCCGAGTTTCCGGATGTGCGCATAGAGGCCGAATTCTCCAACCGCTTCGTCGATCTCGTCGCCGAGAATTTCGACGTCGCCGTGCGGTTGGGCAGCCTGGAGGATTCTCGCCTGGTGGCGCGCAAGGTGGCGACGCGGCGCCGGCTGCTCTGCGCGGCGCCCTCCTACCTCGCCCGCAGGGGCAGGCCGGAAACGCCGCAGGCGCTGCTCAAACATGCCTGCCTCGGCTTCTCCGGCTTCCAGACTTTTCCGGCCTGGGAAATGACCGACCGCGAGGGCCGGCACGCGCGTGTCGAGATTTCGGGACCGCTGGTCAGCGACGATGCCGAGGTGTTGGTCGAGGCCGCCGTGCAGGGCGTCGGCCTGATGATGAGCACCGACTGGCTGGTCGGCCGCGAGCTCGCCGGTGGCCGCTTGGTCCCGATCCTTGAGGACTGGACACTGGCGGACGAAGGCGCGGTCTATGTGGTCATGCCCTCGGCCAAGGGCCAGGCCGCCAAGGCCCGCGCCTTCGCCGACTGGATCGGCAAGCGCTTCGCGCCGGTACCGCCGTGGCGGAGGTAATGGCGGATGCCCATCGCAGGCATCGGGCCGGCGATCGCGAACCCGGTGTTCCGCGCGCGGGGGACCGGCGCGGGGGAGCGGCGCGGGATCCGAGGGGGCGATAAGGGCGGCGCCTACCCCGCCAGCAAGTTCGCGTCCCTTGCCACCCGCCAACGCCCATCGGCCTCCTTCTTCAGCAGCGTCAGCGTATAGCCCGACCGCCGCACCGGCTCGCCCCCCGGCGGTGTCGCCGCCATCTCGATGCGGTTGCGGATATAGGCCCAGTCGCCGAGCACATTGAGCTCGACGATGTCGCTCACCCCGTCGATCTTTGTCTCGCCCATGCCCCTGGAGGCGGCGGCGAAGGCTTCCTTGCCGAACGGCTCCTTGCCGGGAACCATGAAGACCACGTCCTCGGTCATCAGGCCGAGCACGGTCTCCAGATCGCCTTTGCGGCTCGCCGTCATCCAGGTTTCGACCACCTGGCGGATCGCGGCTTCGTCTTCGGTCATGATTTTTGTCTCCGTACGCCGGTGAAATAGCTGGAGCAAACGCCGATATCGGCAAGCGCCGGCGAAGGAGCGTGCAATCTGCCCCGCAAGGAGACTGGCCGTCGCCTATCTCCCGCCCGCCGAAGAAACCCCAGATTTGAAACGAAACGCTGGCCGACCCACGGAACCCGCCCGCAGCCGCCCGCGTTTGCAACAGAGCGCTTCACAAAAATGGAGACGGACAATGGCAAGCGCAGCTGACCGCGATCCGCGGCATCACACCCAGAAAATGCAGAAAGCGTTCCAGGAGATACAAGACCACCTCCGGGATGATATAACGAAGGTTGACGAGCCCCAACTCAAGGCGATGTTCGAAACGTCGGCGGAGGTCCTGGGCGGCCTGATCAAGGCGTTCCGCGACTATGAGCAGAAGAACGAGGCTGCCTGGCGGTAGCTTGGCCTAGTTTTGAAAGAGATCAGGGAGGCAAGACCATGTCCGCGTCCGAGACTGTCAATGTCCGTTACATGGTCGACAATGTCGAGGATGCCCTGGCCTGGTACACGCAGCACCTTGGCTTCAAGCAGCTTTCCAACCATGCGCCGGCCTTCGCGGATGTGACGCGCGGAGCCCTTCGGCTGCTGCTGAGCGGCCCGACCAGCTCGGCCGGCAGGCCGATGCCTGACGGCGAGCGGCCAGGCCCCGGAGGCTGGAACCGCATTCATCTGATCGTCGAGGATCTTGCGGCGGAGGTTGCCCGGCTGCGCACGGCCGGCCTCTCCTTCCGCAATGAAATCGTGACTGGTCCAGGCGGCAAGCAGATCTTGCTGGTCGATCCTTCCGGCAATCTGGTGGAACTGTTCCAGCCGGCCGAGAGCAGGTGAGCGCACTCAGCCACTCGCCGCCCTTCGCCAATCCCTGTATGATCCCCCCTAGCCTAGGGGGACATCATGAAAGCCGCATTGCCGACACTCATCCTGGCACTCCTCACCAGCCAGCCCGCCCATGCCGCGTCCTGCGCCTGGTCCGCTCAGATGGAGGAGGACGAGGGCGGCAGCGTGATGACGGCTTCGGTCTGCGGCGGGCCGAAGGGCGACGCGCATCTGATGCTGACCTGCTTCGAGAAGCCGATGCTGAGTTTCGATCTCGGCGCCGCCGGCGGGCAGTTGGAGCCAGGCATCAGCGGCTCCTTCACCTTCAAGGCCGGCGACAAGAGCCTGACGAAAAAGCTTGAGCTCGAGGCGATGTACAACTACTTCACCGCCGAGCTCTCCGGCCCCTCCGACCCGCTGCTCTCGCTGCTGCTGCGCGGCAAGGGCGAGGTGACGGTCTCCGCCGACAAATATGGCGAGGCGAGCTTTCCGCTGAAAGGCTCCGGCGTCGCGATCGGCAAGGTGCTGGCCGAATGCGGCAAGGGTTCGGGCGGCGAGGCGGATTGATGCCTGAGCGCCGGCGCCCGTGCGTTCTGGCGCTTTTCCCGCCGCGTTTTGGAGCACTCTAGCTTTTCATGCCTTGCGTGGAAGCGGAATTGGTTGGAAGCCAACGTCCGGCTCGGCCAGACGCGTGGCGTCGCGTCCGCCTGCCTTGGCAGCGTAGAGCGCCTTGTCGGCCCGGAGGATCAGGCTGGTCGGGTTGTGGCGAGCGGCGGGGGCGCTGGTGGCGACCCCAATACTGATGGTGACGACCTTGCGCTCGCTGCGATCGTGTTCGAGCGCCCGCTCGCGCACCGCGGCGCGCAAATTGTCGGCAACGCGGATCGCGCCGGCCGCCGACACCTCGGGCAGGATGACGGCGAATTCCTCGCCGCCATAGCGCGCCACGAAATCGCTGGCACGCGTGCGCTGACGCAGGCAGTCGGCGATCTGGCGCAGGCATTCATCTCCGGCGAGATGACCGTAACGGTCGTTATAGGCCTTGAAGGAGTCGACATCGATCAGCAGCAGCGCGAATTCCCTGTCGGACTGGCTTGCGTCCGCGACCACGCCGGCCAGCTTCTGATCGAAGGCGCGGCGATTGCCGACACCAAGCAGCGGATCGGTGTTGGCAAGCTGCGCCAGTTGGTTGCTGAGCGTGGTGAGCTCTCCCTCGGTGCTCTTGATCTCGGTGATGTCGGAGACGACCACGAGCGCCAGGCCGGCCTCGGTGGGCCGCGTCCTCAACATCAGCCAGCGGCCATCGAAGAGCTTGATCTGCTGCTCGCCGGGCGTGTGAAGCGCACCGACCACTGCATCTATCCATTCCCTCTCGTGGCCCTTGGGAATGCCCACCTGCTCGCCGGTCACCGTCACAGCTTCGAGGATGTCGCGCAGTCGCGTGCCCGGCACCCGCAGGTCGCCGGTCAGCGGAAAGAATTCCCGGTACTGCTCATTGCAAAAGACCAGCGCGCCTTCGGCGTCGAACATGGCAAGGCCGTCCGACATTTCCGAGAGCGCATAGGATAGCTGGTTCTTGGCCTCGAGCAGCGCCTGTTCGACTTGCTTGTGCGCCGTTATGTCCCGCGTGACGCCGACGAGGCCGATGACGTTGCCGTCGACATCGCGCACCGGCGTCTTCGAGGTCGAGAACCAGCGGAGATTGCCCTTTATGTCGGGGAGCTGTTCCTCGAAATCGGCGATCCCCTCGCCCGATTTCAGCATCCTCTGCTCCTGCCCGAAGAGGATTTGGGCGCGAGCCGCGTCGGCTATGTCGAAATCGGTCCTGCCCGTCATCTGCACAGGATGATCGTAACCATTGTGGGCGGCGACCGTCTGGTTCACGGCGACGAACTGGCCGCGCATATTCTTGACGTAATAGAAGTCCGGCGCCTGGGCGACGGCGGCGCGCAGCAGGTCGCGCTCCTTGGTGACAAGCTGCGTGTGCAGCACGACGAGGCCGGCCACGGCGGTTGCCGCGGCGTTGAGCGCGATCAGCGGCAGGATCAGGCGGATATCGGGCGCGGTCGATTGCGGCAGGATGGAAGCCGGCACGAACACGGCCAGGCCGACGCAAAGCGCAAACAAGAGCACCTGCCAGGCGCGTGGTTGCCTTTGGCCCATGATGCGATTGGCGAGAACGCCGGCGGCGACTGCCACCGCGATGCCGATCAGGCCGGCGGGCAGGCCCTGTCCGCCGATCGCCAAGCGATATCCCAGCGGAAAGGCGGCGGCGACCAGGGCGCCCGGCAGGCCGGCGAACAGGCCGGCGGTCGCGACCAGCGAGGTTCTGAAGTCCAGGAGGACGCCGGGCCGCAGTTCGACGCTCAGCAGCATCGAGGTCAGCGCGCCCCAGCCCATGATGCAGCCGAAAGCCAGCAGCCTGAACTTCTGCGAACGCCCCTCAAGCCAGGGCTGGACGTAGTTCCAGCCGGAGACGAACAGCGCCACCGCAACGAGATTTGCAGTAAGATGCTGCCACATGGCTCCGTTACCGATTTCCAATCGGGTCATTAAAAGCGCCTGAAAAGTTGTTTCCGGGTTAAAGCCGCCACCCAAGGTGGTTCCAGGTTGCGTCTTGGCGGGCAGTGGGCAAGGTGCTGAACACGGCCAGAAACAGCCTCCCCATGGCGAAGTCCCTCGCCCCTGCTTTCGCTTTTGCGCGGCAAGGGCGTCGTGACTGTGTCCACGGACAAATATGGCGAGGCGAGCTTCCCCTGAAAGGCTCTGGCGCAGCGATCGGCAAGGTGTTGGCGGAATGCGGCAAGGGCTCCGGAGGCGAGGCGGATTGATTCCGCCCGCTGGGGGAGGAGCAGTGTCAATGCCTCACTTGCCCTGCGCCTTCATGAACTGCCCGAGCAGTTCCACCGGCAGGGGGAACACCACCGTCGACGAGCGCTCGCCGGCGATATCGTGCAGGGCCTCGAAATAGCGCAACTGCATGGCCTGCGGCTCGGTTGCAAGCATGCGACCGGCCTCGACCAGCTTCGCCGCTGCCTGCTGCTCACCGTCGGCGTTAATCACCTTGGCGCGGCGCAGCCGCTCGGCCTCGGCCTGCTTGGCGATTGCGCGGATCATGCTCTCGTTGAGGTCGACATGCTTGATCTCGACATTGGAAACCTTGATGCCCCAGGCATCGGTGCGCTGGTCGAGTATCTCCTGGATGTCGCTGTTGAGCTTGTCGCGCTCGGCCAGCATCTCGTCGAGCTCATGCTTGCCGAGCACCGAGCGCAGCGTGGTCTGCGCGAGCTGGTTGGTGGCCGCCATGAAATCCTCGACCTGGATGATCGCCCGCTCGGCGTCGACGATGCGGAAATAGAGCACAGCGTTGACTTTGACCGAGACGTTGTCGCGCGAGATGACATCCTGCGGCGGCACATCCTGCACCACCACACGCAGGTCGACCCGCACTATCTGCTGGACGAAGGGGACGAGGATGATCAGGCCGGGGCCCTTGACCCCGGTGAAGCGGCCGAGCGTGAAGACCACGCCGCGCTCATATTCCCTGAGAATGCGGATTGCCGCCGCCAGGAAAATGATCACGGCCACCGCAATGACGAGATAGGCCACGTAACCGACCATCATTTTATTGCTCCGTTGTTGCCTGCATCGCGACGCCGCACCGTCAGCACGAGGTCGCTGACAGCGGTCACCTCGACATGGTCGCCGGGCTGCATTGGCTCGCCTGCCTTCGCCCGCCACCGCTCGCCCAAAGCCAGCACATGCCCCTCGCCGCCCTGCCAGTCGAGAATCTCGACGGGAAGGCCGCGCATGGCCTCGCCGCCGACGCGCGGCGGGTTCTTGCGCGCCGCCCAGACATAGGTGCCGGTGAGCAGCGCCAGCCCGAGCGTCAGAGCGGCGGCCGGGCCGATGACCGCCCACGACATTGCAAAACCCGGCCCTTCGACCTTGAGCAGCATGGCCGAGCCGAGCAGGAAGGCGGCGACGCCGCCCAACCCCAGCACCACGGTGGGGTTGAAGGCCTCGACGATCAGGAAGGCAACGCCCAGCAGCATCAGCGCGAGACCGGTATAGTTGATCGGCAAGAGGTTCAGCGCATAGAGCCCGAGCACCAGGCAGATGGTGCCGATGACGCCCGGCGCCACGGCGCCCGGGCTGGTGAACTCGAAGACGAGGCCGTAGACGCCGACCAGCATCAGGATGATTGCGGTATTCGGGTCGGTGATGACGGCCAGCAGCCGGATGAACCAGCCAGGCTCCAGCGTCTCGACCGGCAGCCCTTTGGTCGCCAGCACTTCTTTCCTGCCGGCCACCTCGACGGTGCGCCCGTCGGCAAGTTGCAGAAGCTCGGTGGTGTCGCGGGCGACGAAGTCAATGACATGTTCCTGCAGGGCGGCGTTGGCCGACAGGCTCGCCGCCTCGCGCACCGCCTTCTCGCCCCAGTCGCCGTTGCGCCCGCGCATCTCGGCGAGCGAGCGGATGAGCGCGACCGCGTCATTGGTCACCTTGGCCATCATCGCGTCGCCCGCCGGCCGCCCGGTGGCATCCTTCTGGTCCTTGTCCTTGTCGCTGCCCGGAAGCGACGGCAACCCGCCGAGCTCGACCGGCGTCGCGGCGCCGAGATTGGTGCCGGGCGCCATCGCCGCGACGTGGGTGGCGTAGAGGATGTAGGTGCCGGCGCTGGCTGCATGGCCACCAGAGGGCGCGACATAGCCGATGACCGGCACGGACGAGGCCAGGATGTCGGCAATCATCTCGCGCATCGAGGTGACCAGGCCGCCCGGCGTATCGAGCTGAAGGATGAGGACCGCGGCATCGCGCTTGGCGGCGGTGTCGAGCGCTTCCTCAAGCTGCCTGGTGCTCGCCGGCCCGATGGCGCCGTCGATGGCGACGCTCAACGCAACCTTCCCGCTCCCGGCGGAAGAGAAGGGAGAAACGACGGCCGCGGCCATGAGAGCAGCGGCGAAAACGGCCACCCGCGCGATGCTCACGCTCAAAGCCATGGCTCAAATATGGGTTGTGTCGCGGCGAAGTCCAATGGGCGTTGAAGGCGTAACGCGCAATCTCCCCCGACGGCCGCCCGAGCGAAGATCACGCGCTCTGGCGCTTTCGCCGATCACTGCAATCGCTTTGCGCCCGGCCCATGCGTCACACGCACGAGCCGGGCCGCGGAACCTCAGTAGTCGGAGCCGCCCTCGACGACGACCGGACGGTGATGGTGCCGGTGGATCGAACCCGTGACGACCACGGCGTCCTCACGGCGGTGATGGCGATAACGCCAGGCGCGCTCGCCATTGTCATAGAAAGCGACCGTGCCGTGATGGCGGTGATGAAGACGGTGGCCTTCCTCGTTGATGATAACGGCGGGGCGGTGATGATAATAATGCCTGTGATGGGTCCTGATGACGACATCGGCCTCCGCCGCGGAAGCCACGGCGGGTGCGGCGACACAGAGCACCAGGGCAGCAAGAAGCACTGTTTTCATTGCTCTATTCCTCAATTCCTGAAGCATCCCTTCGCCGTGTAAACCGCTGTTCGCCGCTTTGGTTCCGGGCTGATGTGCATGGCAACGATGCGGGCTGTTCAGCGCGGCCGGCAGCCGGGCTCAACCGCCCTGCCGGCGCCGAAGCGCGACATAGCGGAGGTAGGTCGCAGCCGCGGCATCGCAGGCGCGTCTCCCGCTGCCATTGGCCTCGATCATCGTCTTGGCAAGCCGCGGCGGCAGACCGTATTTGCTGGCGAAGAAGGCCGGCTCGTATGGCTGGTCTTCCGCATCGTCCACGGGTCTATCAAGGCTCATGTCGGTTCCCTTTCGGCGTGCGAGAAAATTGGCGCGCTTGCCAATGCCGAACGGCGCTTTTGGTTGCCGCGCCTGGCCCTCTTCGCTGCCCTGTCCGACTTCAGTCCGACAAGCTCTCGGACCGTCGCCCGATCAGCGGAACGAAGGCCTTCCGTCGTCGTTTGCCGGGATCGGATTCGCCGCACCAAGCTGCCAACTGGAGCAACGGGCATGGATGACGACCACAACAGTGTTCTGGAAGCGCGCTGGCTTCTTGCCGTGCCGGCCTCGATGCTGCTTACCGTGCTGATAGCCGGCTTGCTGCTCGGGTAGGCGGCGATGAACCGCCTCCTCTTTCGTGCCGCCGATTTCCTGTCGCGGCCGCCCGGCTTCTACGCGATGCTCGCCGCCATGGTCGCCTGCACCCTCCTGGTGCCCTTCGGACTGACCAACGTCGTGACTTACGCCTTGTCGGTGGCGGCGATCGTCATCACCGGGGTAGTCCTCATCCAGGGTTACCGGGACACCGCGGCCATCCACGCCAAGCTAGACGAGATCGTGATTGCGCTTCGCCAGACGCGCAATGACGTGGTCGGGCTCGAACATGCGGAACCGCATGAGATCAAGTCGAAATTGACAGAACTGGAAATGGAGGCCGAGCGTCTTGCGACCGGTGGAAGCTTGAGGGAAGCCGGAGCCACGGTGGGTGGGGTTCGTTGGGGTAGCCGAGGCTCCGGCTGAAGGCGGAATGGGCACCGCCGCCAGGCAAAGATAGTCCTTGCGGCCCATGGCGAAATTACGCGATCGCGGAAGCCTGAAATCTCTCCCTTGATCCCTCCGAGGGAGAGATCACGCGCTCCTTCTTCCAGCCAACGCAATCCCCCCTGCGACCACCACCAGCACCGCAGCCGCAACGAAGGTGAACCGCATTCCGCCGGCAACCGTCTCAGGCGTCGCCGCCGCGATGTTCCCCGTCCCCACTGCGAAGGCGAACACCGCGCCCATCACGGCCGTGCCGGTGACGAGGCCGAGATTGCGCGAGAGGCTGAGCATGCCCGACACCACGCCGCGCTCGTTGTTGTCGACATCGGCCATGACGGCCGTGTTGTTGGCCGCCTGGAAGAGCTGGTAGCCCGGCGTGAGCAGGATGATGGCCGCCACGTAGCCGGCAACGCCGAAGAGGCCTGGCAGCGCAGCGAGCGCGAGGCAGCCCGCAACCATCAGCGCCAGTCCTGTGGCGATCATCGCGGCCGCGCCAAGGCGGTCGACGACACGCCCGGCAATGACCCCGCATAGAGCCGAGACGACCGGCCCGATCGACAGCACGGCCCCGGTCGCCGCGTCGCCGAGGCCCAGCCCGCGGGACAGGAAGAACGGGCCGACGACCAGCGTCGCCATCATCACCGTCGAAACCAGCACATTCATGGCGAGGCTCGGCGCCAGCACCGGGTCGCGCAGCAGCGCGAGCTTGACCAGGGGCGACGCCACCTTGGCCTCGGCGACTACGAACAGCGCCGCGCCGGCCACTGCCGCGCCAAGCAGCGCGATGTTCAGGCCACCGAAATGGCCGCGCCCCGTCGTCATGGACAACGCATAGGCGACAAGCGTGGCGGCAAGCAGCAGCGTGCCAAGCATATCGAAGCGCCCCCTCGCCTTTCCAGATACGCCTGCTGCTCGGCGGACGATGCCCGCTGCTTCGCCGGCGGCCATCGCTCGGCGGACGATGCCCGCTGCTTCGCCGGCGGCCATCGCCGCTGGAAGGAACCGCCAGGCGGCAAGCAGCGCGACTGCGCCGAGCCCGGCGTTGACCAGGAAGATCGAGCGCCAGCCGAGGGCGGCGATCAGCACGCCGCCGAGCGAGGGTCCGAGCGCCGTGCCGATCGCCGACATGGTGCCAAGCAGGCCCATGGCGCTGCCGGTGCGTTCCTTCGGCACCGTCTCGCCGACGAAAGCGATCGTCAGCGCCATCATCACCGCCGCGCCCAGGCCCTGCACGGCGCGGGCGGCGATCAGCAGGGCCAGCGATGGCGCGAGCGCGGCGGCAAGCGAGGCAGTGCTGAACAGCGCAAGGCCAGCAATCAGCAGCGGCCGGCGGCCGACGAGATCGCCGAGACGCCCGACGCTGACGATCAGCGCGGTGATGGCGAGCAGATAGGCCAGCACCACCCATTGCACCGCCGCAAAGGACGCGGCGAAAGCCACGCTCAGCGTCGGCAGCGCGACATTGGCGATACTGGTGCTGAGCGAAGCGATGAGCATGGCAAGCGACAGGCTGGCCAGCGCGCCCGCTGTCGAACGGCTTCCAGCCGCGGCGCGGGTTTCGGCGATGTCGGCCATGATTTCTTCTCCGTCGGTTGAACTTGCCGGGAAGATATGCGCGCGGCTGATATGGCGGAACACGCAGCATTTGCACTTGAATAGTGCACCAAACGCCATGTCTCCTTGACGGATCCGTGCTAGGGTCGCGCCATGTCGCGACCCGATCTCAACCTGCTCCTCACGCTGGATGTGCTGCTTGCCGAAGGCAGCGTCGCCAAGGCCGCGCGGCGCCTGAAGCTCAGCCCCTCGGCGATGAGCCGGGCGCTGGCGAGGCTGCGCGCCGCGACCGACGACCCACTGCTGGTGCGCGCCGGGCGCGGCCTGGTGCCGACGCCGCGCGCCGTCGAGCTCGGCGCCGAGGTCGGCCGGCTGGTGACGGAGGCCGAAGCGATGCTGCGACCCGCCGAACGGCTCGACCTCACGCGGCTTAACCGCAGCTTCACGCTCCGCAACAGCGACGGTTTCGTCGAGAATTTCGGCCCGACGCTGCTGGCCCGCGTGGCTGAGGAGGCGCCGGGCGTGCAATTGCGCTTCGTGCCCAAGCCCGACAAGGACAGCGGCCCGATGCGCGAGGGCGCGGTCGATCTGGAGACCGGCGTGGTCGGCGGCTCGACCGGACCCGAGATACGCACGCAGGCGCTGTTCCGCGACCGCTTTGTCGGCGTCGCGCGGGCCGGCCATCCCTTGAGCGAAGGCCGTATCACCGCCGCCCGCTTCGCCGCCGGCCGGCACATATTGATCTCGCGCCGAGGCCTCGACCGCGGCCCGGTGGACGACGCCTTGGAACGCGCCGGGCTGACGCGCAAGGTCACGACCGTGGTCGGCGGCTTTGCCGAGGCGCTGGCGCTGGCGCGCGGCTCCGACCTCATCGCCACCGTGCCGGAGCGCTATACCGGCACCCTGCGCGCGGGCCTGTTCACCTTCACGCTGCCGGTGAAGCTCGCCGCGCTGACGATCTCGCTCTTGTGGCACCCGAGGCTCGATGCCGATCCGGCGCATCGCTGGCTGCGCGGGTTGGTGCGGGACGTGTGTGGCGGGCGCAGCGCCTGACCTCTTCCGACAGGCCAGGACGTCGCGAGCGGACCACAGACCGGCCAATGAACCACCCCAATTCTCGCCGCCGAGGTCGTGACGAAAGTCATATTGTCGGTACATTAGATAAGACTAATAATATGGACATCGCCAATGTTCCTCGCGCGGAACCCAGTGCCGGCCATGGACATTGCTGGGCGCTTGGGAAGGAGGCGGATTGAGCGACTTCAGGAAATTTGCCTGCCCTCTGTGCCAAGGCGCAGGCAAGGTGTTCGTCTGCGAGAAACGAACCCTCTCCAACGGCACATGTTGTCCGCCAGGCACGCTGCACGACAATTGTCCTGGACAACGGCTTCCCTGCCAGGCCTGCAACGGAACGGGACTGCGCGGCTACGGCGCGCCCTCTGTCCTGCAGGAGTGAACCTATCAATCCCTGGTCAGGTGCAGGAGCGTGCAACCTTGCCTTTTATTTGTAATTTCTAATATAAAGATGCCCACGCGAGAAACGTAAAGCGGCGCCCCGGGAGGCGCGCATGAAGGCCTATCGCATCGAGGAAATAGACGGCGAAACCGTAGTCGCGGTCCATGCGGCCGAAGCCAAGACGCCTTTCGAGGCGGCTGAGAAGGCGCTTGGCCAGAAAGTGACCTTGCGTGCCGGTGCCGACAGGTGGGTCCGCGTCGTCGACCTCACCGAGCGGCCGAGGCCGGTCAGACTCAGGCCCACGACCTTCGAATTCAAAGCAATCGGACAGAGGAAATAGGCGATCCTTGGCTTTGAATGCTTCGCGTTTTTTCCCGGAGTAGCTTTCAGGTGCTGGCGCCGCCCATCAGCGCGGCGACCAAGGTCGCCAGGAAGACAAGCAGCCCCAATGCGACCCGATCCAGCCATGACCGCCGTCTGGCAAGAACCTCGAACAACCGATTGGCCATCGCAACTTCCCCCATTCGTTGCCGACATTGTATCACGTCTTTCATGAGCGGATCATAAAACGGCTCACAGATGCGCCCGATACTGCTTTCAAGGCGAAACCCGTCGTCGCCGGGCGCCGATGCTGCACTGCCGAATTGCGCCCAAAAAAAGTCGGGGTCGAAGGGCCAATACGACCGGCGAAAAATCAGCTTATTCAAGCGGATACGCATATATATGCGACGCGGTCTGTCGGCCATCGAAAAAGCCCGGAATTCCGCCATTTCAGGGCTTCTTGGCTTGGCTCCGGCATGACCGCAAAGCGTGCTTCGGGTACGAAAAGGCGGCTAAAAAGGCGCTGCCAGGCCGCTCGCCGGCGGCGTTGACAGGCCTCCGCGCCAATGGCAATGCGCAAACCACTGGTCACGCCATGACCGTTGCTGTTGGGGACGGACGGGGTTTCAGCAGCTTGGCGGCGGCGCCGGACGGGCGGGCACCTGCGCGGTGTACCGCCCGCTCCTGGCCGGGCCGGCTTTCAGCTTCAAAACCGCTTGCCTTGAAGCGATGGCGCGTTCCCGAGAAAATCAGAACGTGAAGCCGGAGGACGGCACTGCGGCGGTCACCGCCGAAAGCCTGTCACGTCTGGCAAGCGTTGGTTTGCAATATGGCTTCTTCATCGGCTGTCTACTTCATCGGGGCCCGGTCGGCGATGAAAACAGGACAGCAACATATGCCCGGTGTCCGCCGCGTCAAGCGAGGAGGCCAATTTGGCCGCCAGGAAACCGGTTTCAAACAACTGGCCGGCGAACCGATAGGCGCGCCAGCCGATCCTGTCCGTGCGCCGACGTTACGGCGCGGGATTCGAACCAGCGACGGCGGCCGCGACGACGCTCGACAGCTTTTGGCGCTTCGACAGCACCGGCTTCTCGTAAGTCTTCTTCATAGGCACCCCTTTGCCCAAGTTTAGCGCGTGCAGCACGCAGCGCGAATCGGAGTCGCGTCAAAGAACATTTGCGTGATCGACGTGCAATGCGGGCTGACTGCAACCGAAAGGACGCGGGCTGTGGCTGGCCGGCAACATCCGACGCCGCCGCGAGACAGCTTTAAGATCGTCCCGGGTCAGCCCGCATGCTGCAGCCAATGGCGGTCGAACAACTCGAGGACAGCACGAAACTCGGCCGGCGGGATCTGGATAGCGCCGTCGTCGCTGTAGGCGTCGAGGAATTTGTCGAGCTGGCGGTCGACCGCTTCCGGATGTTCCAGGGCGACGCCGAGGCTCGCCAGGTCGGCGGCGATCGAACCGCCGGCCGGCAGGTACCCGCCCCATGTCCCGATCCCGGATGCCGCATCGCGCAGCCGCACCAGCAGGATGCGGGTCAGCGAGGGCTGCGCTTCGGGGCCGATGACGGCGGAGCCGCACATATAGCCGCCGAGCGCGCTGACCGGCTGTGTCTGCGGGAACAGGCATAGGAAGAACTGCGTGTCGCCGCCGACATCCTTGAGATGCAGATAGAGGCCGCGCTGTGCCGGCATCACCGGGCCGACCAGCTGCAAATGCCCGGTCGGCAAGGTCTCGCCATAGGTGGCCGTCAGCCCGTGGACGCCCGGTCCGGCCTCGATCGACAGGCGACCCTTGATCAGCTGGCCGCGATAATAGGGTGACCAGGCGCGCGAATAGCATGCATAGGTTGCAGCAAGCCCGGAGCCAAGGCCGCGCTCATCGTGCCCGGAAGCATCGAATTGCATGCCGGCGCGGCGCTCCAGCTCGGCGCTGTCGATGCCGTGGCGGGCCGCGATCGCGGCGCTGAAGGCCGGCAGTTCGCTCTCGGCGATCCAGGCGCCGGGCTGTTCCAGTTCGAGCAGTCTCGCCCAGTCGTCATAGACGCTCATCTGGCGCGGCCGCGCGCGACCCTGCAGCCATTTGTCGGCGCGACCGAGATCGAACGCGGTGTTCGGATTGACGGCGCGGAACGCCGCCGCCAGATCCTTGCGGGTCACGGTTCCCAGCAAGGCCGAAGTCAGCCTAAGTTTTTGCGCGATGTGCTGCGCCATGCCGCTAGCCCCGCTATTTTTCATCGCCTAACGATGTCGGCGTCCGGCAGGAATCACCGAGCTTCCCCAACGATCCGGGTTAGCACGCCGGCAAATGGCCTCCATTTCATCTATCTTATTTCCATATGCTAATATTACTGGAATTCCAGAGAATTCCACAATGTTCCGCGCGCGCGACCTTTGCGGATGGACAGGCAGCGCTACGCTCGTTCCGGGATGAATGCAGGGGAGCTGTCATGAAACTCGTTCTATCCGCGCTTGTCATGGCGCTTGCGTTGTCGCAAGCTGCCGAAGCCAAAACGAAAATCCCCCCGACCGAGGCAAAGACCGGCCACGAGAAGAGCCGGCCGCTGCTCGACCAGGCGGCCACCGGCGGCATCGTGCCTTCGGCGGGCCTGCAGTCGAAGAGCGCCGAACCAGGCCAAGCCTATCCGCAGCCGCTGGACCTTCATTTCTAAATCAATTTCGGAAGCTGTGCTCGGCGGTTTTGGTCTGGAACCGCGTAAGACAAAAGGTAGCCATTCCAGGGGACCCATAGCCGGTTCACCATCCGGGATCGGCTGGGAAAAAGCAGCGGCCGGACGGCCGAACCAACAGCCGCCTGGCCACCCTGAAGGCTGGGGGCTTGGCGCCGCCGGCTATGCTTCCAGCCAGCCCCCGATCATTCTTCTTCATATCCAAGTCGTTCTTGACGAATGCCCCGCGAACCGGAAAGCTCGGCTGTAGCGCCGTAACGGCGACGTGCGACGAGGGAGGACATGCCATGCCGGGTGCCGACGAAAAGCTTACCGCGCTCGGCATCGTGCTGCCACCGCCGCTGAAACTGCCGCCGGGCATGGTGCTGCCCTTTCCCTGGGTGAATGTGCGCGGCGACCGCGCCTATATCTCCGGCCACGGGCCGCAGGAGCCGGACGGATCGCTCGCCGGGCCGTTCGGCGCCGTCGGCGAGAGCGTGTCGCTGGAGGAAGCACGGGCATCGGCCCGCAAGGTCGGACTGTCGATGCTCGGCAGCCTGAAACGCGAGCTCGGCAGCCTTGACCGGATCACCGGCTGGTGCCGCGTGCACGGCATGGTCAATTCGGCTTTGCGCCTCACCGAAACGCCGGCGGTGATGAACGGCTTTTCGGACCTCATCCTCGAAGTCTTCGGACTGGAAATCGGCCGCCATGCCCGCACGGCGATCGGCGTCGCCGCGCTGCCCCTGAACTTCCCGGTCGAGATCGAGGCCGAAGTGATGCTTGGGCGGTGAGCCTCACCTGGTTCCAGCGCGGCTTGACCAAACCGTGGTCGGCGCGATAGGCGGGCCGAGGCCATCCAACCAATGAAAGACCCGCCATGACGGACCCTATCGTGAAAGACAGCAACGGCACGCCGCTGAAAGACGGCGACTCCGTGACCCTCATCAAGGACCTCAAGGTCAAGGGCACGTCCGAAACGATCAAGCGCGGCACGCTGGTGAAGAACATCCGGCTCAACGGCAATCCCGGCGAGATCGAATGCAACACCAAGCAGGTCAAGGGCCTGGTGTTGAAGACCGAGTTCCTGAAGAAGGCGTGATGGCGGGCCGAGGCCCTACCCCCTCCCGGTCGATGCCGAGGGCGGCTGGCGATTGGCAAAAGCACGACAGCAACGGAGCCTCGCCAACATGGGCAGGGCGCTGCTCCTCATCCGCCCTTCGGGCACCTTCTCTCCGTGGACGGCGAGAAGGAAGGACTCTCCCCAAATGTTGCACCGCGTTAGATTTGTTGCATTGCGATATCATCCCATAGGGCCGAGGCTTTGAGGCAGGCGGGATACGAACGACGTTTGCGAGGTTCGTATTCGTGTCAGTATCAACGCAGGATTTCCGGGCCGACATCGAAGGGTTGCGGGCGGTGGCCGTGGCGGGCGTCGTCGCCTACCATTTCGGCCTGACGGCGCTGCCCGGCGGCTTTGCCGGGGTCGACATCTTCTTCGTCATCTCGGGCTATCTGATTACCCGCCATCTCGTCGCCGAGATCTCCGACACCGGCCGGCTGGACCTTCTGCGCTTCTATGCCCGGCGCGCACGGCGCCTGTTGCCGGCGGCACTTTTCGTCATCGGCGTGACGCTTGCGGCCGGCGCGGTCATCCTGTCGCCGGAGGAACAGGCGCTCTATTCCAAGGGCGCCATGTTCGCGTCGGCCTACATGATCAATTTGTGGCTGATCCGCTGGTCGTTCGACTATTTCGCCAGCGATGCCACGAGCAACCCGTTCATCCACTACTGGTCGCTGTCGGTCGAGGAGCAATTCTATCTCGCGTGGCCGGCGCTCTTGATGCTGGCGGCCTGGGTGAGACCGGGCAAGCGCGGCATCGTCGTTGTGATCGGCACTGCCGGCCTCATCTCCTTCGTCTTCTGCGCCTGGCTGACGAGCGTGTCGCAGCCCTGGGCCTTCTATTTTTCGCCGCTGCGCGCATGGGAATTTGCCGCCGGCGGCCTCGCATCGATGGCGCCGGCGCGGCTGTTGCAGGAACGCCCGCTGCTGGGGCGGGCGTTGAGCCTGACCGGCCTGACAATGATCGGGGCCGCTTATCTCACCTTCAGCGAGGACGCTCCCTTCCCCGGCTTTCTGGCGCTTGTGCCGGTGGCCGGCACGGTCCTTCTGCTCAAGGCGGGAGCGGCCGGCGCCAGGGACGGCCGTTTGCGCAATTCCGAACGGAATTGGGTGAATGCCGCCCTGGCGCTGCCGCCTTTGCAATGGATCGGCAAGCTCTCCTATTCGCTCTATCTCTGGCATTGGCCGGTCATTGTCTATGCCGGCATGCTGGCGCCGGAGCTGACGCCGGCCGAGCGGCTTTTTTGCCTTGCGCTGACGCTGGCGCTGTCCGCCCTCAGCTACCACCTCATCGAGAACCCGATCCGCCGCAACGGCTGGCTGATGGCCAATGCGGCGCGGGCGCTGGTGCCGGCCCTCCTCCTGACCGGCACCGGCGTCGCAGCCGCCTACGGCAATGCCAGGCTGGCCGTGCACGACTTGGACTTCGAGCAGCGCATCATCGCCGCGAGCGCAGCCGAACCTTCGACGGCGCGCGCCAGGGCGGGCTGCGTGCAGGACAACGAGACGGTGACGCCGAAGCCTTGTGTGTTCGGCGATGGCCAACGCGTCATCGCGCTCTTCGGTGACTCCCACGCCGACCATTGGTCGACGCCGCTGATCGAGGCGGGCCGGAAGAACGGCTACCGGGTGGTGACCTGGCTGAAGAATTCCTGCCGCGCCTCGCGCATCAGCGTCTGGTCGTCCGAACTCAAGCGTCCCTACAGCGAGTGCGACCGCTGGCGCGAGCAGGCAATCGCCGAGATCATCCAGGCGAGGCCGGCGCTCGTGGTCATCTCGGAGCTGGCGCTGACCAGCGGACGCAAGATGGCCGGCCGCGGCGGCGACACGGACAGCCAGGACGCCGACTGGCGGGCCGGCCTGCGTTCCACCCTCACCAGCCTGAGCAAGGCCGGGCTCAAGGTCGCCTTCATCCGCGACGTGCCGTTCAACAACGCCAATGTCGACACCTGCGTGGCGCGCGCGCTTTGGCGGGACGAAACACCCTCACGCTGCGACCAGACGCGCGCCTATGCCGCCAACGACCAGATGGCGGCGGTGGAGCGCGACATCGTCGACAGCATCCCCAACGCCGCTTACGTCGACCTCACCGACCGCTTCTGCAGCGCCACCATTTGCCACGTCTTCATCGACGGCAAGCTCGCCTTCCGCGACCAGCACCATATGGCGACGCCCTTTGCTGAATCGCTGGAGCCGGAGGTGGAGAAGAGGGTGATTTCCAAGGTGGGGCGGTGAAGCTGCCAATCTCCCCCCTCGTGGGGGAGATCAGCTAGTCGCGAGCCAGCCCTCACCCCACCACGACGACGAAATGCTTGGTCACCGGCTCGAGGATCTTCCAGGTGCCCTTGAAATCGGCCTCGACGACGAAGGCATCGCCCGGGCCGACCTCGACCGGCTCGCCGCCGTCGGGCGTGATGATGATGCGGCCGGCGATCATATGGACGAATTCATAGTCGGTGTAGGTGGCGTGATAGGTGCCGGGTGACGCGCGCCAAGTGCCGGACATTACCTTGCCGTCCTCGGTGGTGTGCTGCACGGCCGTCTGCATGGTCGGCCTGCCCTCGACGACGACCCAGCCCGGCAGGTCGCCGGCCTCGGCATGCTCGACGGCGCCGAATTTGAGAATGGTGGGTCTGGTCATCGAATGCTCCTGCGGTTCGCCGGAATTGGCTGGCGACGGCATAGCCGATGACCGCATGCGTTGCACGCGGCGATGCGACAATGGCAGGCAAAGTGGCGACGGGTTGCGATGACTAAAGCAGGTCGCGTGAAAAAGGATTCACGCAACCTGCTTTAAGTCTTTGATCTTAAGCATGTCTTTGTCCCGAAACCGGGACCACTTTCGGGAGACATGCTTTAGGGCGTTCGCCGGGCGGCTGAACATCCCGTGTGTTTCCACTGCGTTCCATCTGGAATCAAAAAGCCCGCCGGATGGCGGGCTTTCAGGTTCCGACCAGATCAGGTTAGAGAAGATGGCGGCGTTGCAGTGATGACGCTCAGCTTTTCGCGCCTGGTCAGAACAGGCTTCTCATAGGTTTTCTTCAAGGTGCCCCCTTTCAAGGCTTCGCCGGTCCGCATGTGGGCGCGGCCAGGCAATGCTAGGAAGCTATAGCCGGCTGAGGTAATAGGCTGTAGCACATTAGCAACACTTAACGGACATCCTGCAGAGCTTGCGGCATTGAGCATCGCTGTCCCGTTTCGGGACTGGCATCCGTCTTGCTATAAAGAGATTGCCGGTGTCCTCCCGCCGGTCCTGATCGGGGGATCAGGTTAAATCTCGCCGGGCCTGTGGGCTTGGGCATTAGGGTTAGGCTCGGCGAGTTTTCTTTCTTCACTGTCATGCCAACTGGCTGGCGCCCCGCCCTCACTGCGCGGCCTGCAATTGCTTTCGACGCGCCGGCTGACGGCGGCGGTGGGCTGGTTTCAGCGTGACGGCGGCCCTTTTGGACAGGGCGCCGGTCACGGCATCGACCATGCCGAAGGCGACGAAGTCGGCGTTGAGGGTGCCGGCGAGCTCTGCCGCGGCCTCGCCATCGCCATTGCCGACTTCCGACCAGAACACGATGCCGACGCGCAGCTTTGGCTTGATGCGCTTCAACCTGCGCACCATGAAGCGCGCGTGCTGGCTGGACTGGCGGTTGAGGAAGCCGATGACGACGGCGTCGGTGGCCCCCAGGTCGAGGCGGCGGATCGCCGAGGGTTCAAGGTCCGCGAAGCTCGCCTTCGACACCGAGGTCCCCTGCACTTCCAGCACCTGCGCCAGCATGGCTGCGGCGGCATCGTCGAGCTCGCCACGCCCGCCGCTGCAGAGAACGGTGATGCCGGAGCCGTCCGGCAGGTCGAGATCTTCCTCGTCGGCGCTCTCTTCGGCCGGCTCGCCCGCCTTTTTCTCACTTGCTTTTTTCTCACTTGCCTTCCTGTCGGTTGCCTTCTCGCCGGCGGGGGCCTGTTCGGTTTCTTCCTCCTCGGCCTCCTGCTGGGCGCTGTCGTCGAGATTGGCGACGAGCGTCATAGCGCTGTCGGCGACCTGCCTGCGCTGCTCGTCATCCATCACGCCGCGCCCACGGTCCTGCTCACCAAGCAAGAGCGCCGGGATGGCGACCTGGTCATAGAACTGGAACAGGTATTTTTCCTCAAGTATTTCTTCGGCATGGTCGGTCGCCTCGTCAGGGTCGCCGGCAAGCAGCCGCTGATACATCCGGGCATGCGGCTCCAGCACCGGCTCATTGCCGAACAAAACGTCGAGGAATTCGAATTGCGGCACGTGCCGGCCAAGCACAACCAAGCAGACGGTGAGCGGCGTCGACAGCACCAGGCCGATCGGCCCCCATAGCCAGGTCCAGAAGATCGCCGCCACGATGATGGCAAGCGGCGACAGGCCGGTGTGCGATCCATAAAGCCACGGCTCGATGACGTTGCCGGTGACGAGTTCGACGACGATGAAAAGCGCGGCGGTCCACAAGAGCAGCGACCAGCCGGGCGCCACGGCCAAAGCCAGGAAGAGCGGCAGCAGCGCACCGACGATCGGGCCGATATAGGGCACGAAGCGCAGCGCCAGCGCCAAAAGGCCCCAGAGCAGCGCGTTGGGGATGCCCAGCACCCAGAGGCCTATGGTGATGGGCACGGCATAGATGATGTTCACCACCAATTGCATCAGCAGGTACTGGCCGACGCGCTTGCCGGCATCCTGCAGGGCCTGCGTGGTGCGATGGAGGTCACCATAGCCGACGAGGCGGATGAAGCGGTCGCGCAGATCCTCCCGCTCCATCAGCATGAAGATGACAACGATGATGACCAGGCCGGCGGAAGCCAGCGGGCTGATCAGCGGCCCGATCAGGTTCTGCAGCACTTCGAGCGGCTTTTCATGCGAAACGACCTCGACCGGGATCGGATCGCGCTTCGGCGCCTCGGCGGCCGAAGGCAACTGCGGTTCCTGCCGGTCGATCTCCTGGCCGACACGCTCGATGACGCCGCTGAGGCGCGAGATGATGCCGCCGCCGAGGCCGTTTTCCTTCAACGCGCGGACCTTGGTCAGGATGTTGATCTGGTAGACCGGGATGTTCTGCGCGAGGTCGCTGACCTGGGTGGCGACGACGAAGGTGAACAGCGACAGCGCGGCGAACGCGCCGGCGACGCTGGCGATGACCGCCGCGATGCGCGGGACGCCGGCGCGCTTCAGCCAGGACACGACGGGCGCGATGGCGAAGGTCAAGAGCAGGGCGACAGCGATCGGCAGGAAGACCTCGCGCCCGAAATAAAGCGCGGCGACGCTGGTGACGACGCTCGCCACCGTCGGCAGCACCGTGCGCGGGTGGCCCCTGGAGGCGGCGAGCAGGCTCGCCAGCCGCGACTCCGATGCGCCACCCACCCCATTCCGACGATTGGCCGCCACCATTGAGCCTCCCTGCTGCCTGGCAATGATCAGAGATATTTCGCCGGCGTGCAACGCTCCCAGGGCAGGTCGGTTGCAGATACGCTAATAAATACCCTGGGGCCATGACTTTACAGAGAGGAAGCAATGCGCCGGTTCAGGCTGCCGGCGACTTGGTCCAGGTCCTGTCCGAGGGCAGCAACCTCGGGGTTTTCTGGAACATGAACGGCTTGAAACCGTTTGTTTTGTCGAAGGGGCGTCCAACACAGGAGGCAGCGATGAAAAAGCTTCTGCTTGCTTCGATGATCGCCATCGCCTCGGCGTTCGCGATCGTGCCGGCCAGCGCCGGCAGCGTGCAGCTCGGTATCGGCATCGGTCCGGGCTATGATGACGGGTACTACAACGACTACGGCGGGTATTACCCGCACCGCTATTACCGGCACGTCTACAATGACGACTACGACAATGGCGGCTATGTGGTGCGCTATCATCATCGCCATCATTGCCGGACCGAACTGGTGAGCCACTGGCGCCACCACCACCGCGTGGTGGAGGAAGTGCGGGTGTGCGGTAACGGCTATAACGGTTACTAAACGACCCTGCCTTGGATAGCGCGGAGCGGCTTTCATCCGCTCCGCGTTGTTATCCGTCGTTAAGCTGAGCCGCTTCGGGCGCTCACGTAGCCTTCAAATGTTCCTGATTGCGCATGGCGGCGCAATTTTTCAGCGTGCCCGCACGTTATCATGGGTGAACCTTCAGGAGGAGGTCGCCATGAAAAAGCTTCTGTTTGCCTCGGTCATCGCCCTCGCCTCGGCAGTCGCCATCGTCGCGCCGGCGAATGCTGGCAACGTATTCCTCGGCGGCAGTTATTTCGACTATGGCCCCTTCGGCGATTTTTACGACAGCTACAACTATGCCCCGGTCTATGGCTCCTACTGGGGCGGCTCCTATCTTGATGACGGGCCCGGCTACGGCCCAGACTACGGCAACGAAGGCAGCAGCTATGTCGCCCCGCCGAATGTCGTGCACGCCCGCCGCCATTGCCGGATCGAAGCGGTGAGAACCCGCAGCCATGGCCACAGGTTCATGCGGGAAGTGCGCGTCTGCGGCTAGCCGTATCCGCCGCCGGAAGCAGGCGCGGCTACACATCCCGGTGATTTTCGCGCGAGGCCTACAGCCCTCGGCAGCTTTTCCGCTTGTAAAGCGTTGTTAATGTGAACCTTCAGGAGGAGGTTGCCATGAAAAAGCTTCTACTTGCCTCGGCAATCGCCGTCGCGTCGGCGGTGGCTACAGTCGCGCCGGCAGACGCCCACGTGTTCTTCGGCCTCGGCATGGGCGGCTACGAGCCCTATCCGTTCTATGGCGGCCCGTATTACGGCGGCTACCGCAACTATTACGATGACGACTATTATCCCAGCTACATGGTGTACCCGCACTACCGATACCACAGGTACTATTATTATCATCACCGGTACCACCATAGACACTATTATTACTACCACCATTACCGGCACCACCACAGGCATCACCACCGGCACTATTACAGGTACTAGGTGGCAGGCGTTGACGAGGCCGGCGATGGGCTGATCTCCCCTTGTGGGGCCCCACAAGGGGAGAGCGGCAGTTGCCACGCCTTGCAAATCCCTGCTGAAATGCCATCTAAGTCGCCAGCTCCGAGGAGAACAAAGGGTGACGCAGCGAAGCGGCAGCGCCGATCTGCCGCTGCATGGCGGGCGGGTCCCGAAGTGGCTGGGCGAGCGCATGACGCGCCTGGGCGCGGTGCTATGCGAGGCCATCATCCACCATTACGGCCGTGACGAGCTTTTGCGGCGCCTGGCGCATCCCTTCTGGTTCCAGTCCTTCGGCGCCGTCATGGGCATGGACTGGCATTCGTCGGGCATCACCACCTCGGTCATCGGCGCGCTGAAGCGGGGGCTCAACCCGCTCTCGGACGAGCTCGGGATCCATGTCTGCGGCGGGCGCGGCGCGCATTCGCGCAAGACGCCGGGCGAGTTGCTGGCCATCGGCGACCGTGTCGGGCTGAATGGCGAGGCTCTGGCCACCGCCAGCCGCCTCGTCGCCAAGGTGGACAGCGCCGCCGTGCAGGACGGTTACGACCTCTATCTGCACGGCTTCATCGTCGCTGATGACGGGCGCTGGGTGGTGGTGCAGCAAGGCATGAACGGCGACGCCCGCCAGGCGCGCCGCTACCACTGGCTGTCGGATGGGCTCACAAGCTTCGTCGACCAGCCGCATGCGGCGATCGAGGGCGCGGCGCAAGGCGAGATCGTCAATCTCACCGACCGGCGCGCCGAGAAGGCCCGCGGCGGCCAGATCGAGCTGCTCAAGACGATGAGTCCGGAAAAGATCCTGACCGAGCTTGCCATGCTGGAGCCGCAACCCGAACCGGAGCCCGCCGCGCAGCCGCTGCTGCCCAACCTCGTCATGCCAGCGCATCACGACGTGCGCGAGAGCGACATCGTCATGCGCCGGCTGCACGGCAACATCGCCTCGGCGATCGAAAGCGGCCCGAAGGATTTCCCCGAACTGCTTCTGGTCCCCGGTGTCGGCCCACGCACGGTGCGGGCACTGGCCATGGTCTCGGAAGTGGTGCACGGCGCGCCCTACCGCTTCTCAGACCCGGCCCGCTTCTCGCTCGCCCATGGCGGCAAGGACCGCCACCCCTTCCCCGTGCCGCTGAAGGTCTATGACGAGACGATCGGCGTGCTGAAGTCGGCGGTGAGCAAGGCAAAGCTCGGGCGAGGCGAAGAGCTGGAAGCGCTGAGAAGGCTGGACGGCGAGTCACGCCGGATGGAGCGGTATGTGACGGGGCCGAGTTTGAAGGAGATCGTCGCCGGCGAGATGGACCAGTCGCACCTGCTGGGCGGGCGGAGCGTGTTCGGGTGGGAGAAGGCGCCCGAAGGTGATTTGAAGCCGCCGAAGAAAGATGCTTGAGGCTCGCCCGCAAAGTCTCGCAGGTCGGCGCCGCCCCTCATTGCCTGCCGGGCACCTCTCCCCGCGAACGTGAACGGGGAGAAATGGCTGCCCCGGGCGCCCCGCCCTATCCTTCGCCCTAGAGCGGTTCAGCGTTTCACGGAATCGCCGAACCGCTCTAAGTCTTTGTTTTTACGCAATTCCGGACGGAAAACCGCTACGCACTTTTCCTGGAATTGCTCTAGTTACGGGGAGAAGGTGCCAGAAGGGCGGATGGAGAGCAGCGCCGATGCTGAGCAGACTCGCGCCCCAGCCCAAACTTCGATCACCTACCCGCCCCAAGCGTCTGTTTTCACATCGCAAGCGCGCTCTGCTTGCCCACAAGGGCCGCGATATAGTTTTCCAGGCTGATCTTGCCGCGCTCCGGCCTCTCAGGCTCCTCCGGCTCGTCCAGCGTGGCGGCGGTCATGCGGGCATAAGCCTTGGCCGCTGCCTCGGAAAAACCAAGCTGCCGATACGCTTCCACCCACCGCTCGCGCGGCGTCGACACCAGGCGCACATCCCTGCCCAGCGCTTCCGCGAAAGCACGCGCGACGTCGGCGCATGAATAGCGCCTGGGACCTTCCACATAATGAATACCGGTCTGCCCGACCGGCTCCAGCAGCAGCCGCGCGGCTGCCTCGCCGAGATCGCGCGGCGCCACCATGGGCAGTTGGAAATCGGCCGGGAAGAACGAGTTGACAACGCCGTCGCGCCGCGCCGTCTCCAGCGCTCCATCCCAATTGCTCATGTAATAGGCGGCGCGGATGATACTGGCGGGAAGCGCTTGCGCCGCGAGCTTCTGCTCCAGGCCATAGAGCACCGACAGGTCACCGATGCCCTCGCCCGGCTGCGCGCCGTAGGCCGATTCCGCCACCACCTTTTCCAGCCCCGAACCTTCAAGCGCGGCGGTGATAGCCGCCACGGTCTCGCGCTCCCGGGTATCCGTGTCGGTCGAAGGATCAGCAGGCGGGTTGAGCAGGAAGGCGCGGCGGCCGCGCTTAAGCACTTTGCGCAGCGCCTCTACATCGCGCACGTCCACCTCCGCCACCTCGGCGCCCTGTTCGACGAGATGCGCCGCTTTGCCCGCATCGCGCGTCACCACCGTCACCGCCTCGCCGTGGCGCAGCAACGTCGCCGCCGCGGCCGAGCCGACATGGCCAGTGCCACCCAGAATGATATGCATGGATTGGTCCTCGCGTTTTTCCATACCGGGTTAATGGCAGGCGGCGCGAAGGGTTCAAACGATGCTGACAGGTGGTGACGCTCACCCTGCCTTCCTCCCCATCGTCCCGTAGTGCACCGCCAGCAGGTCCAGCCCGAGCTTCAGCAACTTTACCACCACGTCGCGTCCGTCGCCGGTGCGCTCGGCGATGGCCTTCACCGACCGGCCTTCGAGGCAGATTTTTCGTACCACCTCCGCCACCTCCCAATGGCCCAGCGCCGACGCTGCATGTGCATAGGCCCGGCCGGCTGACAGCACGCGGTCGGGGATGCCGCCGCCGACCCGGCCGCTGTCGATGCGCTCGCTCCAGGATTGCGACTGCAGGCCTTCGCGCTGGCTGCGCTCGAAATCGTCGCGGAAGCGCCCGCCTGCCTCGCGCTGCTGGCGGCTGAGCGAAGTAATGCCGACCAGCGGGTCGACATTGCGCAGGCGCACGATGCCGCCGGTGGAGGTGTAGCCGCCGTTCGACACCTCGTAGACGCGGCGCGCCTCGGCCGTGTCCGGGGTGAGGCGCTGGCGGCCGAAGGCGTCGGTTTTCAGCGCAAAGTCATGGCCGAGCTCGCGGCGGATGCGCACCTGCTCCGCCTCGCCCTTGGGAAGCTTTGGCGGCTGGGGTTTCTTGGCGGCTTTGCGGGGCATGGGCGGGTCCTTGCTCAGTAAAATGGCGATTGGAAAGTTGGAGGGCGCTGTCCGGCTGGCCTGTCATTGATTGTCGGCGACGGTCTTCCGCTCCGTCGCGGCTTCGCCGCGCCGCCCCGCTCTGCGGGGGAGGAAATGGCACCAGGCAATTCGGCTTCACCTTCACCTTCCGCGGTGGCCGTGGAACCTTGCATGGTGGTGCGCGCAGTAGGAGCGCGTGGCCGACGTCGGCAGGCCGCAGCAGAGCATATCCGGTTCCGGGCGGGCGCCGACGGGATCGTCTTCGGCATCCTGGCGCAGCGCCAGATCGAGCGGCGCGCGACAGCGGCCGAACAGGCAGTCGAGGAGGCGCATGGCCGCGACATGCGGCTGGCGACCGGGGTTCACCGGAGGCGGCGGCGCCGGGAGCTTGTAGAGATGTGCTTCGGATTTCTGGCGCTCGCCTGGGGCAAGCCAGGCCGGAGGCAAGGTGCGCGCGGGTTTGCGAGCGTTGGGCTTTTTTGGCGTGGGGGTGCGGACGGTGACGACGTCCTGACTCACCGAGGTGCCATAGGCGGATACGTCAGCGGGACAGCGCCCCCCTCTGGCCTGACGGGCATCTCCCCCGCTTGGGGGGAGATTGGCAGCTTCCGCGCTGGCGCCTTCTACAAGCTCGGCGTATCTCGAAAGCACAGTCGGCTCCGACAGCGCCACCCCTCCGGCGGCCATCCTGCCCCGTCGGCCGGGGCGACCCGGCCGGGTGTGCTTCCTCGGCCTGCCGCCGGCACGGCCGCCTTTGAGGTTGGCGAAGCCGATGGCGCTTAAGCCGGCGTTGCGGTGGACGATGCCGATGATGGCGTTGCGCGAGACCGGACTGCCGCGCAGCGCGCTGAAGCGGCCGGCGATGCGCGAGGCCGACAGCCCCTCCTTCAGCAAGGCGGCGATCTCGTCGATTTCCTTCTCGGTGTAGGCGGCTGCCATCATCTCGTTCCATTGATTGCGAAGCGCTTGGGGCGAAGCGCCCGGCTTCAGGCCAGGCGCCAGGGTTCGGCCGCGAGGCCGTTTGGTGGTCAGATCAGCGTTGAAGGGTCAGGCCGCGCCGGTCAGTCGAAGAAGGGCGGCCTCGGCGGCGGCCCGCGTCAGGCCCGACACCGCGCGGCCCGTCATCCGGTCGAACAGGATGACGGTGCCGTCCTCGGTGCGGATACAGCTTATGCCGGAATTGGGGGCCGGAGCCGGGGAAGGAACGGCTCCGGCCGTTCCGGTGAACCGGGGTGCGGGCGGTTCAACCGGATCCGGGGCAAGCGCCCCGGAATGCGCCCGGACCGGGGAGGAGGACAGTCCGGACGATGGGAATTGATGCGTCGAGGGACGCGCGTTCATGCCGCCTATCAGCCCTGGGAGGCTTGCGGGCAGCGTCGGAATCACGGGCAATGCGGAAATGCTTGCGGGATGCTCATTCATGCGCTAAGCGTACGTTATGTACGAAATGCGTGCAAGCGAAATCGTACACTTTGGACGATTATTTTCAGGCATTTTGTACGATGATGGATTCCCGGCACAGATTGCAGCAGGCGCGCGCCCAGGCAGGCTATGCCTCGCCCAGCGATGCGGCGCGGGCCTTGCGTGACATCAACAAGAACACGCTGATCAGCCACGAGAACGGCAACCGGCCATTGTCCCGGAAAGCGGCGGAGAAATACGGCCGGCTGTTCGGCGTCGACCCCGGCTGGCTCTTGTTCAACGCGGATGGTGCGGAAGCAGCACCGGTCAGCCTCGCCTCCTCGCCCGTCACCGTCGACGTGCCGATCGTGTCCTGGATCAGCGCCGGCGAGCTCGGCAGCCAGGACAGCGTGGTCAACCTCTCCGACTATCCGACGATCCCCACCGCCGACCTCGAGGAAGGCGAATGGATCGCGCTGCGCGTCGACGGTCCGTCGATGAACAAGATCTCACCGCCGGATTCGATCATCTTCGTCAATTTGCGCGACAAGCGGTTGGTGACCAATGGCTGCTACGTGATCTCGGACGAGACGGGACGCGCCACCTACAAGCGCTACCGCCCGAACGACAATCCGCCGTTCCAGCCGGCGTCCTATATGGACATCCCGCCACCGGAGCTGGAGGGCGCGATCACCATCATCGGGCGGGTGAAGCGCTCGATGATCGATATGTGAGGGTTAGGGCGTCGCGTCGCAATAACGTCACAACCCTGCAGAAGAACAAAAAAAGAACTCTTAGACTTGTACTTGCCTTCAAAATCCCCTTAGATCACGGCTGGGTGGGGTTGGGTCCCGTTACGGGGAGGGGGTCATGAACAAGTCGGTCAGGGAAAACCTGTTTTTCATTGTGGTGGCGAGCGGCTGTTTCCTGGCGCAGGCGGCCATCGTGCGTGCCGAGGATGCGAACTATCATCCGCAGAGCTTTACCCAGCCTTTGAGTGCGGCGAGAGGCACAATCAATCCGGCGGGCGGAGATGCCTTTTATCTGAAGCCGGAAGACCGCTGCGATCTGGTGGTGAAGGAATTCGGCTGGGACCGCGACCAGTGCGGTACGATCGACCAGCTGATCTTCGGCTTCACGCCGGAGATCGACAATCTGACCGTCGAGAAGCCGGTGTCGGACGGCTATGTGAGCCTGGCGGACTGGGATAGCAGCGACCGCGGCGCGGAAATCAGTTCGATCGAAGACACCTTCAAGGAATCGGTGAAAGCGCAATCGGAGCGGTCCGGACAGGAGATCCGCTTCGACGGCTGGCTTGTCTATCCGCAAATCGACAAGGCCAAGAACATTCTCTACTACGCCAACATCCTGAACTGGGGCGGCGAGAGGACGATCAACATATCGATGTCGATCTTCGACCGGCAAGGCTATGTTCCGATGAAGATCGTGCCGGTGAACGGCAACGTGACAAGCGACGACGTGCAGAAGATCGTCGCGGCGTCGGCCGCCGCCTACAAGCCGCAGGCCGGCGCGGCCTATTTTGATTTTTCCAGCGGCGACAAGATCGCCGGCTACGGCGCGCTGGGCGTGCTGGCGACCATGCTCGGCGTCAAATATGGCGGCGCCGCCAGCGCAGGGCTCATCGCGCTCGCCCTGGTGGTGTTGAAAAAGGGCGCCTTCATCCTGCTTCTGCCGCTGGTCTGGCTGAGACGGCTGTTCAGCCGCAGGAAGAAGGCGGACAGCTAAGGCACGGACGCGCGACGGTTACCCGAAATTCCCACTGGATTCGCCCGACCCAGGCGCGAAAGTCTGCATCTTTCGTTCGATCGCATGCTTCGCATATTAGCGATTACGCATAATCCATTCTTAGCCGGCAGCGCGGTGTCCCTTACCCGTTGCCGGTTAGGCTCGGCGCCTCCCGTTCATACCCCAACAGCGACGGCGCCGGGCCGCCACCACATTTTCCGTGAAAAGGCCTGCTGCGCGAGGCGTGGGCAGCGGGCGATGAGGGGGCCGGCCGACTGGCACCTGACAAAGGAGTGGGGACAACTACTCCAAAACCGGCTCAAGAGTGCAAGGGCTTCGAGTGCCATGCACAACAGCAAGCTAGAGCGGTTCAGCGCTTCACGGAATCGCCGAACCGCTCTAAGTCTTTGTTTTTACGCAATTCCGGACGGAAAACCGCTACGCACTTTTCCTGGAATTGCTCTAGTGCCGGCCTTCAAAGGCTTCATCCCTCGATTGCATGACGCCGGCACGGCTGGTCGAACCCGTCAGCGCGTGCCCAGGCGCGGCTGGTCAGGCCCGACGGCCTTCCTGGGGCTTCAACCCTATCCCAGGAATTCATCGCTGAAATAGGTGGAAAAGTCTGGCCGCATGGCGAGCGCCTTGCCGTTGCCGTCGAGCAGTATTCCCGAGGCGAACAAATACCCGCCCATCGCTTCCATCTTGGCTTTGTCCATGGTGCCGATGGCGCCGTTAGCGCCCTTCAGGAAGTGGCCGTCGTTCAGCGCCTTCAGCGAGGCTTGGATCAGCGCGGGGTTGGTGAGCGTGTCCTTGTTGGCGGCGACCAGCAACTCGCCTGCATCCTTTGCCTGATCGACTGCGAATGCATAGCCACGCCGCGTCGCCTGCACGAAGGCCGCGGCGGCCTTTGGATTGGTCGCGAGAAAAGCATTGCTGGAGACGATCAGCGTGGTGTGCTCGTCCGGCACGCCGTAATCGGCGTAGCGGAAGGTGCGTTGCTTGAGACCCTTCAGCTCCGCCTCGACACCTTCCCATGTCGAGACTTCCAGCGTGAAATCGACCGCGCCGTTGGCCAAGGCCTCGTAGGCGGACGTTCCCAGCGTCACGGTCGAGAAATCGCCTTTGCCGCCGTCGTGGCGGATGATGGTCTGCAGCAGCGTGTTTTCCCAGGCGCTGCCGAAGCCGCCATAAGTCAGGCCGTCGAGGTTTTTCGGGCTTTTGATCGCGGAGCGATCGGCGTTGAAGACGACACGACCGGTCTCCGACTGGACAACGGCATAGACAGCCTTCAGGTCGGCGCCGGCGCTCTTTTGCGTGAACAAGCCGAGCGAACCGGAAATGCCGAAATCGGCGACACGGTTGGCAACCAGCGTGCCCGAACCCGTATCGCCATAGGGCAGGATTTCAACGTCCAGGCCCGCATCGCGGTAAAAGCCTTTGTCGCGGGCGACAAACAGGCCGATGTGGTTGGTGTTGACGGTCCAGTCGAGCGCGACGGTGATTTTTTGCAGGGCGGCGGCACGGGCTGGCGTGATGGCTCCGGCAAAGGGCAGGCCGGCGGCCAGAAACAGCGCCTGGCGGCGGGTCAGGTCGGTCATTTCAATTCTCCATCGCATGGTCGGAAATTCGAATCGGGCTGGCCAAGCAGCGTGTCGAGGATGCCGGCCTCGATCGCCGCAGTCTCGCGGGCAAGTGCCGCGCTCTCGGTGCGCGGGCGCGGCAGCGGCACGGCCACTTCGCGCACCACGCGCGCGGGCCGCGCCGACAGCACATAGATTCGGTCGGACAGAAGCACTGCTTCGCGCACGTCATGGGTGATCAGCAGCGCCGTCCAGCGATGGTTTCGCCACATCGTCTCCAGCCAGCGCTGCATGGCGGCGCGGGTCAGCGCATCGAGCGCGCCGAACGGCTCGTCAAGCAACAGCATGTCGCGTTGCTGCACGACGGTGCGCAGGAGCGCGGCGCGCTGGCGCATGCCGCCAGACAGCTCGGCCGGCCAGGCATGTTCGAAGCCGACAAGGCCGAACTCGGCGAACAAAGGCGCCACGCGTCGCCGCGCGGCCCGGCGCTTCATGCCCTGCACTTCGAGCCCCAGCGTCGCATTGTCGATGACGCCCCGCCACGGCATCAGCGCGTCACGCTGCGGCATGAAGGCGAAGCGGGCGCCATCGAGCGGCGCGCCGTCGAAGCGCATCTCGCCCTCGCCCCGGATTGCGCCGGTGAGCAACTGGAACAATGTCGACTTGCCGGCCCCAGATGGCCCGAGGATCGAGACGAACTCGCCCGCAGCAACATGCAGCGAAACGCCGGCCAGAACCTTAAGCTCGCCGAAGCTTTTTTGCACGTTGCGGAGCTCGAGCCTTGTCATGGCCGGCCCTTCCCGACAGGCTCGCCGCCGACGTAACGCGCCCTTTCGCCGTCTGCATTTTCCCAAGGCATCGCAAGACGCTGGACGAGGACGGCAAGACCGAAGAGCGCCAGCGTCAGTGCCGAGCTGAGCGCTACGGCGGCGAGCACCAGGTCGGGGCGGAAATTGTTCTTGGCGCTGAGCATGTAGATGCCCAGCCCCTTCGCGGCGCCCGCATATTCGGCGAAGATGGCGCCCACCACGGCATAGGTGATTGAGATGCGCAACCCGGCGAAGAAATAGGGCAGCGCCGACGGCAACCGGGCGAGCCAAAAAATGCGCCAGCGCCCTGCTCCCATGGCGGCGAGCATCTGGCTGATTTCCGGACTCGTGGCGGCATAGCCCTCGACCAGCGCCACCATCATCGGGAAGAAGGTGACCAGCGCCACGAGCAGGATCTTCGGCAGCAGCCCGAAGCCGAACCACAGCACCACCAGCGGCGCGATCGCCACCAGCGGCAAGGTCTGGCTGGCGATCAACAGCGGGAACAGCGCGCGGCGCAGCGGAGCCAAGAAGTCGACCAGCGCCGAGAGGATGAAGGCGGCGGCGAGCGAGCAGGCAAAGCCCGCCAGCGTGGCGCGGATGGTGAGCAGTGTGTTGTCGGCCAGTGCCGCGCGGTTCTCCCAGGCTTGCGCCAGCACCCGCGAGGGCGCTGGGAGCACGGTGGGAGCGATGCCGCCCAGGCGAGCGTAGAGCTCCCAGGCGGTGAGGAGGAGGGTCGACGAAAATATGACGGGAGCTAATTTGGCGAAGGCGGATGCCACAGCCAATCTCCCCCGCAACGGGGGAGATTGGCTGTCGTCTTGGCTTTCGCCAAACGCCTCTTGCGGTGTGGAATCTAATTCGACAGCCATGACATACCTCGACGGCGCTTTGCGTGCGCTCAAACCGCGGTCGGGCTGTTCGCCGAAATCGTTATGTCGAGCGTCACATGGCCAGCGCCGGGGCCGAAGCGGCAGAACGCCTCGTTCAGCGTGGCGAACACCGCGCCGGCGTCACCGCGCAGCTTGGTGCAGAAATGCTTAGAGCGTTCGAACACGCCGGACTGCTTCAGGAAGTCGATGCAGCCATAGATCTCGTCCATGTGGCCGCCGGTGCCCATCACGTAGAGCGAGAATTGCGCCGCCACCGGCTGGTCGGTCGAAGGCGTCGTCTCGACGGCGCGGAGCGCCGCGCGCTTGCGTTCGTCGAGCGGGATCGCCGGGCCGCCGATCTCGTCGGAGCGGCAGATCGGGTCGTCCGGTTCGCCGGGGCAGCCGCGCGAGACGGCGGCCGACAGCACGCAATGCCTGCCGCTTCTGGCCGCCGCCACAAACAGGTCGCGCATGGCGGGGAACAGCACTTCGGGCGGCCCAACCAGCAGCGTCGAGATGTCATCGGTCTCGATCCTCAACCTGTCGCGGTAAGGATCGAGCGCGCCGAGCGCGCCAAGGATGACGCCGACGAAATCGTCGGTCATGGGATAAAGGGAAATCTGTGCGCCGGAAAACATGGCCCGCCTCGCTCCGCTGGTATTATCCAGATCAGCTTTAGGGTCCGGAGGCTTGCCGCCGCCATCTCAGCCCCGACCGTACGGAGCACCCCTGTGGATGGCGGGGTTAAAGCACTGTTTGCGGTGCTGGGAAAGCGGTTTTTTTACGGTGTCAGTTGGGCCAGGCGCACCATCTCCCTATGGGAGATGCCGGTGGTTATAAGATTTTCGCGGATTTCTTATAACTGCTATATCGTTCAAACCGTACGAATCTCGCTTGATTACTTTTCGTACATAAAGTACGATACCTCCCTTGCTTTGAGGGGATTTGCTTGAACACCGCGAACCATGCCGCTTTCGCCGACCTCTCCCGCCCTTTGCTCTCGCCACTGCCGCTCGCCGAGCGCGAACGCCTCGCCGGTGCCTGGCGCATGGCGAGCCAGGACATCGCCGACGACATCCGCTTCATTCGGCAATATCTGAAAGTGATCGCCGAGAAGGATGAGCGGCTTTCCACCGGCACGCTGGTGCACGGCCGCGCCTATATCGAAGCCTGCGCCGCCTGGCTCCCGGAGACGGTGGCGCGGTATCTGCAGAACCTCAGGCTGATCAGCGAATGCGAAAGCGCGATGATCGCGGCGGGGATGAGGTTTGCCAGGTCGAGCGATGCCTGGTGAGTGAAGCGCCATCTTCCCTGTGGAAGAAGCAAGAAGCCCGCCGCATCGCGCCCTCTCCGCCAGCCGCTGCAACTCTTGGCCGTGCTCCCGGAAATGCATCGTTTCACACAATCGCCAATTGGTGGACGCGGGCGAGCGGCCGGGCGTTAATTCTCCGCAGGCGCAGGAGGGTAAAGCCGCATACCAGGGAGGAACTCGTTTTGATGGATCAGCGCATCGACATCGGCATGCAGCCCGACGATCAGCCCTACGAAGTCATCTCATTCGCCCGGAAGCACGGTCTAACGGTCCCGGTTGCCGACGCGGTCCTTTTCGCGAAGGGTCCGTCGCCGTCACGCGCTGCCTGCGACATGGCAGCGCTTGCCTTCCTCTGCGCGGTCGCGCGATACGCCGGAAAGCAAGGGACCCGGTAGCTTCCCCTACCAGCTGAACTGCAGCCCCGCATTGCCGCCGACCTGGCTGCCGGCGAAGGCGGTACCGAGCGTGCCGGTCAGCCGGCCACCATGGGCGAAGCCTTCGCTCAGCACCGCTGCGCCGGTGGCGGGCTCAGGCCTTGGCTTTGGGCTTGGTCGCTTTCGCCTTGGCGGGCATGGCCGGCTTCTCCACTTTGGCGGCTTTCGGCTTGTCGGCGGCGGCCTTCTTCGGGGTCTTCGCCTTTGGCTTGCTCGCAGCATCGACCTCGGCCGCCGCCTGGTCCCAATGCTCCATATGCGCACCTTCCGGCCGGCCGGCTTGCTCCCAGATCTCGTGCGCGCGCTGGCGAATGCGTTCGTGCCTGTCGTCCGTCACTGTCGCCTCCTAAAGGTTGGGACCGTTCCCCGGCGCGAACATTAGCCGAATTTTCCCGTGGCGTCTCCGGTATCGCGCGTGAGCGAGCGACAGAAACGGCAAATTTCGCTCAGTGTCCGTCGGTGATGACGGCGACACCCAGATACGCTGCCTTCTTTGTAATCAATCCGGCTAAGTCCGCATCAGAGCGATCCGTCCCCGTGCGCTGCCGCAGCAGGGAAATTGCCTCTTTCATCGACAGCAGGCCAGTTCTGTGCTCGGCCAGCAGCTTGTCAACCATGGCGGCGATACTTGGTGATTCGACGTGTGGATGATGCATGGCAACGACTCCTTCTTCGCTGCCTCCCAAACCGCTGTCTAGTTTAGGCCTCATATCCGGATGCGAGAAGAGCCCGATCCTTCCCCGATGCTTCGGCGGGAGGATCGGGCTCATTCAGACCAAGCGTTATTGAATCACCTGGATGACGCGGCGCGTGCCGGGGTCGATCAGCACCGTGTGGTCGTTGACGACCGCATAGCGATACTTGACGTCCGGAACCTGCTGCAGCTCGACGGTGTCAGGCACGGTCGAGCCAACGCCCAGCTCGAGGCCAAGCACGTTGACCGAGGCAATCGGATGCTTGTGGACATATTCCTTGACCACGGTCTGCTGCTCGGGCGTGACGATCACCTCGTCCGCGGCCGCGATGCCGATGCCGGCCATCAGAGCCAGGCCGGCGACAGCTGGAATGAGGATGGTTTTCATCGTTTCTCTCCTGTTGCGTTGGCGAGCTCCGCCCTGCCTCCGCGGGAGCGGAAACATCGGCAGGTCGAACATGGGAGCTCCAGGGGCAAACGTCGCCGGCAAGGTGTTGTTCCGTCAGCGATGACTAATTGATTTGGCGGAACCTTCGCATCGGCTCCGCATTGGAAGGCTTTGAAACTGCCCAAGACTTTGAAATCCATGGGGTGCCGTCGCCATGCGAGAAGGTTCCATCAGAAGCGACATAGAACTTCGGGCTCCGGTGACCATCGCCGTCGGCGCCGGCTTCAAGCGCGAGATCGCCTCGCTCACCGCGATGCAGAACTTTCTCAAGGAATGGCCATCGGCCTCTCAGGGCGAGAGCTACGGCATGGCTTTGCGCGCCTGCGAAGCCGCCCGGGCCGGTGAGATCGATCTCGACAAGGCGCGTCAGGCATTCCTGGTCTTCGCGAAGAAGGCGGGGATCGAGTGGACCGGCGCCGATCCGGTCGCGGTGCTGCGCGAAGCCAAGATCAGGCGCAGCCGGGCGCGCGAAAGCCGCGCCCAAAACCGACACGTGCCTGGATAGAGCCAGCCTCGGCGCACTCAGACTCAACGCCATGCGCATCGGCCTTGCCTACAAGTTTTCGGGTTAGCCGCCATATCCTGGAAGGGCGCCGCCTGGCGTCCGTTCGTCTATGAACGCCGCCACGCCGGCTGACTGGATCGATCCGGGATTGTCGGCTGGTGGGCCGCTGTCAGTTCGGCGACGATTCGCCCAGCGCCTCGGTAACGAAAGACGCGGCGATCAGATCGTCCGCGTCTATGCGTAGGGAGCCCTCGCCGCTCCCCATGATTGCCGCGACCTTCTGGAAGGTCTTCATCTCATGTTCGGTGATGCGAGCATCCCGCATCCTGGCCTTAAGATCGGCCACCCGCATCCCGAGCGAACGGGATGTCCCGATTTCTCGTTTCGACATGTTGGTCAGTCTCCTCCCCAACCGGTGCCTGTTTCGCCGCCGCCCAATTCCTGCATCCTGCGCATGCTTGTGTTCTCTATGAGGCAAACTTGAACACAGAGGCGGCAACGTCTGCCTTGGGCGAAAGGTTCCATTAGCAGTAGGTAACGAATTAATACTGGGTAGCCTGCCGCTGGCGGCGGCAGGCTACCCAGCGGCGAATGAATCCCTATTCGATGACCTGGACGATTTTGCGCGTGCCGGGATCGACGATGACCGTCCGGTTGTCGACGACAACGTAGCGGTACTTCACGTTCGGCACTTCGTGAAGCTCGACAGTGTCGGGAAGGACGCTGCCGATGCTGAGCTTCACGCCCGGAACCTCGACGGAGGCCAGCGGCTGCTTATGCACATACTCGCGAATGACCGTTTCCTGCTCGGGCTGGATGATGACGTCCTGAGCAGCGGCGGCGCCGATACCCGTCAGGAACAGCAGGCCCGCCGCAGCGGTTGTGAGATGCAGTTTCATCGATGTTCTCCTCGTTTGGATGATTGCCTCTCACGCTGAGCCTGCGATTTCACAGCCGGTAGGCATTGTCCGTAACGCCGGCCGGCAGGCCTTGTTCCTGCAAAAACCTGACGCCGTTATTTTCGCGAACGTCGCCTGCGCCGGGCGCGACAATTTCGGAACAATGCTTTTCGGGCGGGGTTTTCTCAGTGAAGGGACCCAACTCTCCGAGGAGAAATCCAATGAAACATCTGCTGATCACAAGCATGATCGCGCTCGGCGTCGGTTGCGGCGCCGCGATGGCGCAGACCGAGTCCGCGCAGCCGAGCGGCGGTGACAATTGCGCGGCCGGCACGGCGGATTGCCAGAAGGGCGGCAAGGCCGGCGGGCAGGCCCAGGGCGAGATGAAATCGAAAACCGAAATGAAGGCCCAGGGCAAGGCCGGTGCCAACACGCAGGAGCAGGCCCAGGGCAAGACCAAAATGAAGACCGATGAGCAGGCCCAGGGTCAGGCAAGCACCAACCCCGACCAGAATGCCCAAGACAATACAAAGCTGAAGAAGAAGCAGCAGGCACAGGGCAAGGCCGGCGCCACCACTGAGCAGAATGCTCAGGGCAATACCAAGATGCAGACCGAGCAAAACGCCCAGGGCAAGGCCGCAACCAGCACCGAGCAGAATGCCCAGGACAATACCCAACTGAAGAAGAAGCAGCAGGCACAGGGCAAGGCCGGCGCCACCACCGAGCAGAATGCTCAGGGCAATACCAAGATGCAGACCGAGCAGAACGCCCAGGGCAACACCAATGTCGAGACCGACCAGAACAAGACGGCCTCGATCAACAACGTGACGGTGGAGCAGAAGACGCAGGTCACGCAGATCATCCACGAGACCAGGGTCGAGCCGGTCCGCGACGTCAGCTTCGACATATCGGTCGGCGTCGAGGTACCGCGGCACAAGATCCGGCTGCACCGCCTGCCGGCGCGTATCGTCAAGATCGTGCCTGCGTACGAGAGCTACGAGTATTTCGTGCTGGCCGACGGACGTATCGTCATCGTCGACCCCGATACCTACAAGATCGTGTTGATCCTGACCTGATCCGGTCAGCATGACGGACAAGGCCCGCCACGTGGCGGGCCCTTTTTTGCGTGCAGAGACATCCGAACACGCGAGACGACGTCTGTCCATTAGGCATGCATTGAATGATGCGCCTCGGGAACGATCTTACGCCATTCCCAGTTGTCACAACGGAAGTCCTGCGTCCGTCGTCCTATAAGGGCCGGACGAAAGGGCGATGGGCCCGCCTCCTGATCGTTCAAGCTTGCGGACCACTCGGAAAAGGTGCATGGGTCAAGATGGGTAGAGACATGGGCGAGATCGTCGATGACCGAATGTGGTCGCGACGCTCGGTTGGGCAGATGTATTTTCCGCAGTTTCTTGTGGGAATGGTGGCTACGCTTCTGGTGATCCTCGGCTGGACATACACGTCCACGGGATCGGCTTGGGCGGCATTGGGCTGGACGGTGCTCGCCGCTGTCATCCTGCAGGCGGGTTATTTCGCGGCCGTGCTATGGCTCGTGCACGGTGAGACGCGCGTGACCGACGAGACCAAGTCGAACGAAGGCGCCGCCTCGCCCGCCAAGCTGCCGGGCCCGTTCGAGCGAGACGGCATCATCCAGGCCCTGATCTCGCGCCTCTTTCCAAGGTTACCCTGAGCCACAGGCGACAAGTGCGCCGCATGGCTCGGCGTGAAAAGCCAAGCGGCGCAAAGCCGCTCGGCTTTGATCGGCAAATCCTCAGCGGGCTGTAGCAGCCGTCGTCGAGCGTACCGTTTCGGCCGACGAGAAGACCATGACGGCAAAGACCAGCACGCCCGCGGCGACGATCAGCGAACCGATGCCCAGGATCGGCTCAACGGCGTCCATCGCGTATGCGTATTTCAGGTAAAGCGGCGGCAACATCACCACCAGGCCAAGCGTGTAGAGGCCGTAATGGATCATGGCAAGGCGCTTCTCGGCCTTGGCTGGATTGAGCGCGTAGTAGCCGCCGAAGATGGCGCTGGTGACCCAGCCCAGAAGGTTGAAGTGCGCATGCGCCGGGAAGGCGCCATGGTCGCCCGAAATGCCCATCTTGATGCCGATGGCGATGCCCAGCAGGAAAAAGATGATGGCGGTCTTGAAGAAGAGTTCCGATATCCGTGGCATTTTGTTGTCCTCCCAATGCCTCTGTAAACCCGACTCTGCGAAGTCTACATCCTGCAACCCATATTAGCCATGGCGCACCTAAGTCGGTGCGGCCTTCGGGCGAAAGCCGCGAGGTGTTGGCGTTTGGCAAAAAAATGGCTCGCCTCCTTCGAGGCGAGCCAAAAAAGGGAACCGGCTTGAGGTCGGCCCCCATCCAGGTTGCCACCTGAATTTCAAACGGAGCTAACTAACAGAGCCCGGAATCTATTCCACCGCAATAGCGGACTGACGCGGCAAAGTCGTCTAAGCCGAGCGGCGCAGGCCTTTGCCGACCGACGATCGGGACTTCCGGATATTGGCGAACAGACAATACGAACCCCGCACTTCGCCATTTCCTGAAGTTCGTGCGAAACCGCTATTCGCTGTCGTTCGACATCGCATGACGCGATGAGGCGCCGATAGACCACCCCGCCTAAGATCGGTAATTGCTGGTTGCCAGCGCGCCGCGGGAGAATCCAAACCGCGGAAAAGTCACAACCCGCCCAGATGTCAGACGCGTTGAGCAACGCGCAGACAGATCGCGCTGCAAAGTGAGCAGACGGTCCTCGTTACCTACAAATTTACAGAATTAAGAAACCGCAGGATTATGCACGTCGTTCCAAGATTTTCGGCATGGACAAGTTGCTACCATTTTTTCGTATCACATCGAACCGCTACGCTTGGGGTTTGCTGGCGCTCATTACACTCCTTTGCGTAGCAGCTCCAGTCGTGTCGGTCGCAACGGCGCTCGCCTTTGTGCCCGGGCTGCCGCGGCAGGCGTTCTGGGGCGTCCTCTCACTCGCAGCGGTCATTCCGTTGCTGATTGCACCGCCGATCGCTATCGGCGCGCTGAGCATCCTCAGGCTCCTCACCATGACGATTGATCGTCTCGACAATTGCGTTCGCTACGACCCGCTCACGAGTGTGCTCTCCCGCGTCTACCTGCTGAACCAGATGCGCGAACAGCTCGCAGGCGGCGGCTCGTTCCTGATGATCGATGCCGACCACTTCAAATCGGTCAACGATACCTACGGGCATGATGTCGGAGACGAGGCTCTCAAATGCCTCGCCCAGGTTCTGAGAACCGCCCTGCCGCCCGAAGCCTTGGTGGGGCGCCTTGGCGGCGAGGAATTTGGCGTCTTTCTTCCGGAGCTCAGGAGCTGCGATGCAGGGCGCGAGGCTGACCGCCTCTGCGAAGCAATGCGGCACTCAGGAAAAGTGATCGCCGGGCGTGATATCAATCTCACGATCAGCATTGGCGTCGCCCAATACTGCCCAGCAATCACGCTCGAGCAAACGATGAAACTTGCTGATGAAGCGCTCTACCACGCCAAGAGAACCGGCCGCGATCGCTATCATATCGCCGCAGCGCACGATCCGGTGCAGGTCACGCAAACCAGCTCCATCCGCAACGCCACGGAACGCAGAGACCGCCGTGCCGTGGCGTAATTCGCACTCCGCCATTCGTGAGCACGCGACCGCAACCAACCACAAGAAGACTCCTGTGCGGTGGCGAGGGGCTCCCACCGCACAGGAGGAGGGCGAGCCTCAGATGCGGCGACCTGAAGGGCGGCTCCCCTCGATGCGACCCTCGGCCCCGGGTCAGCCAAGCCGGGGGTCGACGCCCAGGCAGTCTACCGCTGTCGGCAGTCCGGATATTTCAGATTCGTGTCGCGATCTTCAGAATCGTCGGGCTGCTCGTCTGCCTTCGGCAATGGACCTCGCGGCGGGCGATCAGCGCTGTCGGCGGATCAGCTCCGTCGGGAACACGCCATAGGCCGCCTTGAAATATCGGCTGAAGCGCCCCGCATTGGTGAATCCCCACCTCAAGGCTATATCCTCGACCGAGGCCCCCGGCTCGCGCAGAAAATCGGCGCGCGCCCGCTCCAGCCTGATCTGACGCTGGTACGCACCGATTGAGGCACCCGCAAACCGCCGGAAGCCGGCCTGCAGCGCACGAAGACTGACGCCCGACAAGGCTGCGAGCTCCGTCCCACTCGGAAGCATATGCGCGTGGTCATGGATGAAATCCACGGCGAGCTTCACATGCTGAGGCGCGATCATCGGCGGCGGTCGATGTAGGATCTCCGAGTAGCTGTTCGGCCACGTTTCGAGCACCAGGTCGACAAGCGTTTCGCGAATCCGCTCTGCGGTGAGGCTCGCTCGGTTGAGTTGCGGGCCGAATTCTGGGCTCGTGATGCACATCACAAGAGACTTCAGCGCACTGGCGCCGCCAGACGCCATATCCAGCGATGGCTGGAAGATCGGCTTTTCGACGACCGGATGGCCAAGCAGTGCCGACATCCGAGCGGCCAGCGCCGGCCGATCAATAACCACACCGCAGAAGGTGGTGTCGAAAAGGAAATCCATCGATCGGCATGCCATCCCTTCGGCAGCGACGGCGATGGTGGGCGAGCTCGCAAAACTCTCGCGGCTCTGATGGAAGACGAGACTGCCCACCGTCGGAAAAATGAAGAACACGCCGTCATAGAGGCGCTTGGGAAATACCCTGAATTCCCCTTGGACCCGGCCTCGGCTGAAGTCGATGCCGGCGACCTGCCCGTATGTCCCGGACATGCTGAACCGATCGGCCGGCCGTACCGGTTCGATTCTGACGGGCGAAAAACGTTGGTTGATGTGGTCCGCTAAACCGTCCGCGTCTTGCAGCTCAAAATTCACTACTGACTGGCGCGAGCGGGCAAGTGCCCGTTCCGGCATGACGTCTCCTCATCATTCCGATTAAGGGTAAGCACGAACAAAAACGCCTGCGCGGCCGCCCGGCCGCTCCAGGCGCTCACATGTGCCGCGGACCGCGAACCCGAAGGGTGGGCCCAGTCGTCATCAGGGGTAAATGTTGTCCCGCAAATACCGGGAAATTTGCCGGATTTCTTTCAAATTCGTGGCAAGAATATCGAATTCGGGCGGCTAGAACGCCTAAATCATTCCCCGCGTCGCGCTTGCCGCGCGAGGGCCTGTCTCCGATGGCTATGCGATCGAGCGTCTATAACGGGCGGGAGATGTTCCCATGAAGCGCTTGAAGACGGAGCCGAAATGCGCCTGACTCGAAAAGCCGCACATCAAGGCGATCGACACAAGCTCAAGCTTCGGGTCGGCAAGACAGGCCGTTGCCCGCTCGATGCGCGCCATCATCACATAGCGATGCGGCGAAATCCGTTGCGACGCCTTGAAGCGACGGAAGAACTGCTCACGACTGAGCCCGGTGATGGCGGCCAGCTCGTTGACACTGATTTCGCCGCAGAGATTGGCTTCGATATAGTCAACGACAAGCCGAAGCTGGTTCGATCCCAGCCTGTCCGCAGTCCGGGTCCGCGCTACGCCATCCGTCGAGTGGATCTGCAGAACGTGTGAGGCAAGCACCCTGGCAAGAAGCTCCACCTTCAGCAGATTGCTGCGAGGCGGTTCATCGAGGGCGGCCCTGATCGCGTGCAACAGAAGAAACAGCATACGATCCTCGCTGGCGAATGCGGGTATGATCGCCCGATCCGAGCGGTGCGTTGCAAACAGGTCGTCGGCGACCTCCTGCATCGCGTCGCCTTTGAGATAGACGTGCAGGGCATTGACGGGCACAGCAATCTCATCCCGCACGGCGATGCCCGCGGGCGTAATCGTCACAAGATTCGACGAGAGCACACCATGGAGTTGCTCATCGCCGACCGTGCGGCGCAACTCAATGCCCGTCAGCGTCGATGCGAACCAGATGTCCGGAATGGCCCTGCGGATCGCCAGATGAGGCCGCTCATCGGTGATGGCGGCATAGAGATCGGTCCAGCCAAATCCCTCACTGGATTTAACGACAGTGACGTCGGGGTGGACGTGCAGCGAGCTTTGCGCCCGACTGAATTCGCGCGTGCCGCCAAACGCCAGGAACTGCTGACCAGCGTCATTGACTCCATTGGGCTCAAGTATCGAGTGCTGATCCGTCTGCTCCACTATGACGATACCCCTTTCGCCAGCCTCCTCATCACCAATTCGGATTGCTCATTCGTCGCCGCGCAAATCGCGGCAAACCCGTCTCGCATCCTCTTTATAACGTGATGTTATATCATTTCAATTGTACGACGGCACATTTCAGTGACACCCCCGCCGGAGACGCCCCGCCGGCCGTCTCACTCCGGTGGTGGACCGCTTTTCAGCGCGCGTGGTGGCACCCAACGTTACCTCCATCCAAGCTCACGCTCAGCAACCTAACTTGCCGCAGATTAACTCGTGTTTTGCCCGCCCCTAGAAGACTCGACAGACGAAACACGCAGCACAAGACAATTAGCGCGGAAAAATGCTGTCGAACTGCTCCCCCATGCCCAACTCTTTCGATCTCCTTCGCATGGCCATGAGCGCGGCAAGGCCAGGCGCTTGCACGCGCGCGGCATTTGAGCAATGCTTGGCGACGGGGAAATGGTTTCCGTGATTTCGGAAGCACGATTACATGTTCATTGACTACTACGAAATTCTGGAAATAAGCCCGAACGCCAATTCTGAGACCATCGAGCGGATCTTCCGCTACTTTGCCATGCGCTACCATCCCGACAATCGGGAGACCGGCAATGAGTCGCGTTTCAGCGAAATCGTCGAGGCCCACAATACACTGCGCGACCCGGTCAAACGGGCGCAGTACGACATCCTTTACCGCGAGCATCTGGGCCTTCGTCACGAGCTCACGGAAGGAGCCCGCGACGGCGGCGGCATGGAGAGGGATACCGTCATCCAAGCCAATCTGCTGTCGCTTCTCTATGTGAGGCGCCGGCGGGACGTCAACAATCCGGGCATCGGCGACGACGAGCTCGAGCGCCTGTCGGGCTGCCCTCGCGAGCACCTGGAGTTCCACCTCTGGTACCTCAAGTCGAAGGGCTTCATCGGCAGGACCGAGAACGGGACATTCGCCATCACCGTGGAAGGCATCGATCACGCCGGGGTCAAGCGGGGCCGGGATCGCCCCGACGCCACCCGCCTGCTCGATCACGCGGATTAGAGCAATTCCAGGGAAAGTGTGAGCGGTCAGGCTCGGCGCCTTCGCCGCAGCCTTCGGTCGGAAATTGCGTAAAAACAAAGAGATAGAGCGGTTGGCCGTTTCCGTGAGACGGCTCTATGCCGACCATCGAAAGCCCGCCGACTGGCGCCTGAACCAGTGGCGGGCTCGATGAAGGCACAGCTACATCCCTGAGGAATCGACTGCCGTCTTCTCAACTCCCCATATCTGGGCTCGGTTCGCCGGGGGCGGCGGAGTCTAAGCCATGCACCATGGCGGGCAAGGATGAGGAGTGCGCCTTTACATTGGCGTTGCGTATTGCCGAATACAAGGCGACCGAGGTCTGACGTGCCGACGTTTTTGGCCCGACTTGCCAGGATCCGACGAGGACGATCGTGGAGGCACCGGCCTTCAGGATTCGCGGCGATGACGGCGATCGAACTGTCCCTGAGCGACAGCTGGAATGAGGGTAGTTGCCGCCCGGCCGGAGATCGTGAAGGCCCGGCGATGGCGGACAAAAAAGCCGCCGGGCGAGGCCCGGCGGCGTTTCGTTCACCCTCTGGTCGGTTCGGCCGGCCTTATGGGGTTGTCGTGGCCGCGGCCATGGCGTCGATCTTGCCCGCCAGCGTATCCTTGGCCCAGGCGGTAACGTCGGCGTCGACCGGCTTGTTGGCCATGTCGGTGAGGGCCGCATCCAAGGAGGCGTCCGTGGGCGCCGGGTTAGCGGCAACCGCGGCCTGCGCGTCGGTGATCGCCTGATTGTCGGCGGTGATTGCCGTATTCTGAGCATCGATCTGGCTCTGAACATCGGCTTTCTGCGCATCGAGAGCCGCCAGCTGTGCGGTCGAGAAGCCGGTCGTGTTAGTCGCGTTGAGATCGGCGAGCTGCTTGGTGAGATCGGCGAGCTTGGTCTGGTCGGCGGCCAGCTGGGTGTTCGCCGCGTCAAGCTTGGCCGCCGCGTTCTGGGCTGCAGCAGCCTGGGTCACATAGGCCTGGATACCGGCGAACTTCTTGCTCTTGGAATTCATGTACGCGTTGATGTTGCGCTGCAAGGAGTTCAGCCGGCCGAGCTTGGAATGGATGCTCGGTGTGGCGGCGGTCGTCGTGTTGTCGGTGGTCGTGTCGTCGGTGCTCTTGTTCTGGCCCGGGGCCGAGGCCGACTTGCCATGCGAGGCGCCGCTGTTGCCTTTGCCGCCGGCATTGCCGCCGCCGTTGCCATTGCCGCCGCCATGGCTGCCGCCATTGCCGCCGCCATGGCCGTTGCCGGCGAGCGCCGGGGCCGCCGCGAGCGCCAGAATGGCAAGGGATGCCAGAAGTGTCTTACGCAATGTCATTGTGCTTCTCCACAGATGAATCGTAACCAGAGCCCAACCGCTAGGCAGCCTCTTATGAGAATTTCCTAACGGCGTCGGATAAACTTTAGGCAATTGCGGTCGCGAAATGAGAGCACCGCGACCATTGTCCAATAATTCTCGCAAAATATTGCGTTAACATATTGAAATTTAACGAAAATACAAAGGGCCGAGCCTCCTTGGGCCGTTTGGAACAATGAGGGCCCTTGTCTCGCCAGACCATGGTCCCAAAGGTTATCCAGATCCACGAAAGTCCCGCAAATCCGGAGCATTTGGGCCCATCGGAACACTATTGCCCCGCCGGGGTTAAGCAACCGAAGGGCGTTACCGAAAGGACCAGTCGTCATGAAACGGATTCTTCTTGTCGCCACCTTGCTTGCTCTTTCCGGAGGGCTGGCAACAGCGCAGTCGGGCGCTTCGTCGACTTCCTCGTCCACGACGATGCCCAGCAGCCAGAGCACGGACCAAACGCAGGCGAACTCGACCAATCCAAACTCGGCGAAGGATTGCGCCCCGGGACAACAGACGACCGGCAGCGCGAAGCAGGCCGCCCCCGGCCAGCAGGATACCAGCGCCAAATCGAACGCTCCCGGCCAGATGAAAACGACAAGCCAAGGCTGCTAGAGCGTTGCGCCGTTCCCACTGAAACGGCAAACCGCCCTATCGTCTGGTTCTGATGTAATTCCGGACGGAAAGCCGTTTCACGCGGCTTCCACGTCACCGGCAATCGTCGGCGCGTCGGTCGCGGTATCCGGTTCCTCACTCTCCCCCGAACCGGTTGGAGAAAGCACGGTCAGATCCATGCGGGCGATGCGGGACGCGGCTTTTCCTTGCGCGTTCGGCTTGCCCGTATCCGTCTCGGAGACCGAGGCCTTTGCAAGGTGGCCGACGCTTTCCGCGCTCTTGCCCGGGAAGGTTTCCGACGATCCCTGAGGTTTGCTCGAATGATGCACGATGCCAGCACCATGCTGGCTTCCGACGGGAGAAGTCATGGCTGCGCTCCTGATAGGACGACGGCAAATCCCTAGCATTCCTGGCTGGCGTCAAGCTTGCGACTTTAGAGATTGCTAAGATGATGCACGACCGGCCGGAGCGGATGGGCGGCGCGTACGCCGCCGGCACCACCCGAGGAGACGGGTTTCATGTCCGGTTTGCCCCTGCCCTTCTAGCCGCCGACGAGCGGCACGGTCACGGACGTCGTGTAGTTGATCGGATAATCGCTGAAATAGGGGAAGCTGATGACGAAGGCGTAGCTGGCGTTGACATGGGCCATGCGGAAGCCGCCGCTCGCCGGATCGGTAGTGATGGTGACGTTGACATTCTGCAGGCCAAGCGCCTTCAGCTTCTGCGTGGCGATGGCCTGGATATCGGCCTGCGTCAGCGTGTTGTTGAGCTGCAGCGAGCGCGCCGAGGCCTCCAGCGCATAGCGCACGCTGGAGGTGGTGTTCATCGACCAGCCGAAGGCGAAGATACCGAACAAGAGCATAATCAGGACAGGCGCGACCAGGGCGAATTCAATGGCGCTTCCGCCCGACACGTTGCCGGCAAATGCCCAAGACCGCCGAGTTTTGCATGACGGCGCAATTCCGGACGGAAAACCGCTGCGCACTTTTCCTGGAATTGCTTTGCATGACGGCGCAATTCCGGACGGAAAACCGCTGCGCACTTTTCCTGGAATTGCTTTAGCGAACACGGACTACCTGCAAATGGCCGAGAGTGGTGTTGTCCGGGTAAGGGCCGAAGGTGAAGGGCGGGGTCCAGGTGCCAGTTGCCTGGATCTGGACATAGACAGACGGCGCTTTCGGGCCGCTGCACAGGGTGGAAGCATCGACGACGGTCGTTCCGCATTGGTAGATGCGACTGATGACGACCTGGGCGTCGGACGGCTTGTTTTCCCAGCTCGCCAGCGCGGCGGCCTGGATCGCCGTGTCGTCGGAGGATCCAGCCATCACGAGGTTGGCGGCCGTCTTCACGCCGGCGCGCATCGACAGCGAACTGGTGACATAGGACCAGCCGTCCATGGTACCGAGTAACGCCGCGCACAGGACGGGCAAGACCAGAGCGAGTTCCACCGCGGCGATGCCCGTTTCATCGCGAATGGCCTGGATCAATCGACGGGCCGGGGATTTCACTCGACGACCGCTACGGACTGCGCGGCCGGGATATCCTTCATCCCAAGGCTCGAGCAGTCCTGGTTGATGGTCGAGTTGCCCGACCACTGGATGGTGTCGGCGACGACCTGCGTGCACCCATTCTGGCCCGAGAAATTGCCGAGATAATTGACCTGCTGCCTGGGAAAATAGATGGCACCGGTCAACAGCGAGTCCGCGGTGCCGTTGAAGGTGCTCTGCGCCGCAATCCCCGTCCTGTCGCCGTAGAACAGCACGCCCGAATAGGTGCCCGAGGTCGGTGCGCTCAGCGTCACGGTGGCGTTGCCGTTCATGCTGACGGTGTTGCTGCCGGCCATGTAGATGGTTACGCCGGTGCAGGGTGCGGCGCAGGTGACGACGGCGCCGGCGTTGATCTTCAAATTGCCCTGAACGACATAAGTACCGGAAGACAGCGCGACATTGCCGTTGAGGCTCATGCCGCTACAGTATGTGCCGGCCTGGAGTGTCTGCGACGTCTTGTTGCCGTTGACGCTCTTGCATGGGTTGGTCGCCGCGGGCGCCGGCAAGCTGCCGAACGGATCGGACGCAGGCAAGGCCTGAGTGATCGGCGATTTGCAGACCGTGGTCACCGGATTGCTCAGCGAAACGCCGCCGGCAGTAATCAGGCAATCGGCCTGCAGCCCTGCCGAGCCCTGCACCTTGATAGAGTCATTGGCGATCGAATCCGACATGACCGAGCAGCCGGTGAGCTTGACGCTGGTGCTGCCGGAAAACAGCGCCGCCTGCGAGGCCGAGGGATTTAGCGCCAGCACGCAGGCTTTTGAAGCGTCGGTGATCAGCGCCACCGCCCTCGCCTGTTCGGGCACCTTCGTCTGGGTGAAGATGGAGGTGAACATCCGGTCGAGGTTCTGGTTGAGGATCACCTCCACCGCCTTCTTGGCCGTGTTCGGCCCTGAGGTTGGCGGCGTGTTGACGACGATGGTGCCGGCGCCCAGCCCGTTCGAGGCCGCCGATGAGGTAGCCGCCGCGGTGATCGCCGTCGTGTCGGATCCCTGGATCTTTTCCAGCGCGCCGGCGTAGGCGGCCGCGTCCGCGACCGCCTGCAGCTTCAGGCTCGAATAGTACCAGTAGGACGTCTCGACACCCAGCCCCGCGCCGCCGACGACGACCGGAAGGGTCAGCGCGAAGATGGTCGCGACGTTGCCGCCCATGCCTTCGCAAAAGCGTCGAGGGGCCAGTCGAGAAAAAAGATTTCGGAAGAACGGACCTGAAAAGGCCATGGCCGAGCGCACCCAAGGTATCCCAGCCATGACGTCATCATTGTCATATGAAGGAATGGCTAATTATTTCACTCGACTTGCGCTGTTAGGACCGCATCGGGCGGCCACCTCCGCCTTGCGCCGCGCGCACTAAGACTTAAGGCCCAAAGACACTCAGACTTAAGATGTAACCATCAGTAAAACCATATATTTTAGCACTTTCTGCATTTTATCTTTTTTGGAAATCACCCGTAGAGACAGCGTGCCTATCACTCTCGCATATACGACGAGGGCGGACTTCCATGTTTGCACGTTTCTGGGCTTCGAGGCGCGGCAACTTCGCGGTCGCGACCGCGGTGGCCATGGTACCGCTGATGCTTGCCGTGGCAGGGTCCGTCAACGTGATCGGCACCAGCGGCGACGCCGCTCAGTTGCAGAACTCGCTGGACGCCGCCGGCCTTGCGATCGGCACGAAATACCAGGCGAGCATGTCGGCGAGCGACGTGCAGCAACTCGGCCAGACCTTCTTCGCGGCCAATATGAGCACCGCCGATACGCAGGAATATTCGGGCAGCGTCGCCGCCTTCCAGGCCGGGGCCAGCGGCGATCCCGGCGCCTACTTCATTTCGCTGTCGTCGAGCATCAGCCGACCGTCCTTCGTCCCCGGCATGCCGGCCTGGCCGGCGACGCGCTCCGCCTCGGTCAAGATCAAGCCCGGCGCGCAGGCCTGCGTGCTGGCGCTCGATCCGCATGCCGGTAGCGCGGTCAGCCTGCAGGGCTCCACCAATGTGGCGATGAGCGGTTGCGTGATCGCGGCCAATTCGGACGCCGCCGACGCCGTCAACCGAGGCGGCTCGGCGATCGTCAGCGCCGGTTGTGTCTCGACGGTCGGCGGCACGCAAGGATTGACGCCGCCCAGCGCCACCCTTTCCTGCGGCGCGGCGCAGGAAAACCAGTATGCCTCGTTCGATCCGCTGGCCGACGTCGTTCCGCCTCCCTACACGCTCTGCCTGCCCGTGCCGAACGGCAAGACGATAACGCTCTCGCCGGGCACCTATTGCGACAAGACCCTGTCGGGGAAGATCACCCTTGATCCAGGCACCTACATCATGCGCAACGTCACTATAAAACCAGGCGGCAACGGCAGCCTCAGCGGCCAGGGCGTGACGATCTTCCTGATGGAGAACTCGCAGCTCTACATCAACGCCAACGAACAGGTGAACCTGTCGCCGCCGACCAGCGGCCCCTACGCCGGCATCACCATCTACCAGGCGCATGGCAATACGCAGGCGCTGACGCTCAACGGCGGGTCCGGCTCGGTGGTGAGCGGTTTCATCTACGCTCCGGACGCCGCTATCGCCTATGCCGGAAATTCGGACATGAACGCCCAGGGCAGTTGCCTGCGGCTGGTCGGGGACACTGTCACAATGACGGGGAGCTCCGCCGTAAAGTCGGACTGCAGCGCCGAGCTCGGCAACCGCGCGGTGTATGCGGGACGGATGATCACCCTGGCGAAATGAGCGCCAATCTCCCCTTGAGGGAAGGATTACAGCTCGCCTATGATATCCGCGCCCGGCTGCTCGTCGAAGAGCACCGCGCAGCCGCGCTCGAGCGCGACCTGCGTCAAGGCGTTGGCCGCATCCCTATCCGACGAAACGAAATCGCCGGTCAGGACGCGCAATTCCTCGACGGCCTTCGACATAGGCACGAGACGTCCGGCGAAACGGTCGCTCGCGCATGCGTCGATGACGCACAGAAGATCGATGAGTTCGAAATTATGCATGGCGGCCTCCGCCAGCGCCATCCCTTCGCTCAATCAACGGTATGAGGCGCGGACTGGTTCCCTCGCCTGCCTTTGTCGAGTGGCCTGACGGGCGCGAGCTTGAGATCGAAGCGAGCAGGCAACCATGGCTCGACATAGGCCTTGCGCACCGATCCGGTGGCCATGGTGTCGATTGGGAGAAGGACCACCATCTGGGCATGGCGCTGTGGCCAGAGGGGCCTGCCGACCAGAAGGAAGACGCCGACGACAAATCCCGCCAAAAGCAGCGCGGCAAACAGGTTCGCGATGATGTTGCCGGGTAGCACGGCCAGCAGCTCCAAGACAGTTTCCAAAGGGAGAGGAGTGCCCGCCATATCGCAGGAATGGCGGGCACCCCGTCGTCGACCGCCGATGAAGGGACTTTGTCCGGCGGCTTGCTAGCCCAAATGAAATGGAGCCGCTGCGGTTGCCTCGAAATCGGCGCCTCGGGCCTCTGCGTTGGTGCGGTGAGACTTCGGTCCGAACATGGCCAGGGACCGTCGCCCGAGGGGCTGGCATATGCGCCTCATGACGGGTGCGCCAAGCGCCTGGCCCAGCTCGCGGTCGCCTCGATTGCATTAGCAATCACTCATAATAAGGCCTATGGATAGTGTCGCGGTCGCCGACGATGATCGCAACGTCAGGCGCCGCTTCACGCATGGGAGGACACCATGGCCGAAGTTGCAATGAACGTGACGAAACTCGAATCCAAATCGCATAACAATCCCGACGAGGTGCGCGCGCCCGCCAAGACGCGCGTCGAGATCGTCCGGCTGCCGGGCTATACGCTCGGGCGGATGAACATGCAGCCGGGCTGGAGATGGTCCGAATGCGTCAAGCCAGTGGTCAAGACCGATAGCTGCCAGGTCTCGCATGTCGGCTATGTCGTATCCGGCTCGATCACGGTGCGGATGACCGACGGCACGCAAAAGACCTTCGAGGCCGGCAGTTCCTACACCATCCCGCCCGGCCATGACGCCTGGGTGGAAGGCAACCAGCCGTTCCAGTGCATCGAGGTGCTGAGCGCCGAGCAATACGCCAAACCGGCATAAGCGCAAGCAATCGCCCCTCAGACCGGGGGCGCCAAAAGCGGCAGAGGGGTCGCCCCGCGTGGAACGCCGTTCTTGGGCGTTGCAAAGCCGCCGCGCTTCACACGCGAGGCTCCCATGGCCGCTTGCGACCATGTCCCCTCAAGAGCGAGGCGTCGCGCACAACCGGCCGGCAAACGTCTCGGTTGTGCACGGTTGCAACTGTTCTGGTGTACAGCCCCGCCGACTTGACGAGAGACCGCTTTTGTTCTCTTTATGTTCCGATTAAAATCCCTTACGAAAGACGCAGCTAATGCTGCGCTGCCGCAATGCGGACCGGATGGAGATGGAGCGCGGGATGCTCGCCACAAACGCCGCTGCGGCCGCCACCATCCTGCATGCCGATCTCGACGCCTTCTACGCCTCGGTCGAGCAGTTGCTCGATCCGTCATTGCGTGGCAAGCCGATCGCAGTCGGCGGCGGCGTGGTGCTGGCGGCTTCCTATGAGGCCAAGGTCTTCGGCGTGCGCGGCGGCATGCCTGGCCGCAAGGCGCGCGAGCTCTGCCCGCAGCTCATCTTCGTCGGCGGCCATTTTTCCGAGTACCAGCGTCTCGGCGACGCCGCGATCGAGGTGCTCGACGATTTCACGCCCGTGGTCGAGCGCATCTCGATCGACGAGGCGTTCGCCGATGTCGCCGGCTGCACGCATCTTTTTGGTCCTCCGCAAGAGATCGCGCGAAAAATCCGCGACCGCGTGAGGGCCGAGCTCGGCCTGCCGATCTCGATCGGCGTGGCGCGCACAAAACATCTGGCCAAGATCGCCTCGCAGGTGGCCAAGCCAGACGGGCTGGTGGTGGTCGAGCCCGGCACCGAGCTCGCCTTCCTGCACGACCTGCCCGTCACGCTGATGTGGGGCGTCGGCCCGGCGACCAAGGCCAGGCTCGCCGAGATCGGCGTCGAGACCATCGGGCAGTTGGCGCGCACGCACAGCGGCGCGCTGGAGCGGCTGATCGGCCACGCCGCCGGCCAGAAACTTGCCGCGCTTGCCTGGAACCGCGACCCGCGCAAACTCGAGACGCATCGGCGAGCACATTCCGCCGGCGCGCAATCGGCGTTGGGCAGGAAACCGGCGCTGCCGCGCGTCTTCGTGCCGACGCTGCTGCATCTGGCCGACCGCGTCGCCAGCCGGTTGCGTGCCAAGGACCGGCCCGGACGCACAATCACGGTTCGCGTGCGGTTCGCCAACATGCGCGCGGTCAGCCGCTCGATCACGCTCGACCAGCCGATCCAGGCGACAGCGATGCTGGCCGAGATCGCCGAAGAACTGGTGCGCGGCGTGCTGGCCGCCCATCCAGGCGAGCGGGACATCTCGCTGCTCGCCATCTCCGTCTCGCATCTGGAGGAACATGCCGAATTGCAGCTCGAACTGCCACTCGGCCTGGCGGATGAGAAGCTCAGGCCCGGCAGCCGCAAGGGGCTGGCTCGCTTCGGAGCCGACCGCGCCATCGACAAGATTCGCCAGCGTTTCGGCAAGGAGGCCGTCGGCTACGGCACGGTGGCGCTCGAAGGCGCGCGCTCGGTGCCGGACGGGTTCAGGGAGCTGGCGGAGAAGGAGTTGTAGAGGGGGCTGTTTCCGGCGTGTCCTCTTGCGACGTTGGAAATTGGCGAAGCCGACGCGACGTCCAATCTCCACCTTGCGGGGGAGATCAGCAGTTCCAGCGGCGGCACGCTCAATCGGTCACCGTCCAGTCCAACCGCATCGTCGCGCTCATCGCTTGCCCGTGCTCCAGCACCGTCAGCCCTTCGCCGTGATGCGCATCGACAGGGTGAGAGACCGGTTCGAAGCAGAAGAAGCCGGCATCGGGTGACGGCGAATAGAGGATATAGACATCGAGCGTTGGCGAGGCGGTGAGCGAAACGGAAATCCGCCCCGGTTGCACGATGGTCGCGTGTCCATCCCAGCCGGAGAAGCCGTTGTTCACCCAGCCCGCCGGCAAAAGCGAGGTTTGGGAAAAATCCCACCATGGATGCTCGGCGACAGGCGCCACCCCGACCGGCAAATGGCGCTCGTCCTCCAGCCAGACGCGCTGCGCCTTCGCCTTAAGCGTGGTCCTGGCGACGCGCGGAAACCAGGGGTGGAAGCCGAGGCCATAGGGCAGGCGCATGCCGGCGCGATTTTCAACAATCAGCCGCGCCTCCAGCGCGCCGTCCTGCAGCGTATAGGTAACCGACGCCGCATAGCGGTAAGGACCGATCGCGCCGTCATCGAGCGTCAGCTCCGCCTCGGTGTCGGTATGGCTGGCAAGCCGCCACGGCTTCTGGAAGCCGTCGCCATGAATCGGGAAAGTCTCGCCGGGCACATTCGGCTCGATGGCATGAAAGAGGCCGTCGAAGGTGAAGCCCCCGCCGGAAATGCGGTTCGACCACGGCACGAGGAGCTGGCAACCGGATGTGCCGGTGCCGTCCCCAGCCCTCAAAAGCGGAACCCGCGCGCTGCCGACAAGCGCATCGTAACGGGCGATCGCACCACCCTTGTCGGGCGCGAGCACGAGCCGCGCGCGGCCGTCTCGAAGCTCAGCCATGCCGGCCGTCACCAGCCGCCGTCCACGGCGATGTTCTGGCCGCTGATCATGTCGGAGGCCGGCGAGACGAGGAACAGCACGAGGTCGGCAACGTTGGCCGGCTCGATACGCTTCTTCAGGCTCTGGTTCGCGAGGATCCAGTCATTGTACTCCTCCAGCCGGTCGCCGAAGACGCGCTCTTCCGCCTCCGAGACCACCGCGCCCGGCGACACGGCGTTCACCCTGATGCCATGCGGTCCGAGCTCGCGCGCCAGCGATTTGGTGAGGCCGAGCATGGCGCCTTTCGACGCGACATAGGGCACGTAGCCATCCCAGCGGCCGTTGAGCGTGATCGAGCAGAAGTTGACGATCTTGCCGTAGCCCTTGGCCTTCATGCCGGGAGCGCAGGCCCGCGCCAGCGCGAAGGCGGCCGAGGAGTTGACGCGGATCTGGTCCTCATACTCGGCGAGAGAGAATTCCTCGAACGGCCGGTTGATGATCAGCGCCGCGTTGTTGATCAGGATGTCGATGCCGCTTTCCTTCGCCGCCAGCGCGGCAACGGCCGCTTCCGCCTCGGCCAGCCGGTTGAGATCGCACCCAATGAAGGCGATGTCGCCGCTGGCCTGACCGGCCAACCCGGCGACGATGTCCGGTCCGTTCTCGACCTCGGGCCGATCGAGCACCAGCACACGCGCGCCGGCCCGCGCCAGCGTCGCCGCCTGGGCACGACCGAGCGAGCCGAGGCCGCCCGTCAGCAGCACCTTACGACCAGCAAGCACCTTCATTGCCAAGTTTCCCTAGAGCACGCCATGCACTTCATCGATCGAGGTATCCTCGATGCGCTTGTCCAGCACCACCTCGCCGCGCGCCATCGCCACGATGCGGTCGCAGCAGTCGAAGACGTGGTGCATGTTGTGGCTGATGAAAACGCCGGTCACCCCCTGTTCCTTCAAGCCGCGCACGAAGCCGATCACCTTGTTGGTCTCCTTGACCGAGAGGTGGTTGGTCGGCTCGTCGAGGATCATCACCTTCGACTTGAAATGCATGGCGCGCGCGATGGCGACGCCCTGGCGCTGACCGCCGGAGAGCTCGCCGACAAGCGCGTTGGGAGAGCGCAGATGCAGGTCGACATTGGCGATGGCGCGGATACTTTCCTCGGCCATCTTCTTCTGGTCGAGGATGCCGACACCGAGGATCGAGAAGCGGGTCGGCTCGCGGCCGATGAACAGGTTCCTGGCGATCGACATGGTGGGGACCATGGAGTTGTACTGGTAAATGGTCTCGATGCCGAGATCCATCGCGTCGCGCGGCGTGGCGATGCTGACCGCCCTGCCCTCGACCTGGATCTCGCCCTGATCGGCGCGGTGGACGCCGGACAGGATGTTGATCAAGGTCGACTTGCCGGCGCCGTTGTCGCCGACAAGGCCGAGCGCCTCGCCGCGCCGGAAATCGAGCGAGACGCCCTTCAGCGCATGTACGCCGGAATACCATTTGTGCAGGTCGCGCACCGAGATGATCGCATCGCCCACGGCTCAGCCCTCCATCTTGATGGCCTTGGCGCGCTTGCGCATCCAGGCATTGGCGACGACGGCGAAGATGGTCAGGAAGCCGATGGCGAACTTGAACCAGTTGGCGTCGACGTGGCTGAGCACAAGTCCGTTGTCGATGACGCGGATCAGCGTCGTGCCGATGATGCCGCCCATCACCGTGCCGATGCCGCCGGTGAGCGAGGCGCCACCGATGACGGCGGCCGCGACGGCCTGCAACTCCAGCCCCTCGCCGATCGAAGGCAGCGGCGAGCCCAGCCGCAGCACCTGCAGCATGCCCGCAAAACCCGCGAGCACCGAACAGAGCATGAAGCAGACGATCTTGACCCTGGCGGTCGGGATGCCCATCGAGGCCGCGGCCGGCTGGAAGCCGCCGGTAGCCTTGATCCAGTTGCCGAAATTGGTGCGCGACAGCATCAGCGAGGTCAGCACCGCGACCGCCGCGAACCACAGGAACGACATGCGGAACATGTTGCCCGGCCCGACGAAGGAGGTGAACAGCCAGTTGGGCAGGTCGGCGGGCAGCAGCGGCGGGAAGCCGCCGGAGACAACCACGGTGAGCGAGCGCGCCATGAACAGCATGCCGAGCGTGGTGATGAAGCTCGGGATCGCGAAGCGGATGGTGATGTAGCCGTTGATGAAGCCGATAGCCGCGGCGACCAGCAGTCCGGCGAGCAGCGCCAGCGGGAACGGCCAGCCATGCACCATCAGCACCGCCATCGACATCGGCATCAACGCGAACACCGACCCGACCGACAGGTCGAACTCGCCGCTGATCATCAGGATGGTGACGCCGATGGCGACGAGGCCGGCCTCCGGCAGGATGCCGAGGACACCGCGCAGATTGTCGGCATTCAGGAACACGCCGTGCGAGCGCACCTGGAACAGGACGATGAGCAGAACCAGAAGGATCAGCCCGGCCAGCTCCGGTTTTTCGAGATAGGTCTTGAACAGGCGCTTCAACGCAAGGCTCCGGTGGTTCGGGATTCAGACGCATCGGCGACGGCCGGCGCCGCCGATGCAGGTCTCGGTATTTGGAGAGCTTACCTCAGCCCCTGGGCCGACAGCGCCATGATGCTGTCGGCCTCCTTTGGCCGCACGATGCCCTGGCCGGTGTCGATGTCCGAAGGCGCAAGGCCGATCTTCTTGTTCAGATAAGCCTCCATCACCGGCATGAAGCCCTGCATGTAGGGCTGCTGGTCGACCAGCGCCTGGACATAGCCCTTCTGCATCTGCTGCAGCACCTCGGGCACTAGGTCGAAGCCGCCGAGCAGCACCTTGCCCGGCGCCACGCCTCGATCGGCCAGCACGCGGGCCACGCCGGCGCACCAGAAGCCTGTGTCGAAATAGGCCGTGGTGTCGGGATGGGCGTTCAAATAGGCGCCGACGCGGTCGGAGGTGATGGCCAGATCGGTGCCGCTGTCGATGCGCTCCCACGACACGTCACGGTCCTTATGAGCGGCCTTGTACTCCTCGAGGAACTGCATGACGCCGGCGCCGCGGCTTTCCGACCAGTTCTGGCCGGGCGCCGAAATGCCGACCAGCACCTTGATCGGACCGTCTTTCGGAAAACTCTCGGAAATCGCCTTGGCGAGCGAATAGCCGGCCGGCTTGAAGCCCTGGCCGACGAAGGCCTGCCGCGCATTGCCCTTGGCGCCCTCGGTGTCGTCGACATTGACGGCGATCACCAGCACGCCGGCGTCGCGTGCCTCCTTGACGACGTCATCCAGAGCGTGATCGTCGACGATTGAGGTCAAAAGCGCGTCGGGCTTGGCGGCAAGTGCTGCTCGCATGTTCGCGACCTGCTGCTCGACCGAGCCCTCGGTCTGGGTGAAGACCATGTTGCAGTTCGCTTCGACTTTGGCGCAGGCATCGTCAAAACCCTTCTTCACCGCCTGCCAGAACGTGTTCGAGGCCGACGAATGATGGGTGAAGACGATGTTGAGCCCTTCGGCGCGGGCCACGGATTGGCCGCCGATCAGGGCGACGCCGAGCAATAGCATTGCGGTGAGTTTCTTCATGTCTGTTCCTCCCTTTGGATTTTTCAGATGCTTGTCCTGTCGCTGACGCGACGATGGACGGTGTAGGCGCGGCCGAGTTCCGGACTGAGCGCCAGCCCCAGCCCCGGCCCGGGCGGCACGGTGATCATGCCGTCCTTCACTTCCGGCAGCGCGGTGACCAGATCGCGGTACCAAGTGCGGTAGAAGGCGCGCACGCTTTCCTGGACGAGCGCGTTGGGCGCGTTGAGCGAAAGATGCGTCGAGGCGGCGAGCACGACCGGACCGGTGCAGTCATGCGGCGCCACCGGCAGCCGCCATGCCTCGGCCATCGAGGCGATCTTGCGCGCCTCCGACAGGCCGCCGCACCAGGAGATGTCGAGCATGACGATGCCGGCCGCTCCCGTCTCCAGCAGGTCGCGGAAAGCCCAGCGGCTGCCCAGCGTCTCCGAGGCCGAGATCGGTGCCGGACTGGCGGCGGCATAGCGCTTGAGGTCGCCGAGGCTATCCATGCGGATCGGGTCCTCGTGCCAGTAGGTGGCGTAGGGCTTCAGCGCCTGCGCGATCCTGATGGCCGGCAAGAGCTGCCACATGGAGTGGAACTCGACCATGATGTCCATCTTGTCGCCGACGGCTTTGCGAATCTTTTCAAACGGTTCGAGCGCCGCCTTCAAGTCGGCGGCGGAAATGTCGTTGCCGCGCGTCTTTTCCGCCGCGTGGTCGAACGGCCAGATCTTCATGGCGGTGATGCCGTCCTCCAGCAGCTCCTCCGCCAGTTCGCCGGCGCGGGTGAGGAAGGCGTTGAGGTCGTCATAATCACGCCCGGCGCCGATGCCGTAATTGGCCGTGGTCTGGCCCTTGGCGTCCTTGATGTATTCGGTGCCGGCGCAAGTGTTGTAGGTGCGGATCGAGCGGCGGCTGAAGCCGCCGAGCAATTGCGCGACCGGCTGGTTGGTGGCCTTGCCGAAAATGTCCCACAGCGCGATGTCGAAGGCCGAGTTGCCGCGCACCTCGGCGCCGCTGGAGCGGAAGCCGAGATAGCCGACGAGGTCGGCGGCCAGGAGGTCGATCTGCAGCGGGTCGCGGCCGATCACCCGCGGCGCGACATATTCGTGCAGATATTCCTCGACGGTGCGCGACAAAAAGAAGGTCTCGCCGAGCCCGGTGATGCTCTCGTCGGTATGGACCTCGACCCAGAGCAAATTGGGCCGCTCCTCGATGCGGACGGTTTCGATGGCGCGGATCTTCATCAAGCAATCCCCGCATCGAGCAGCGCCTTGACGCTCTTGTCGAAATGCTCGGCCATGTGCTCGGCCGCCAGCCGTGGATCGCCCTTGAGGATGGCGTCGGCGATGTCCTCATGGCCCTTGATCATCTTGAGCTGGGCCTCGTCCGAGGAGCGGGTGCGCCAGCCGATCACCCAGGTGCGGCGCGTGACGCCGCTAAAAGCGGTGACGATCAGCGAAAAGACCGGGTTGTGCGAGGCCGCCGCGATCGCCTCGTGGAAGGCGATGTCGTGCTCCATGACGGCCTCGGGGTTCGTGAAATTCTCGCGCATCAGCCGGGCGGACTGGGCAATCGCCGCAGCCTCCTGGTCGGTGCGGCGCAGCGCGGCGAGCGCAACCGTGCGCATCTCGATGGTGCGCCTGACGTCATAGACCTGCTGCACGCTGATCTGCTGGGTGGTGATGCCGTGCTCGATCACCATCGACATCGCGCCGGTATCGAGCTTGGCGACGGTGGCGCGGCGCCCGGCGCTCATATCGATGAGCCGCATCGCCGACAGCGAACGGAAGGCCTCGCGCACGACGGTGCGGGAGACGTTGAGCTGGCGCGTCATGGCGGCTTCGCTGGGCAGCGGATCGCCAGGCGCCAGACCCTCCGAGCGGATGTGCTGGGTGATCGCCTGGATGGCCGTGCTGACCAGTCCGGGGCTCGGCTCACCCGGTGGGTCCGTCTGCTCCTGCATTGCGCTCCCTCAAAACCTGTATGACAGGTTATTATTAAATTGCTCATATTTCATCCGAAAGATATATGTCAAGTGCATTTCCCGGGAGACGGAGGAGCCCCATGCCCGAAACCGATGCCGCCCTGATCTTCGACGCGCGCGACGTGGTCGGCGAAAGCCTGGTGTGGGACGACCGCCGCGGCAGACTGGTCTGGGTCGACATCATCGGCCGCCGAATCCATCGGCTGGACCCGTCGACCGGAGCGCATGAGAATTGGCCAACGGGCGATCTCGTCACCTCGGTCGGCCTGCGCGCCGATGGCGGCGCCATCATCGGCCTGCGCAAGGACATCGCACTCTGGGATTTCGGCGGGCCGTTGCGAACGCTTGCGACGATCGAGGCGGACCGGCCCGGCACGAGGCTCAACGAAGGCGTCGTCGCGCCGGACGGCTCGCTCTGGGTCGGCACGATGGCCAACAATATCGGGCCGGACGACGCTCCCTTGGCCATCATGAGCGACGAGGGCCGGCTCTACCGGGTCGGTTCCAACGGCAAGGCGACGTCGCTCAGCGAGGACCGCTTCGGCATCACAAACACCATGGCGTGGCTGCCGGACGGCCGCTTCGTCACCGCCGACACGATGAAGAACGCGCTCTACAGCTACTGCTGGGACAAGAAGGCGGGACGGCTCGGCGAACGCCTGCCCTTTTTCACCGGTTTCGAGCGCGGCCTGCCGGACGGCTCATGTCTCGACGCCGATGGTTATGTTTGGAACTGCCGGGTGGTGGGCGGGAGTTGCCTCGCCCGTATCGCGCCCGACGGCAGGCTGGACCGGATCGTCGAGCTGCCTTGCAGCTGGCCGACAAGTTGTGCCTTCGGCGGTACGGATCTCGACACGCTGTTTGTGACCTCCGCGCGCTTCACGATGAGCGCCGAGCATCTCGATGCGCATCCTTCAGAGGGCGGCGTGTTCGCGCTCAAGCCCGGCGTGCGCGGCATACCGGCCAACCGCTTCGGATAATCTCCCCAATAGGTCGGCACGCGGTTCGATTTCCAATCTGTGAAGTTACGCGTTCCCCCACTTGCAAGAATGCCGGCGCTGGGCTGGATTGACCAAAGCCAAGCTCGAGGACGCCAGACAGGCAGAGGGGGCCGCGATGGAGCCGGTTGCGGCTGGATCAGCACCGGACGCGGATGACGGCAAGGCCGAGCGCTACGATCTCGGCCTCTGCCTGTCGGGCGGCGGCTATCGCGCCATGCTGTTTCATGCGGGCGCGCTCTGCCGCCTCAACGAGGCCGGGCTGCTCCAGAAACTCGATATGGTAAGCTCGGTCTCTGGCGGTTCCATCGCGGCCGGGCTGCTCGCGGTGCTTTGGCCGCGCTTCACCTTCGTCGACGGCATCGCCGCCAATTTCGATATCTATCTCGACAGGGTACTGGAGTTCTCGCAGGTCTTTCTCGACGCGCCGTCGATCTTCAAGGGCCTGTTCAACCCGTTTTCCAGCGCCGCGCGCGAAGTCGCCGCCTGCTACGAGAAACATCTGTTCGCCGGCTCGAGGCCGATGCTAAAAAGCCTGCCGGAAAAACCCTGGTTCGTGTTCTGCTCCAGCAATCTCGACACCGGCTCGCTGTTCCGGCTGTCGCGGCGCTACATCGCCGACTACCGCATCGGCGTCGCCTACCAGGCCGACCTGCTGGTGGCTCTTGCGGTGGCCGGCTCCTCGGCCTTTCCACCTTTCCTGTCGCCGCTCCGGCTCGACCTCACGCCGTTCGCATGGCGCAACGACAAGCTCGACCCGAGCGTCGGCGCGCCGGTGCCGCCTTCCAGAGCCGTGCTCACCGATGGCGGCGTCTACGACAATCACGGTATCGAGCCGGCGCTGAAGCGATGCCGCTGGCTGCTGGTCAGCGACGCCGGCGCGCCCTGGCGGGCTTCGAACGCCGGTTACTGGAACTGGTTCTCGCAGTTGAAACGCGTCGCCGACACCACCGACAACCAGGTGCGCTCACTGCGGCGCCGGGATCTGGTGGCGCGCTTCCAGGCGGCCAAGGACGCCGACGATCGCGGCCTGCCTAGTGACGCGACCCGGCCCGACTATGCGGCGACGCGCGGCGTCTTCTGGTCGATCGCCAGCAAGCCGGGCGCGACCGAGCCGACTTTCGTGCAGACCGCCGCCACCGCGCCGGCCGATATCGGCACGTCGCTGCATTTCCTGGGCAGCGAAGAGACCGTCGACCTGGTGAACTGGGGCTATTGCGCCGCAGACCAGGCGTTGCGCGGCTGGTACGAGCCGGCGGTCGCTGCCGGCAGGGGCGTGCCGCTGAAGCCGGGCGACGTGAAGCCGGGACGCTGCGCGCGAGTGTCGAAGGCCCTGATGAGTGTGTTCAAGGTTTGAGCCCCTTTTCCTCGCCCCACGCAGTGGGGAGAGGTGGCTCGGCGAAGCCGAGACGGAGAGGGGAGCGCCCTACGAAGGCCCCCTCTCCGTCCGCTTCGCGGCCACCTCTCCCCCGCCTTTGGCGGGGGCGAGGAACCCCAGCCCTCATACGCTGGCGCAATCCAATCCGGTTCGTGCCCTGCCCTCTGCATGCTAACAGAGGCGCTTTCACAATTCCAACGAGTGGACAGCGACATGGCGACAGAAAAAGTAGCTCTTGTGACGGCGGGCGGCAGCGGCATGGGGGCTGCGGCGGCGAAGCGCCTGGCGGCGGACGGTTTCAAGGTCGGCGTGCTGTCCTCCTCCGGCAAGGGCGAGGCGCTGGGCGAGGAACTTGGTGGCTTCGGCGTTACCGGCTCCAACCAGTCGAACGAAGACCTGAAGCGCCTTGCCGACGGCGCGCTGGAGCGCTGGGGCCGCATCGACGTGCTGGTCAACAGCGCCGGCCACGGGCCGCGCGCGCAGATCATCGAGATCAGCGACGAGGACTGGCACAAGGGCATCGACACCTATTTCCTCAACGCCGTGCGCCCGACGCGGCTGGTGACGCCGGTGATGCAGAAGCAGAAAGGCGGCGTCATCATCAACATCTCGACCGCCTGGGCGTTCGAGCCGAGCGCGATGTTCCCGACCTCGGCCGTGGCACGCGCCGGGCTTGCCGCCTACACCAAGATCTTCGCCGACAGCTATGCGGCCGACAACATCCGCATGAACAATGTGCTGCCCGGCTGGATCGACAGCCTGCCGACGACGAACGAGCGCCGCGACAGCGTGCCGATGAAGCGCTACGGCACCTCGGAAGAGATCGCCGCGACGATCTCGTTCCTCGCCTCCGATGGAGCCGCCTACATCACCGGGCAGAACATCCGCGTCGACGGCGGCATCACAAGGGCGCTGTAAGCCGCGCGGCAGCAGGACGGCGCCCGGCATTGCCGGGCGCCAAGTCATTTGCGACCGCGAAGATGCAACAGCCAAAGAAAGCCCAGCAGAGCAACGACAGCGACGACATTGCCGAAAACGTTGCTCCAAAAACGCGCCGGGTCGTCCACACACGAAATCCAGCTAAGCCTTCCCCGGATCTCGCCAGTCTTCAGGCCATAAGCAAGGTTATAGATCGCGAAGGCGGCGAGTGCCGCCACCAGGACAAAGACGGTGTCGTTATTGTTGCGATCCCATGGAGCACGTGTAGCTGCGCCCGATGAAATTTTGCTTATCGCCGTGCGGGTAACGAGGATGTCGCCTCAAGTCATCCCGGTCTACGGGAATTGAGCACCCACAGAAAGGCTATCGAAGCCACCAGGACAATCGAATTGCCGACCACGATGTTCCAGAAGCGCGTCGGATCGTCCGCGAGGGCGACCCAATGCAACTTGCCCCGGACTTCGCCTGTCCTGATCCCGCAGGCAATGTTGTAGATCGCGATGGCGGCAAGCGCAGCCATCAGGACAAACAGGTCGTTGTTCTTGTTGCGATCCATGGAAGCGGCTTTTAACAGCGCTTGGTGAAATTTTACTTACCTTGGGTAAGGCGGCTGCCGAAAGACCGGCAGCCGCCTGCCTCATTTACTGGTTGATCTCGGGTTCGACGAGCTTGGCCAGGTTGCGCAGCGATTCCTGCCAGCCGAGATAGCAGGCCTCGGCCGGGATGGCGTCCGGGATGCCCGCCTGGGTGATGTTGATCTCGGTGCCGACCGACACTTTCTTCAAGGTCACCGTCACCTCGATCTGGCCCGGCAGGTTGGGGTCGTCGAAGCGGTCGGTGTAGCGCAGGCGCTCACCCGGAACGAGCTCGACGAATTCGCCGCCGAAGGCGTGGCTGTCGCCGGTGGTGAAGTTGCGGAAGGACATCTTGTAGGCGCCGCCGACCTTGCCGTCGAACTCGTGCACCGTACAGGTAAAGCCGTTCGGCGGCAGCCACTTCGCCAGCGCGTCCGCCTCGACGAACGCGCGGTAAACCTTCTCCGGCTTGGTTGCCAGGACACGGTGCAGTTGGATGGTGCTCGGCATGTCTCGATATCCTCTCAGGTTTCGTTGATCGATGCCCCAAGGACGGGCAGCCCCCAGCCGATCCGACAGAAGCTGTCAAATTTTTTGCCCGGCGGCTACCTGCCACCCTTGCAACGGAGGCTGCGGACACGATCGCTTCGATCAGGCCGGGCATCGTCGGCGGCGCGGGCTGGTCGGGCGCAATGTAACGCGATGTGCGACATCGTTGGGCATCGCTGTTCGTTCGGGTTGATCGCTTTTCTAGAGCAGACCGAAATCGCTTTCCGGCTCGGATGTCCAACGTCGCAAATATGGCGACTCAGCGCCTCGATCACCGCGCGGCCACGCTGGCCGATGGCGGTCACGCGCTGCATCTTGCCCAATATTTCAGCATGAGCCTCGCAATATTGAGTAAAATTGAGTAATTCAACGTGCAATTATCGCGTATAAATTGTATTAGAACCACCTTATTATCTCTATTTCTAATCATTAATCGATGAGTGGTAATTTTTTGCCTGTACTGTAACGCGAATCCTTGGAACCATAGGCCGGCTTGCAGGTTGGCCTGAAAATCAGGTGCCACCGAGAAAGGAGTGTCCGATGAGCTTCGTTGTCAACGCGATAGGCGTTCCTCTTTACTACAGCGGCGCTTCCAATCACTGGCTTTCGGCGTCCTCGCCCGGGACGATGAACGGCACCTCAGGCAACGACTCCATCTGGGGCACCAGCGGCGTCAACGTCACCATGTATGGCGGCCAAGGCGACGACATCTATTACCTCTATTCGGCGGGCAACAAGGTGGTCGAGAACCCTGGCGAGGGCATCGACACGATCAACACATGGATGAGCTACACGCTGCCGAACAATGTCGAGAACCTCGTCGTCACCAACGCTCACAACTATGCCTTCGGCAATTCGCTGGACAACATCATCACCGCCACGGCGGGCGGCCAGACGATCGACGGCGGGGCGGGCAACGATGTGCTGATCGATGGCGGCGGCGGCGCCGATGTTTTCATCATCGCGAAGGGCAACGGCAGCGACTCGATCATCAATTTCGCCTCGAATGATGCCGTCCGGCTCGATGGCTACGGATTCACGTCGTTCGCCGCCGTCCACGACGCGATGATCCAGGCGGGACCGAATGTGGTGCTGAACCTTGGATCGAGCGAAATCCTCGAATTCAAGAACACCACGATCGACAAATTGCAGCCCAACAATTTCCAGCTGCCGATCGACAAGTCCGGCATGACGCTGTCCTTCAGCGACGAGTTCAACACGCTGAACCTTCACAATAGCCAGGGCGGCACCTGGGACACCAACTTCTGGTGGGGCGCGCCGAACGGCAGCACGCTGACCCGCAATGGCGAGTTGCAGTGGTACATCGACGCCAATTACGCGCCGACCAGCTCCGTGCATCCGTTCAGCGTGCAGAACGGGGTTCTCACCATCACCGCGGCGCAGGCGCCGGCCGACATCAAGCCGCTGATCAACAATTACGAATACACATCCGGCATCCTGACCACGCATGACTCGTTCTCGCAGACCTACGGCTATTTCGAAATGAGGGCCGACCTGCCGGAAAACGCCGGCGCCTGGCCGGCCTTCTGGCTGCTGCCGGAAGACGGCTCGTGGCCGCCGGAGCTTGACGTGATGGAGATGTATGGCCAGAAGCCGAATTCGCTGCTGATGACCGCGCATACCAACCAGACGGGCCAGCACACGACGGTCGGATCCACGGTGAACGTCATGGATACCGCCGGCTTCCACACCTATGGCCTCTTATGGACGCCGGACAAGCTGATCTGGACCTATGATGGCGTGCAGGTCGCGGCGGCGGCGACGCCGTCCGACATGAACAAGCCGATGTACATGCTGGTCGATCTCGCGGTGGGTGGCCAGGCGGGCGCGCCGCCGGACCATCTGGCGACACCGGCGCAGATGAAGATCGATTATATCCACGCCTATACGCTGAACGATCTGCCAAGCCAGGCGGCGGCGCTGACCAGCCACACCGCAAGCAGCACGACAAGCGAGCATACGGTCTGAAGCGAGGGCGGTCTTTCGAATCGCGCGCTTCAGGCTTCTGATATTGCGCATGTCTTTTTCGAAACCGGTTCCCGGTTTCCCGACGGACATGCTTCAGGCGATCGGCCCATGGGCTTCGACAGGGAGTGCGGGAATGGCTGGACAGTCGGGATTGCGGCCGGTCTTGCGTCGCGCCATCGCCGATGTCGGCCTGTTCTCGCTGCTCATCAACCTGCTGCTGCTGGTGATCCCGCTTTACCTGCTGCAGGTCTATGACCGCGTCCTGCCCTCCTCCAGCGTCGAGACGCTTGTCTATCTGTCGATTATCGCGGTCGCGGCGCTTGGCTTCCTTGGCTTGCTCGACGCCATCCGCGCGGTCTACACGCAGCGCATCGCCGCGACGGTCAACGACAGGTTGGGCGCGACGGTTTTCGCCGCGTCGCTCGGCGCCAGAAGCACGCTGTCGCCACTCAACGACCTCGCCTCGGTCTGCGCCTTCATCCGCTCGCGCGGTGTCTCGATGCTGTTCGACCTGCCCTTCGCGCCGATCTTCCTGGCGCTGCTCTATCTCATCCATCCGGTGCTGTTCTGGGTGACGCTCGGCGGCGCGGTGCTGCTCGTCGTGCTGGTCGTGGCCAACCAGCTTGCCGTCGGCAGGAACGACGCGCTTTCGGCGGAGCGTTCGGCTTTGGCCAGCAAGGCCGAGCAGGCCTTTGCCCGCAACGCCGAGACGCTGCGCGCCATGGGCATGGTGGAAAACGCCGCGCGCGCCTGGGGGCGGCATGTGGCGGCCGCGCTTGCCCTGCATGACCGTTCGGCCGGCGCCAATGCGCTTTTCAGCGGCGCGTCGCGGGCGTTGCGCATGATACTGCAGCTGGCGATCCTCGGCGCCGGCGCCTGGCTGGTGCTCAAGGGCGAGATGACGGCCGGCATGATCTTCGCGTCCTCGCTGGTGTCGTCGCGCGCGCTGCAGCCGCTGGACCAGCTGATCGGTTCCTGGCGGCAGCTCGCCGACGCCAGGCGCGCATGGTCGCGGCTGGCAGCCACGCTAGCGGCGCGGCCGGCAGCGGCGAGCAGGCTCATCCTGCCCGACCCGACCGGCGCGATTGCCGCGCAGGATCTTTTCTTCATCGCGCCTAACGCCACATTCGGCGCCGAGCCCATCCTGAAGCGGCTGAGCTTCGCCATCAGCGCCGGCGAAGCGGTGGCGATCGTCGGCCCGAGCGGCGCCGGCAAATCAACTTTGGCGCGGCTGCTGGTCGGAGCTGCCCAGCCGAGCGGCGGCACGGTCAGGATCGACGGCGCCGAGCTCAGGACCTGGGACGAGAACCAGCTCGGACGGCATGTCGGCTATCTGGCGCAGGAGGTGGAGCTTTTCCCGGGCTCCATCGCCGACAACATCGCCCGTTTCGACGCGGACGCGGACGACGCGGCGATCATCGAGGCGGCAAAACGCGCCGAGGCGCATGAGCTGGTCCTTTCGCTGCGCGACGGCTATCAGACGACGGTCGCCGGAACGCTGTCGGGCGGCGAGCGGCAGCGCATCGGCTTGGCGCGCGCCTTCTACGGCAATCCGCGCATCCTGGTTCTGGACGAGCCGAGCACGCATCTCGACGGCGCCGGAGAGACAGCACTGGAAGCGGTCCTAGCCGCCGCGCGCGCCGCGGGCGTCACCACCATCGTCATCACGCATCGCCCCACGATCGCCTCGGCTTGCGACCGCGTGATGGTCTTGCGCGGCGGCGTCATCGAGGCGTTCGGACCGAGCGCGGAGATCTTGCGGCAACCGGGCAAGGGCGCGCAGCGGAGCACGGTGGTCACGGGATCGTTCGCGCCAACCATCCGCGCCGCGCCGACCATCCGCTACGGGTCCTGAACGATGACGCAGAGCCTCATCTTCGAAAGCCGCCCGCGCACCGATTTCCGCCGCGCGGCCTTCGCCGGCTACGCGGCGATCGCGCTGCTCGCCGGCGGCTTCGGCTATTGGGCGGCCAAAGCGCCTCTTGCCGGCGCCGTGATCACCCAGGGCACGATCGCTGCAACCGACGGCAACATCCTAATCCAGCACCGCGAGGGCGGCATCATCAGGCAGTTGCTGGCGCACGAAGGCGACCATGTCCGGGAGGGCCAGGACCTTATCCTACTCGACCGGACCGCCCCGGAGGCCGATCTCAACCGACTGACAAGGCAGTGGATCGCGCTCAAAGCAAGCGCCGCACGGCTGGAGGCCGAGCGCGACGGCCTCGCCACGCTGGCGCCGATCGCCGAGCCAGCGCCTGCGCCGTTCCAGCAGGAATTCGAAAACCTCATCCGCGAGCAGCAGAAGGAGTTCGACGCCAGGCTTGCGCGGTTCCATTCGGAGCAGTCGATCCTGGCGCAGCGCGTCGCCATGCATCGCGAGTCGGTCAAAGGGCTGAACGCGCAAAAGTTGGCAATCGAGCAGCAGGCCGAGGTGGTGAAGAAGGAGCTCGGCATCAAGACCGACCTTCTGGGCAAGGGCCTCACCAACCGCACGGAGTATTCGCAACTCTTGCGCTCGGAGGCCGATCTCGTCGGCCAGGCCGGCGCGCTGGAGGCGGACCTCGCCTCGGCCAATACGCAGATCGTCGAGGCGGAGGCGCAGACCGAACGCGCGACGACCCAGCGCGTCGAGGAAGCGCTGACCAAGCTCGACGATGTGCGCACCAACCTCGCCGATATCGAGGAGCGGATGCGCGCGGCGCAAGCGGTGCTGAAGCGCACGACGATCACCGCGCCGGCGGCGGGTATCGTCGTGGCCTCGACCTATAATTCGCAAGGCAGCGTGGTGGCGCCCGGCGAGAAGATCATGGAGATCCTGCCCACGTCATCCGGCCTGGTGGTGGACGCCAGGCTGCGGCCGAAGGATATCGACCAGGTGCATGTCGGCCAGCAGGCAAAGCTCAGGCTCTCCGCGCTCAACACGCGTCTTACGCCGGAAGTCCCGGCCACGGTGAGCGAGATTTCCGCCGACCGGCTGATCGACCAGGCCACCCACGAACCCTATTTCCGTGCCAGGCTGAAGATCGCCGACGCCCTGCCCCCGGGCGTGAAGAGAGAACAGCTTTATCCCGGCACCCCGGTCGACACCTTCATCAGCACCGGCGACCGGACTTTCTTCGAATATCTGGTGCGCCCGATGATGGACTCGTTCGCAAGGGCGTTTGCGGAAAGATAGGGGCGGACGGCGTGTTGCGGCGGCCGGACGGCCTATTCCAGGAACATTAGCGCCGTGGCCAAGAAGCCCATTCCGAAGGAAGACGCCATCGAATAGGCGATCATACCGACAGCCACGTAGCCCCCGTTGCCTGACGATATATGGCTGCCGACCGTGCCGAAAGCCACGAGCCAGCACGCTACGATCAACCCGATGATCGCCCCTATGGCGATGTTCTTGATCACAAAGAGCACCAGTGAAGGCATGAGCCCTGCTCCCAAAAGAGCATTTCGGGTGCGGCCCACGGCTTGCGGCCTCGTGAGCCGGCAGCTGTCATTCAACGCCCAGAGATGCATCTGGTTGCTCCTGCCGTCCCTTTTCACTGCTGCGCCGGTTCGAGGGGCCTGACGGCAATCGCGGACACGCGACCGCTCTGGCTCAATCACCGCCTGTAGACATCGCGGCGGCAATGAAACAATCTTCACTGTGGGAACATAAGCGCGTCGAAGAAGACGCCTACCTCCGGGGTGCGCATGAACAATCGCTGGACCTTGTACGATCCACGCCTGGCCTGGATGCTGGTTGCACCGGTGCTTCTGCTGCTGATCTTCTTCCTGGTGCTGCCGATCGCGGTGATGGCGGCCTATACGTTCTTCACCTTCGTCACCGCCGGCGTCGAAACCAGCGCGCTGACCCCCGCAAACTGGCAGGAATTCTTCACCGACAGTTACTATTCCGGCTTCCTTCTGAAGACGCTGAGGGTCGGCGCGATCACCGCGCTGCTGTGCGGCGTGCTCGGCTATTTCCCTGCCTATTTCATCTGGGCGACGAGCTTCAGGCACAAATGGCTGCTCTTGCTCCTGCTCATCGTGCCGTTCTGGATCAGCTTTACCATCCGCACCTTTTCCTGGATCAACATCCTGGGCGAACAGGGCGTCATCAACGTCGCGCTGCTCAAGATGGGCATCATCAACGAGCCGCTGCAGATGCTCTACAACGAAGGCGCGGTGATCCTGGGACTGCTGCATTTCCTCCTGCCCTACATGATCCTCAACGTCTATGTCAGCCTCGAGGGGATCGACCGCACGCTGATTGCGGCGGCGCGCTCGATGGGCTGCACCAGCGCGCAGGCGTTCCGCGAGGTGACCCTGCCCCTCTCCCTGCCCGGCCTGGCGGCCGGGCTGCTGCTCTGCTTCGTGCTGGCGGCCGGCAGCTATGTGACGCCGCAGTTGCTCGGCTCGGGCCGCGACGCGCTGTTCGGCAACCTGATCTACGACACGATCATGGGCGAATTGAACTGGCCGATGGGCGCGACGCTGTCGATCGTGCTGTTCGTCGTGCTCGGCTTCTTCGCCGCCATCTACACCCGCTACATGGGCATGTCGCAGATCGTCAAAGGGCTTGGTGGATGAGGAAATCGGGCGGATGAGCGGCACGCGGCGCAAGGAGGAAGGCAGATGGGCCTGGCGGCTGACCGGCTTCGTCACGCTTTGCGTCTACATCTTCATGTTCGCGCCGATCGTGGCGACCGTCATCCTGTCGTTCAACGCCTCGATGTTCGGCGGCTTCCCGATGACCGGTTTTTCGCTGCAATGGTACGCCAAGCTGATGAACAATGACGCGGTGCTGACGGCCTTCCGCACCTCGCTGTGGATCGCGCTGGTCACCGCAGTCGCCACCACGGCCATCGGCGTCGTCACGGCCTTCGCGCTGGTGCGTTTCGACTTCCCCGGCAAGCAGGCGCTGAGCACGCTGGTGATCCTGCCGGCACTGGTGCCGGAAACCATCCTCGGTGTCGGCCTTCTGGTGCTGATCAAGGCGATCGACCAGCCGCGCACCATGCTGCTTCTGGTGCTCGGCCATATCCTTCTGGCCGTGCCCTATGTCGTGCTGATCGCGCAGGCACGCATGGTGGGCATAAGGCGCGTCTATGAGGAGGCAGCTCTCTCGCTCGGCGCATCTCGCTTCTCGTCCTTCCGCGAGATCACGCTGCCTCTGCTCATCCCGGCGGTCGTCGGCGGCGCGCTGCTTGCCTTCACCATCTCGTTCGACAACACCTCGGCCAGCCTGTTCTGGCGACCGGCGGGCGTCGAGACCATGCCCACCCAAATCCTGTCCATGCTGAAAATCTCGATCAGCCCGGAGATCAATGCGCTCGGCACCGTGATGATCCTGGTGACCGTCGGCATCCCGTTGATCGGCGGCCTGATCCTGCAGAGCCTGACGAAGTTGAAGAGACGCGGCGAACCAAGGGAGGAAGTACGATGAAACTGACGACGACCAAGCGGCTTGAACGGCTGCACGACCGGTATGCCAATGGCGATCTGAGCCGCCGCACTTTCCTGACGCTGACCGCCGCGGCGGCAGCATCGGCGGGACTTTCCATGCCGTGGATGGGACGGGCGCTCGCCGCGGTCGAGGAAGTCCGCTTCGACGGCTGGGGCGGCACGGTGCAGGACGCGATCGACAAGTTCGCCTTCCAGCCCTACACGGCCAAAACCAAGATCAAGGTGGTGCAAGGCACGTTCGGCGACGAGGACGAGATCATCACCAAGATCAAGACCGCGAAGCCCGGCGACTATCAGGTCATCCATTCCTCGGGCGTCAACTACTACATCAAATACGTCAATGGCGGCCTGACCTCGGAGATCAACGAGGCCAACATTCCCAACATGGTGAATGTGCTGCAGCCGATGATCGAGCCGTTCCGCAAGCTGACGCCGAAGCTGTCGGCCGTGCCTTACGACTACGGCACCACCGGCATTGCCTACAACACCAAGGTGATCTCGCCGGAGGAGGCCAAGGAAAAGGGCGCGGCACTGCTGCTCGACAAGAAATATGCCGGCAAGGTCGGCGGCTATTCCGACATGACGACGCGCGTCTGGTACGCCGCTTTGGCCACCGGCCAGGACCCCAACAACCTCAAGGACATGGACACGATCTGGGCCAAGGTGCGCGAGACGCGCGACCTCGCCAAGAAGTTCTGGAGCTCCGGCGCGGAGCTGATGGACCTGCTTTCCAAGGGCGAGATCGTGGTAACCGACGCCTGGTCGGGCCGCGTCGCGGCGCTGCAGGACCAGGGCCATCCGATCGGCTATCTCGATCCGGCCGGTTCCTATGCGTGGATGGAGGACATGCTGATCCTGAAGGGCTCGCCGATGGCAGAATGCGAAGAGCTGATCAACTTCATGCTCGACCCGGCGACCTCGATCGCGGTGGCAGAGGGCCAGAGCTATCCGCCGTCGCTCGACCCGACCAAGGTCAAGCTCACCGACAAGATCGCGAAGCTGCCGGCCTTCGATCCGACCGGTACGATGAAGGCGCTGACCTTCGCCGATCCGACCTACTGGGCGACCAACGAGGACGCCTGGACCAAGCAGTGGAACAGGATCTCGAAAGGTGCCTGACAGCCAGGACACGAAAATCCATCCCCGGCCGGCCTCGGCCGGGGCGGAAGGCGCGATCGCGACCGCCGAGGCGAGCAGCCCGGCGGTCGAGTTCCGCAACATCGACATCGCCTATGGCAAGTTCGTCGCGGTCCGCGATTTCTCTTTATCGATCCGCAAGGGCAGCTTCGTCACGCTGCTCGGCCCCTCGGGCTGCGGCAAGACGACGATCCTGCGCTCCATCGCCGGGCTGGTCGACATTTCGGCCGGCCAGATCATGATCGGCGGCCGGCGCGTCGACGACGTGCCGATCTACAAGCGCAACATCGGGCTGGTCTTCCAGAGCTATGCGCTCTTTCCGCACAAGAGCGTGTTCGACAATGTCGCCTTCGGGCTGAAATACCGCAACGTCGCCAAGCCCGAGATCAGGCGCAAGGTCGGCCAGGCGCTCGACATGGTGCGGCTGCCGGGCAGCGAGAAGAAGCTGCCCTCGCAATTGTCGGGCGGCCAGCAGCAGCGCATCGCGCTGGCCCGCGCCATCGTGTTCGAGCCGCAGGTGCTCCTGCTCGACGAGCCGCTCTCGGCGCTCGATGCCAACATGCGCGAGGAAATGCGCGTCGAGATCAAGAAGATCCAGAAGGAAACCGGCATCACCGCCATCTTCGTCACGCACGACCAGGAAGAAGCGCTGTCGATGTCGGACCGCATCGTGGTGATGAATGCCGGTTCGGCCGAGCAGATCGGCACGCCCGAAGAGGTCTATGAGCGGCCGGCCACCGCCTTCGTGGCGGACTTCCTCGGCAAGGCCAATATGCTTTCCGGGACGGTGAGCAGATCCGACGGGCCGACAGCGGTCACGCTCGCCAGCGGCCAGACGGTCAGCGTGCTTTCACCCAAAGCGCTGGCGCAGGGCAGCGCCGTCACCGTCGTGGTGCGGCCGCAGAAACTGTCGGTCGGCGGAGCGAGCGCCAACCGGTTGCCCGGCCGGGTCGTGTCGGCCTCCTATCTCGGCGGCAGCGCCATCTACGAGGTCGACATAGGCGGCGCGGCGAACATCCGCGCCAACGCCCCGATCAATGGCCGCGTGCTCACAGAAGGCGAGACAATCGAGCTAGGCTTCGACCCGGACGACTGCGTGCTTCTGGACGAGGCCGGGCGGCGGATTTCCTGACGGCGGCCGCCTTCTTGCAGGCCCGGGCGTTTGCCACGCATTCGGTCTTGGTCGCAGTTCATTTCTTGGAGAGAAACGCCTTGCAGGCAGGCGTGAGCTCACTGATGTGCTGTTTAAGACAGCTCAACCCCTTTGCATTGTCGACCATCTTGCACAGTCGCTGGGCATCCGCCCTGCATGGTGTTTTGTAGGCATCTTTCGCCAAAGCGGCCTCAGTGAGGAAAAGCGATATGGAAGCCAGAAGCGCCAGTCCAAGCGATTGCTGTTTGCGCATGATTTAATTCCCCTCTGAAAATCAGCATAGTAACGCAACCCTTATATACGCGAATCCTGATATAAGCGAAAGTCTAAGGACTTCGCCACGACGCGGTCCGTGCTGCATTGGAAAAGGATGATATTTTCAAACTGAGACAACGCCGGATTCCACGGCGATTTCGACGCCCGCTCCAACGCTGGTTCCCCCGGTCGTAAGCCACAAGCCGTCCCATCGACGACGCGAAGGATCGCGCCGCAAAACGATGGAGACAACGATGACGACTTTGGAACATACCGCTTATGAAACCGGTCGCGCGGGCTTCAGCCTTACCGGCTCTGCCGGCCGCACGCTTAGGCTTGTCTACCGTGCGATGAGGATGCGCAGTGACCGCGCCGCCATGCAGGCCATGCCCGACTATCTGCTCAAGGACATGGGTATCGCCCGTTCGGAAATCGACCATTACACCTCGATGCACTACGCCGCGTCCGGCGCCGATGGGATGGATATCCGCAACGCCGGATGACAGCCGATGGCGATCATTACCACGCTGTCGCCAAGCCCCGGGCTTCCCCACGCCCGGGGCTTTTGCGTTCGGTCAGGCGGCGCCGACGCTTCGTTTCAAACGATACGTCCAACGCAATTTCCACGGTAGGCGTATGAAAAATTCCACGATCGCACCCACTCTCGTTCAAACGCTTCATCGGCAAACAGAGGCCGTCACGGCAACCAAGCCGCAAACGAACCTTTGGAGATGAAGATGCAACCCAACACCAAACCTGCACGGCTTCCGCTCAATGGCGTCGACACGCCGAACCTGATGGCGACGATCAATTTCGTCGCCGGGCAGCCCGAGTTGGCCAAGTTCCAGTTCCGCGCCCACAATGAATGGATCGAAGGCACGCACAGCAAGACCGTCATGAACGGCTTCTTCGGCGCCGGCAACGAGCAGAAGCACGAGAAGCCCCATTATGCCGACGCCGACCATCCGGCGATCCTGTGCGGCGCCGACAATGCGCCGACCCCGGTCGAGTGGCTGCTGCACGGGCTGGCGGGCTGCCTGATGGCGGGCGTCGCCAACATTGCCGCCGCGCGCGGCATCAAGCTCACCAAGGTGAAATGCTCGGTCGAGGGCGACATCGACCTGCGCGGCATCCTCGGCATTTCCGACGAGGTCCGCAACGGTTTCCAGAACATCCAGGTGTCGTTCGAGATCGAAGGCGACGCGCCGGCCGAAAAGCTGCAGCAGCTGGTCGAGCAGTCGCGGACCCGTTCGGCCGTGTTCGACGTGCTGACCAAGGGCGTGCCGGTCACTGTCGGCATCAAGACCATCCAGTAAGTCGGCAGGCGGTCCGGAGCCAATCCGGGCCGCCTCCGCTCCCACTGACGGAACAGTACCTATGAGACGCGCGGACGTCGTCATCATCGGCGCCGGCCAGGCCGGCCTTGCGCTCAGCCATTGCCTTGGCCAGGCCGGCATCGACCATGCCGTTCTGGAGCGCGGCCGGATCGGCGAGCGCTGGCGCTCGCAGAGCTGGCGTTCACTGAGGCTGCTCACGCCGAACTGGCTGAACACCCTGCCCGGCTCGCCCTACGAGGGCGACGATCCCGACGGCTTCATGAGCAAAGGGGCTTTCGTCGAAAGCCTGGAGCGCTACGCCTGGCAATGGCATGCGCCCGTCGAGACCAATGTCGAGGTCACATCTGCAAAGCGGACCGGCGACGGCTTTGCCTTGCGCACCAGCGCCGGCGAATGGTCGGCGCGCGCGGTCGTCGTCGCGACGGGACATTGCGACCGGCCGGTCATTCCTTTTTCTGCCGAGACCCTTCGCGGGCCGCTCAGCATCCACGCTTCGCAATATCGCTCGCCTGGCCAGCTGCCCAGCGGCGGCGTGCTGGTCGTCGGCGCCTCATCCTCCGGCGTGCAGATTGCCGACGAGCTCGCCCGTGCCGGGCGGCGTGTCGTGCTTTCGGTCGGCAAGCATGCGCGCCTACCCAGAACATGGCGCGACCAGGACATCTTCTTCTGGCTTTGCGCAATGGGCCTGATGGCGCAGCGCCAGGAAGACCTTGCCGATCCGGAAAGCGCTCGGCGCCAGCCGTCGCTGCAGCTCGCCGGCCGGCCCGACAGGGCCGACGTCGATCTCGCCACGCTGCAGGCGCTCGGCGTGGAACTGACCGGGCGGGTGCATGGCGTCGGCGACCGCGAGATCGCCTTCGCCGGCGATCTCGGCCAGCACATCGCGGCGGCGGAAGCGAAGCTGGCGCGCCTGCTCGACCAGATTGACCGCTTCGCAGGCACGCCGACACCATACCGGCCCGAGGCGGTGGCGATGCCGGCGGCCGGCGCCGAGCGGCTTACGCTGACCGACGGATCGATCCGCACCATCATTTGGGCGACCGGCTATGCGCGCTCGTTCGGCTGGCTGGAGCCGCTGGCGCTCGGCGCCGACGGCGAGCTCGCGCATCAGGGCGGCGTCACCAGCGTGCCCGGCCTCTACGCACTCGGCTTTCGCTTCCTGCGCAAGCGCGATTCCAACTTCATCGGCGGTGCCGGCGAGGACGCGAAAGCGATCGCCGCCGAAATCTCACGTCATCTCGACTGCAACGGCCGCAAGGCGGCCTGAGGACCAAGACCATGGCAACCAACCCTATCTCCCTCATGGCCGCTCCGAAACGCGGCCATTACGACGCCATTATCGTCGGCGCGCGCTGTGCGGGTGCGGCGAGCGCGATGCTGCTCGCCCGCGCGGGCCTCAAGGTGCTGGCGATCGACCGCAAGCCCTATGGCTCCGACACGCTGTCGACGCATGCGCTGATGCGGCCCGCCGTTCTGCAATTGTGGCGCTGGGGCTTGCTGAAGCCGCTGCTCGAAGCCGGCACGCCGCTCATCGAGACGACGACCGTCCACTATGGCGATGAGGAGATCACCATCCCGCTCGCCGCCGGTTCGGACCTTCCCGGCCTGATCGCGCCGCGGCGCACCGTGCTCGACCGCATCCTGGTCGATGCGGCGCGCAAGGCCGGCGCGGAAATCCTCCACGAGGTGGCGGTCGGCGATCTCTTCGCAGACACGCGCGGGGGCGTGCGCGGCATCGAAATACGCGCCGCCGGCCGCGCATCCCTGCGGGTCAGCGCCGATATCGTGGTCGGCGCCGACGGCGTCGGCTCGCTGGTGGCAAAATGCGTCGACGCCCAGCCCTTGCGGCGCGGCGCGGTGTCGGCCGCCCATGTCTATGGCTATGCGCCGGTCGAGCCCGGCACCGGCTACCACTGGTACTTCCGCGACGGGATCGCGGGCTCGTTCATCCCGAGCAATGACGGCCTCGCCTGCATCGTCGCCTCGGTGCCGACGAGCCTGTTCGACCAGCGCTTCCGCCTCGGCTACGCCCGCGCCCGCATGGATGTGCTCGAGGCGCTTTCGCCGGCTCTGGCCGCACAGGCGGCCAGAGCGCCGAAGGATGCCCGCCTGCAGGCGTTTCGGGGCGTGCCTGGCTATATCCGCCAGGCGCACGGCCCCGGCTGGGCGCTGGTGGGCGATGCCGGTTTCTTCCGCGATCCGATCACCTCGCACGGCATTTCCGATGCGCTGCGCGACGCTGAGAGCCTCGCGCGCGCCATCCTCGACGGCTCGGACGCGGCATTCGCGATCTGGCAGCGGCAGCGCGACATGATCGCCAACCAGATCCTCGACACCACCGATGCGATCGCCGGCTTCGACTGGACGCTCGACGATCTCGGCGAGCGTCATCGCCACTTCAGCGCCGTGCTGAAGGCCGAGGTTCAGGCGCTGGCCGGGCAGCCGGCGCCGGTGCACCGCGCCCATTCCTCTGCATCGCGGCCGACGGCCCACCGGGCGCCGGCCAACCAGGACGAACCGCCGGCCTCGGCCGGAATGACACCCAATCGCAACCGAACCGGAGCAAGACCATGACTGTGCATGTGATGAAGGACGGGTGGGTCGGCGTCATCAAGGGTCGACCAAAGGTGGGCGCCTTCGCCGAGCGCTCGCGGCGCACGCAGCCTCGGGATATCGACGCGTTCGCCGAGATGACCGGCGACCGCAACCCCTTGCATTACGACAAGGCGCTGGCCGAGGCTTCGGTGTTCGGCAAGCTTATCGTTCAGGGCGGCGTCACGTCCGGCATCCTGAATGCGGTGGTGGCGGAAGACCTGCCCGGCCCCGGCTCGGTGTTCCTCGAAGTGTCGTGGAAATTCGTCAAGGCGGTCGGCGTCGGCGAACTGATCACCGGCCGTGTCGAGGTCAAGGAGGTGCGCGCCGACAAGCCGATCACCAAGCTGGAGACGTCGGTGCGCAACGAAGCCGGTGAGCTTTGCCTCACCGGCACCGCGACGGTCTTCACCGTGCCATTGGCTAAGAGCTGAGAGCTGCGCCAGCGCCCGGTTACCCGCCCGCCGTCTCGGCGATGAAGGCGCGGACGTGGTCGATGAACTCCTCGAAGGCGGGCTCGCCTTCGAGGAGGATGTGGTTCTGGCTCTCGAGCTCGATGAAGCGCGCGCCGGGAATGCCCGCTGCCATGGTGCGCCCGGATTCGACGGGTGCGACGTTGTCGTCCCGCGCGTGCAGCACCAGCGTCGGAACGCGCACCTTGTCCAGCAAGTCGGTGACATCGATCACCGAAAAGGAACTCTGAAGGCGCCAGGCATCGTCGGGCGAGACGGTGCGCAGCATCAGATCGTCCATCCAGGCGAAATGTTCGTGCGTGGCGCCGGGGATGAACATGGAGCAGAAGGCTTGGCGGAACATCGGGTTCGGCTTGCCCCAGCTCTCGCGCATCAGCGTCGCGGCGGCCTCGCGCGTCGCGATCTCGCCCGCGTCGCCGCGTGCCCGCCAGCCTTTGACGTAACCGCCATAAAGGATCATGCCCGAGACCCGCTCGGGATGGCGGATGGCATAGGCGATCGAAACCGCGCAGCTCTGCGACAGGCCAAGCAAGGTGAAGCGGTCAAGTCCCGTCGCCTCGACGACGCATTCGAGGTCCGACAGCATGGTCTCGAACGAGATGTCGACGACGTGCCGCTGCGACAGGCCGTTGCAGCGCTCGTCGTAACGCACCAGCCGGTTCTGGCGCGACAGTTCGCGCATCCAGTGCCGCCAGATCGGGCTGTCCCAGTCGAAGGTGAGATGCGACATCCAGTGCGCGGCGCGCAGGATCGCCGGGCCGCTGCCGGTACTGGCATAGGCGAGCCTTGTGCCGTCGAGAGCCCGGCAGAATTGCACGGCGCGGCCAGGATCCTGCGATGACGCAGGTTTCGACGCCGTTTGCGGCGGCCGGGCGGAGCTGGATTGCGACGCGCTTCCCGGGGCTTGAGCGGTGGCCGACCGGACCCTGTCCTCCAACGCCTCGATCTCGGCGGCGAGCCGCGCATCGTCGGGCACGAGGCCGCGCAGGCGCTGGGCGAACGGTAGCGCTCGTCGCGGCTGGTCCGCCAGGCGCTCGACCAACTCACGCAGGATGCCGAGCTCGACGATCTCCACCTCGCTGGCGATGGCCTGCCGCCAGCTTTCGTAGTCGAAGCAGCGCTCGAGCGAGAGATCGGCAAGAAAGCCGCCGCGGATCGAGGCCAAGACGGCTTCCAGCTCTTCACTCGTGCGGGAGGAAAGGTCGGCCTTCACCAGCGGCGCCAGCCGCGCGTAATCGGTATCGATGTTGAGCGCGACGGCGTTGCGATCGGCGACGAGCGCGGTTCCGTCGCCGCCCAGCACCTGGCGGATCTTGGACAGGCTCCAGCGCAAGGCGCCGCGCGGATCGTCGGGAATGTCCCAGAATATCTCGCACAACCGCTCGCGCTGGTGCTGCCGGGCGGTGACGGCGAGGTAGGCGAGCAGCGCCCGCGTCTTGCGCGATGGCGGCAGGTCAACCGGCTGGTCGTCGCGCATCACCTGAAAATCGCCAAGCACGCGCAGCTCCAGCATGTGCTGGCCGCCGTTCATGCGTTCACACGCTTGTCGATCGCCATGATCCCCCTTCGGCCCTGACCGGCGCTGCGAAGGGCAGCCAATAGCAAAATCGGCTAATTTAGGAAAGCTTGGCCCGGACGGCTCACGGTCCAGGAACCCAAATCGACTTGCCCATGCGAACAGCCGATCGACGCGTTTGTCGCTCCCTCACGCCTTTGCCGCAACCGCCCTCGGCTTGATGGCCGTCGCCAGCACGACCCCGACGACGATGAAGGCCGCGCCGAGCGTCAGGCCGATCGCCCCCACCGCGACGATCTCCAGCGGCCGGGATTTGAGAAGCGCAAGCATCGCGCCGTGATGGCGGTGCACGATCGGCAAAAGGATGGCGCAGGCCAGCAAGAGCCGCCAGAAGCACAGTCCCCAGGGCGGCATTTCCGGCGCCACCCATTTGGCCGCGATATAGACACCGGCCGAGAGCAGCCAGCACAGCACAGCGGTGGGATAGCCGCCGAGCGAGGGTATCGAAACGGCGGCAGGCTGGCCCGCCGGATGCGCTATCGGTATCGCCTGCATCGCATGCCCCCGTTCAATGAACGTCAGACGCAGCCGGCAGTCTACCTCATGCCGCAAGAGCTACATACGGCCCTGATAAAGCCGTCTGTAGGAGATCAGTGCGAGGTGTCGCCGGCCGTATGCAGCAGGTCCCAGGCTGAGCCGACGCGACCGTCGAACTGCGATGCAAAGCGTTCGGCTTCGGTGCCTTCGAGGCCGTCGTCGACAAGCGCCTCGATGCTCCGCCGCAGCAAGGCCAGTTGCATCTGCCGCGCATGCCTCGCGTCGGTTTCACGCATGATGGCCGTGACGTGATAGGCCAGGGCGGGCTGGCCAAGACAGGACAGGAGCGCGCCCGACCCCGTCGTCGCCGCAGTGACTGCTTCCTCGATATTCATTCCGGCGCTCCCTCATCGAAGATGCTGGGCGCCTCCCCGGCAGACGGCGACGGTATCCCGCCGCTTCTTTTCTAATTTCGGCAGCTGCGAGATCATTGCTCGCGGCCAAAATCAGTATCCTCCAGAACCCTATTAAAGGCCACCGGATAGTTAATCGATGGTTAACGGGAACGGTCGCATCTTAGGCGTCCGGCCTAGTTGAAAACGCGTATGTCAGTGGCCCGGGATATTACGCTCGGCGGACGGCGCCAGGCTCTGCGAGCCGGGTACTGAGACCGGCGCGCCGTGAAGCACCCAGTCGGCGGCGATCTGGCCGATCACCGGGGCGAGCTGGATGCCGTAGCCGCCGGCGCCGGCGGCGGTGATCAGCGTCGGCTCCGAGGCATCGATCGGCCCGACGAAGGGGCGATGGTCGGCCGTGACCGGGTAAAGACCCGCCCAGCCCCGGCCGAGCCGCGCGCCGGGCAGATCGGGCAAGCGTTGCAAAAGCAGCTCCGCCAGATCGACCTTCGACTGCTCCTCGCACTGCTCGTTGTAATTGTCGGGGTCTTCCGGCGCGGCCGAGTTCACCTTGTGGATCTCGGCGATCAGCTCGCCCGGCCTTTCGTGGCGGAAGTTGAGGCCGCTGCCTTCGCCGTTCACCAGGTCCATGACCATCGGCATGGTGTAGCCGAGCGGCTCGTCGAGATGGATGACGACGGCCTCGTGGCGCTCGGGCCAGATGTGCAGGCGCTGGCCGAAAAGCGCGGCGACCTGCGGCGCCCAGGCCCCGCCCGCATTGACCACCGCATCGCAGTGGATCAGCCGTCGCTCGCGACCGACCGGGCTGCCGCTGGTTTCCAGCGCATAGCCGCCCGGCTGCCGTTCTACGCCGAGCAGCTTGCGGTACTGGCGGATCTCGCCGCCCTTGGCGCGCACGATGCCCGCCAGGAAATTGCACATCTCGTGCGGATCGAGGAATCCGTTGTCGGGCCCGAACAATCCGCCTTCGAGCCCGTCAAGGTTGATGTGCGGAACGAGCTGCCTGAGTTCGTCTGCCTGGATCAGGCGCGACCTGAGGCCCGCCTCGCCCTGGATCTCGACCGATCTCGCGAACAGTTCCATCTGCTCGGGCGTGCGCGCCAGCCGGAGATAGCCGATGTGGTTGAATTGAAGCCCCTCGCCCTCCCACTGGCGGAACCGGCGCAGCGAATGAACGCGAAGCATGATCTCGAACGGATCGGTGAATTGCGATCCGACGACGCCGACCGACCTGCCGCTCGACCCGGAAGCGATCGACTGCGCCTCGAGCACCGTGACGCGCGCGCCCTGCTCGACAAGGTTGAGCGCCGTGCACATGCCCAGCGTGCCGGCGCCGATCACCACGACATGAGGAGAAGCCGTCATTTGTAGTCCACCTGCTTTCAGCACTGCGCGGCGATCTCGCCCAGGGTCTCGTCGATCGCATGAAGGATGGCGCCGGCATCTTCCCCGGTCATCGGCGTCGACAGCGCGAACAGGCCGTAGCTGGCGGAGAGCACGCCGCGACCGAGCAGGCCCTTGTGGAAAGCGTCGAATTTTTTCCGCTCAGCCTGGCCGGGATAGATGGAGCGGTAATCCGTGACGGGATGTGACGTGAAATGAACCTTGAACAGCGAGCCCAGGCCGACACATTGACCGTCGAGCCCATGTTTTTCGAAGGAGGCGGTGACGCTGTCGCGCAAGAACGAGCCAAGACGGTCGAGATGGGCAAAGCTTTCTTTGGTCAGCGCCCGCATCGAGGCAAGGCCGGCGCGCATGGTGACCGGATTGGCGGTGAAGGTGCCGCCATGCGGAAGCGCCGGCTTGCCGGCGGTCGGATCGAACACCGCCATGACATCGGCGCGGCCGCCCACGGCGCCGACCGGAAAACCGCCGCCGATGATTTTTCCGAGCGCCGTCAGGTCGGGCTCGATGCCCCACAATCCTTGCGCACCCGACCATCCTAGGCGAAACGAGATGACCTCGTCGAAGATGACCAAGGCCCCCGCCGCGTGGGCGATCTCGGCCATGGCGAGGAGGTAATCCCGGCGCGCCGGGATCAGGCCGGCACGGTTGGGCATCGGGTCGATCAGCACGGCCGCGATGCCGCCGCCCTCGGCGGCGAAGACCGCGCGCAGCGCCTCGGTGTCGTTGAAGGGCACGGCGATCACGTCGTCCAGCACGCCGCGCGGCGTTCCCTTGGCATAGGGCGTCGATCTGGGCAGGTCGCCCCAATTGGCGGGAGATGAGTCCAGGCTGACCTCGGCGAAATCGTAGGAGCCGTGATAGGCGCCCTCTATCTTGACGATCTTCGACCGTTCGGTGAAGGCACGCGCAGTCTTGATCGCCATCATCACGCCCTCGGTGCCGGAGTTGGTGAAGCGGACCTGGTCGACGGAAGGCAGCCGCTCGACCAGAAGCTCGGCAAGCTCGATCTCGCTCAGCGTCGGGGCGCCGAAGGCCGTGCCTAGCGGCAGTTGCTCGGCCACGGCCGCCGTGACATCGGGATGCGCGTAGCCGTGGATCATCGCGGTGAAATTGTTGATGCAGTCGTAATAGGCATTGCCGTCGACATCCCAGACCCTGCACCCCGCGCCGCGCGCGGCGTAGATCGGAAACGGGTCGACGAAGACCGTGGTGCGCGTGTTGCCGCCCGGCATCACCTTCCTGGCGCGCTCGAACAGGGTCTTCGATCCGGGCATGGCGTCTGGATAATGCGGCATGGCTCTCCGAGGCGAATTCGACTGTTGCAACAGCGGCGCAACCGCCGCTCGCCACGAAGCTACGGTTCGTTTCCGCGCCGGCGCAATCGGCCAGGCCGGCTATGCGACCCGACCAGGGTCGGCGCCAGCCGTTATCATTTCGCGGCAACCGCCATACGGTTCGGGTGCCTGAGATGGGTCGGCGTTATGCCGGTCTGCTGGCGATAGGCGATCTCGCCGGTCGCCAGGTCGCTGACGCGTCGGTCAGTGACCGGGGACGTTGCAGATAGCCGAACTGGTTGAATTGAAGTCCCTCGCCTTTCCACCGGCGAAACCGGCAAGCGAATTAGTGCGAAGCATCACTTCGCTTCCACCGTCCGACATTGGTCAACCCGCCGTCGGCAAATTCTGCTCGGATACGGCCAGCCAAGGTACCTAGTTCATTTGGATGATGCTTCCTACGCCTGAAGTCGTATCTGGGAACGCACAGCCGCTATGGCGTGTTCTTGAGAATCGCGAGGAATGTCCAGCAGACAGAGGACGGAGGCCCGTGACATTCACACATGGATCTTATGACGAGTTCGAGGGCGACCCGCGCCCGGCATGGGTTCGCTTCAGCATGCGCCACTGGAGGTGGAGCGCCGTTCCCGGATGCATCCTGCTCTTGGCACTAATATCTCCGGCGGACAATGGCGCCGAAATGCAGCAACAGATCGCCGCGGCGCGAAGAGAACTGTCTTCGACAAAAGCGCAACTGGGCCAGAGCCAGTTCGCCGAGCGCACAGCAAGCGCGCAGGCAAGAGTGCTGGCCGGCACGTCGGCGGAGCAAGCAAACGCTCTCCATGTGGCGAACCAAAGCAACGAAGCTCTCAAACTCGACCTGGAAGCGGCTCGGCGCGTGATCAAAGGCTTGAAAGCACAAGCCATTTCCTTGGACGAAGCACGTAATGCCAAGGATGCGGCCCTGGCCGAGGCAAATCAATCGCTAGCCGAAGGGCGGGATAAGCTCGAGCAATCCGAACACGAACTCGCCATGGCCCGTCAGGCTGGCGACGCCAATGAGAGACGCGCAGATTTGGCTGTGGCGGAGCGGGCTGATGCGCTGAAGGACCTCCAGTTGGCTGTCGCCGCCGCAACACATGCCAACGAGGCATTGGATATGGAACGCGCGCGCGCAGCTTCGGCCGCAAGTGATGTCGAGATTGCCCGTCGGGAAACGGACGCGGCAAGGCAGGCTTCTGCCGACTTGCGCGTCGCATTGGAGCAAGAGCGTCAGAAATTGACCGACATGTCCGTTGCCCTTACCGCCGCGCGAAAGGCGATCGACCTTGTCAAGGTGCAAAGCGCGCGCCGCACAGCGCAGATCGAGCACGCGCCGCGGGCGCGTTCCACCGCGGTTCGACTTGCCAGCCAGGATGGCCAACCCGCCCGTCAAACAGGTTTGCCGGACAAAAACAAAACGAAGATTGCGAGAACACCGAAACGGGTTTTGGTGGCGACGACGATTACTCTCCCCGACGCGTTGCTTCCGACCCCGCCTCGATGAAGATGGCCAGGAGCGCATTTGGAATAGCGCTAACGCAGGCCGTAGGAGGGTTCCGAAATGGACAAATACGTGGCAGTCGCCTTGATGATCGCAGCCGCCACCGGACCAGCAGCGGCCCTTGATGTCGGTGGAGGCGGCCAAATCGGCGGCGCGAGCGTTGGCGCTGGAGTGAGCGTCGGTTCGCAAGGCGTTTCCGGAGGGGTGGGGGCAAGTGTCGGCGGGTCGGGCGGCCTAAGCGTTGGCGCGTCAGCGGGCTCAGGCGGCGTTAGCGCTGGCGCGGCCACAAATGCCGATACCGGATCGGTCGGCGCAGGCGTTTCGGCAGGTGCCGGCACAGCAACGCCAGGCAGCCCGGAAACCGCGGCCCCCGACAACCTCGCGGTTTTCTCCGCCAAAAGCGCGACAACCGCGATCAGCCTCCCATCCATCCTGAAGCCTTCCAGCACACGTGGCGGCGAGTTTGGGCGATCTAAGGCGGGCTATCCCTTTGCGCCCCTGGTGTCGCTGAAAGCGAGGCCTGGCACGCCGCCCAAAGTCGTGAGCGCGTGCCGCGCGGCGATCGTATCCGCCGCGAGGCCGCTCGGCGCGGTGCGCGTATCCGCGGTCAGCGCCGGCCCGATGCGCCAACGCCACGCCGGCCTAGCGGCGCCGATCGAGGTGCGAATAGACTATGCGCTCCGAGGTGGCGTCCAGGTGCGACAGGCGAAAGTCCTGTGTCGCCTTGATGCAACAGGCAAGGTCATCGCGGTAACGTAACGACCGGCCGTCCTGGCCATCGGCAGAGATGCCACCTTGCCGGGGTTGTGCACCGCGAGCGCTATTTGGCAACGCCATTCGCCGCCATACGGTTCGGGTGCCTGAGATGGGTCGGCGTGATGCCGGTCTGCTGGCGGAAGACGCGGCTGAAATGGCCGGCATTGGCAAAGCCGCAGCGATAGGCGATCTCGCCGATGGCGAGATCGCTGCCTTCCAGCAGCGACCTGGCGTAATGCACCCGCAGCGCCAGGTAGGCGGCCATCGGGCCGATGCCGAGCTCGGCGCCGAACAGCCGCTCGAGCTGGCGACGCGAGCAATTCTGCCTGGCGGCGATCTCGGCCACGGAGAGCGTTTCCTGCAGGTTGCTTTCCATCAGGAGCAGCGCCCGCTTCACCGCGCGGCTCGCGGCCGCGGGAAAAAGGTCGCCGACCGGCTGCACGTCGCGGCTGGAGCGGATGCGATCGAGCACCAGGATCTTGGCCGCCTTCTCCGCCGCCTTCTGGCCGATGAATTGCGAGACGAAATAGCCGGCGAGGTCGGCGGCACCCGTGCCGCCGGCGCAGGTGGCGCGGCCGCGGTCGACGGAATAGAGGCTGTCGGCATGGGCGTTCACATCCGGGAACTCGGCGCGGAAATCCTTGATGTGGAACCAGCTGACCGCGGCGCTGTAGCCGTCGAGCAGGCCGTAGCGGGCCAACACGAAGCTGCCGGTGCAGAGGGCGGTGAGCGGCACGCCCTTCCCGGCGGCGCGCATCAGGAACGCCTCCTTTTCCGAACTCAGCCTGCGGTTGGTGTCGAGCAGGCCGCCGACAACCACGACATTGTCGAAATCCTCGGGATTGCCCATCGCCCGGGTCGGCAGCAATTCGACGCCGCAGCTGGCGCGGATCGGCAGGCCGCGCTCGCCGACGATCTCCCAGTCGAACTCGATCCTGCGGCTGCGGTCGCCCTCGTCGCCGGCCAGCCTGAGCGTGTCGATGAACAGCGACAGCGGCGACAAGGTGAAATCGCGCACCAGGAGAAATGCGAATTTTTTGGCCATTCTTTCGCGATCCCACTTTCATTCGAGCCAGGCGCCATCCTGGCGACCAGCGACGTTTATCAACCGGCAAGCGGGCTGGATAGCGCGCGGCCTTGAACGGCGCCCTGGCTCGGTGCATGGTCCGCGCGCTTTCAGCGGCCGCCGGGTGCCGCGGTCCTCAGTCGAAACGGCGGAGCCATCAAGCGATGACGACCATCCATCAATTCGCTGTGTACGAGGGGCAGGAATGGGTGCTGCCGGCCGATAACGAGTATTACGAGGTGTTCTTCGGCCTCGACGGGCGCTCGCTGGAGGGCTGGGAGCCGCCGGTGATGCGGCGTGTCGAAGAAGGCGAGCGCCTCTATTCCGATTTCCCCTGGCTGGGCGAACATGCGCCGCTGTTGCGCCAGCCGGCCGTCGATGCGCTGGCGGCGGCGCTGCGCCGCTATGGCGAGCTCGTCGCGCTGCGCGGCGAGAAGGTCTGGCTGCTCAACGTCACGACTGTGATCGACGCGCTGGACGAGGCGCGGTCGCAAATCGTGCGGTTCGAGGACGGCGACATCCTTGCGATCGAGCGCTACGCCTTCGACGCCGAAAGCATCGGGAGCGCGGAAGTGTTCAAGCTGCCGATGCGGGCTTCCCCGGTCTTCGTCAATGACGTGTTCGTCGAACGGGTGCGCAAGGCCGGGTTGCGCAATGTGTCGTTCGAGCCGGTGTGGACATCGGGCACGACAGATTGACGCCTCACCAGGACGCAGATGTCGGCGCAGGCGGCAGACTGACCAGGCGCCGCTTGGAGCGCGGGCGGCAGGCATGCTATCGCAAGGCCGGAGGCGACGATGCGTGTCATTTTCCGATGTGACCCGATGCTGGCCGAGCACCTGCCGCGCCCGGTGCCTGCGCGCGGCGTGTTGCCGGACTGGCTGCGCGCGATGCCCGCCACCGCCTATTCGGCGATCCACGGCCGCGACATCCGCACCCTCAAGCAGTGCCCGCCGGTGGTCGATGCGATGACCTACGGCTTCATGATCCTGCTGCCCTGCGACGTCACCGTCGACCGTGGCAAGTTTTCCTGGGACTGGAACATTCCCGAACCCGCCACTGGCAACCATCCGCGCGCGCCGCTGAGCTTTCACACGCCAGGGCAGCTTGCCGGCAGCCCCTTCGCCAAGCCCGGCCAGGCCGCGCTCAAATTCAACAGTTTCTGGACCATCGAGGTCGAGGATGGCTGGTCGCTCTACGCGACGCATCCCGTCAATCGCGAGGATCTTCCCTTCAGGCTGGTGACGGGCCTGGTGGATTCCGACCGGTTCAGCGATGGCGGCATCAATTTCCCGGCGATCTGGAAGGAGCCCGAATTCTGCGGCGTGCTCGGCAAGGGAACCCCGGTCGCGCAATGCTTCGCGGTTCCGCGCGCCGCGCCGCAACTGGAATACGAGGTGTTCGACGAAAAACGTCAGGCCGCTTACGCTCAGACAGTCGCGGATGTCCTGTCGACGCCGGGTGTCTACCGCAAGCGGTTCCGCGCCAGGCGCGGACGCTCCACCAGCTAGAGCGGTTCAGCGCTTGAATCGCCGAACTGCTCCAACCCTTTGTTTTCACGCAATTCCGGACTGAAAACCGTTACGCGCTTTCCTCGAATTGCTCTAGTAAGCGGCGCAGCGCTTCCTCATCGAGCCATAGCCGGCCGCTTGGCGCCGAGGTGAGCGCCATGGCGATGATGCCGAAGGTGGACGGGCTGAGACGATAAGCTTGCGAATAAGCCGCCATCGCGCGATCGAGGTCACCCATTTCCTGCAGGACGACGCCTAGATTGGCCGCAGCTTCCGCCGCGTCCGGGCTCTTCGCCAGCACGTGCCGGTAGGCCTCGGCGGCGGCTTCGAACTTGCGCATGTCCTGACGCACCAGCCCGAGGTCGAACCATTGCGCCGGATGCCCGCCACCGGCGACGGCGCGTATGAGGAAGCCCTCGGCCTCGGCAGGCGCGCCACGCTCCCACGCCAGGCGTCCGAGGCGCGCCAGCGCCTCCACGGATTTCGGATCGCTTTGCAGGACCCGGGCCCAGGCCGCGCCTGCCGCCGTGGCATCGCTCGCCTGATCGAAGGTTCGCGCTCGCTCAAGAAGGATTTCCACGCGAGACGACTGCCGTGCGGCGCGATCGAGCATCTGCAACGCCGCGTCGAAGCGACCTTCAGCGCGGGCGATCCTGCCCGCCAGGATCAGGGCGGGAACGTTGTCCGGACGGCTGGCGAGGCTCGCCTCGATCCGCGCCCGAGCCGCCGGCAGGTCCGATCTGGCGAACAACACCGCAGCCAGCAGATGGCAAAGCGCAGGATCGCCAGGGTGCCGCTTCAGGCCAAGCTCGCACAGATCCGTCGCCTGGGCGTGATCGCCAGAGTTGAAGGCGGCCACCGCGCGGCGGACCAGATCCTCGCTGCCAACTGGACCGGTGCTGGTCATGGAATCGAAGCTTCCTCCATGGTGGCGCGGCTGGCCAGCTCAACGCAGACGAGTGGCCCCAGCGCCCAAGCCTGGAAGATTAGGCCAGGATTAGGGCCAACCTGCCTGACTTGGGTGGTGCAATGCACGAACGGGATGGTCATTATAAACAGACACTTTATAACGGGCGATCTGATTATGACCACCAAGGGGAGACGATGCGTTACATACGTCCGCTTTCAATAGAAGATGCCGTTGGCGAGCTCGCCAAGGCGGTAGGCCCGGCCGCGATCCTGGCCGGGGGCAGTGACCTGCTGGTGAGGATGAAGGGCGGCTTCATCGAGCCCGAGCTGATCGTCGACATCAAGAGCATAGGCGGTCTGGCCGACATCAGCGAAACGGCCGACGGTTTTCGTATCGGCGCCGCGGTGCCCTGCGCGGTGCTGGGCGAGAACAAGGCGGTGCGCAAGGCATGGCCTGGCGTCGTCGAAGCGGCCAACCTGATCGGCTCGAAGCAGGTGCAGGGCCGCTGCACCATCACCGGCAATCTGTGCAACGCCTCGCCTGCCGCCGACAGCGTGCCGGCGCTGGTGGCGGCCGCGGCACAAGCGGTCGTCGTCGGGCCTTCGGGCAAGCGCACAATTGCCGTGGAAACCGTGCCGACCGGACCGGGCCGCACGTCTCTCGCCAAGGGCGAGATCATCGAGGCGATCCTGCTCGACAGGCGGCCTGAGCATGCGGGCGACGCCTATCTGCGCTTCATTCCGCGCACCGAGATGGACATCGCGGTGGTGAGCGCCGGCGTCAACCTGACGCTGGACGAGAAGGGTGCGATCAAGACCGCCCGCGTGGCGCTGGGCGCAGCCGCACCGACCGTGCTGCTGGTCGAGGAAGCAGGCCAGGTGCTGGTCGGCTCGAAGCTCGACGAAGGAACGCTGGAGCGGCTGGCCAAGATCTGCTCCGGCGCCTGCCGGCCGATCGACGACAAGCGCGGCACCATCGAATTCAGACGAAAAGTCGCGGGCGTGCTGGCGCAAAGAGCCGCCGCGATCGCCTACAAGCGTGCGGGAGGCAAATAATGGCCGGTGTAGCTGTATCAACCACGATCAACGGCGACGCCGTCGAATATCTTTGCCAGCCTGACGAGACGCTGCTGGAAGTGCTGCGCGATCGCCTCGGCCTGACCGGCGCCAAGGAAGGCTGCGGCACCGGCGATTGCGGCGCCTGCAGCGTCATCGTCGACGGCAGGCTGGTCTGCTCCTGCCTGGTGCTGGGCGCCGAAGCCGAGGGCCGCAAGGTCGAGACCATCGAAGGCATGGCGCATGGCGACCAGCTGCATCCGCTGCAGCAGAAGTTCCTGGAGCATGCGGCCCTGCAATGCGGCATCTGCACGCCAGGTTTCCTGATTGCGGCGAAGGACCTTTTGGCCAAGAACCCCTCGCCCACCGAGGAGGAAATCCGCTTCGGTCTCGCGGGGAATCTGTGCCGCTGCACCGGCTATGACAAGATCGTGCGCGCCGTCCAGGACGCCGCTGTTGTGATGAAGGGAGCCTGATCATGAATTTCGATCCGCGCTTTACCGGACGCAATTTCTCCTCGGTCGGCACGCGGCCGATCCGCCCCGACGGCATCGACAAGGTGACCGGACGCGCCCGCTACGGCGCCGACTTCAACATGGCCGGCCAGTTGGTCGGCCGCGTGCTGCGCAGCCCGCACGCGCATGCGGTGATCAAGAGCATCGACACCTCGAAGGCGGAAAAGCTCGCCGGCGTGAAGGCGGTGATTACGGCGAAGGACCTGCCCGACCTCACCGATGGCGACGCCGCCATGTACGACATCCTCGACAACTCGATGGCGCGCAAGAAAGCGCTCTATGACGGCCATGCGGTGGCCGCGGTGGCGGCGATCGACGCCCGCATCGCGCGCCAGGCGCTGAAGCTGATCGAGGTCGACTATGAGGTGCTGCCACATGTGACCGATGTCGACGAGGCCGCGCAGCACCACGCGCCGCTGATCAATGACCAGGTCTTCACCGAGGGCCTCGAGGAAAAGCCGGCAAAACCCTCCAACGTCACCAAGCGCACGCAGTTCGGCCATGGCGATGTCCACAAGGGGTTCGCCCAGGCCGATTTCATCGTCGAGCGCTCGTTCAAGACCGAGCAGACGCATCAGGGCTATATCGAGCCGCATGCCTGCGTGGCGAGCGTCAACCCGGACGGCACGGCGGACCTTTGGGTCTGCACGCAGGGCCATTTCGTCTACCGCCAGCACTGCGCCCAGCTGCTCGGGCTCGAAGCCTCCAAGCTGCGCGTCACCTCGTCGGAGATCGGCGGCGGTTTCGGCGGCAAGACCCATGTCTGGGCCGAGCCGGTGGCGCTTGCGCTGTCGCGCAAGGCCGGCCGGCCGGTGAAGCTTGTCATGACCCGCGACGAGGTTTTCCGCGCGTCGGGCCCGACCAGCGCCACTTCGATCGACGTCAGGATCGGCGCCAGGAAGGACGGCACCATCACCGCCGCGGAAGCGACCCTGCGCTACAGCGCCGGCCCTTATGCCGGATCTTGGGCCGAGATCGGCGCGATGACGGCGTTCGCCTGCTACAAGCTGGAGAACGTCAAGACCGTCGGCTTCGAAGTGCTGGTCAACCGGCCGAAGACGGCGGCCTATCGCGCGCCTTCGGCGCCGATGGCGGCCTTCGCGGTGGAAAGCTCGATCGACGAGCTCGCCAAGGAGATCGGCATGGACGCGGTGGACTTCCGCATCAAGAACGCCGCGCAGGAAGGCACGCGCGCCTCCTACGGCCCGGTCTACGGGCCGATCGGCATCGGCCCGACGCTGGAGGCGGTGAAGAAGCATCCGCACATGAAGGCGCCGCTCAAGGCGAACCAGGGGCGCGGCATGGCCTGCGGCTTCTGGTTCAACTTCGGCGGCCAGACCTGCACCGACTTGAACATCGGCATGGACGGCTCGGTGTCGCTGGCCGTGGGCACCGTCGACGTCGGCGGCTCCCGCGCCTCGCTGTCGCTGGTGGCGGCGGAAGAGCTCGGCATCGACTACAGCAACGTCAAAGCGATCGTCGCCGACACGTCTTCGCTCGGCTACAACGACATGACCGACGGCAGCCGCGGCACCTTCTCCTCCTCGATGGCGACGATCTCGGCCGCCCGCAACGCGATCAAGATCCTGCGCGATCGCGCCGCGCAGATGTGGGATATCCCGGTGGACGACGTCACCTGGGAAAAGGGCCACGCCATCGCCAAGGGCGAGAAATACGGCAACCTGTCGCCGCTGTCGCTGAAGGACATCGCGGCCAAGTCGGGCACGACCGGCGGGCCGATCGCCGGCCATAGCGAGCTCGTCGCCGACGGCGCCGGCGTCTCCTTCGCCACCCATATCTGCGACATCGAGGTCGACCCCGAGACGGGTGCTGCCCGGGTGATCCGCTACACGGTGGTGCAGGATGCCGGCAAGGCGGTGCACCCGACCTATGTCGAGGGCCAGTACCAGGGCGGTGCCGCGCAAGGCATCGGCTGGGCGCTCAACGAGGAGTATATCTACGGCAAGGACGGGCGGCTGCAGAATGCGGGCTTCCTCGACTACCGCATCCCGGTCTGCTCCGACCTGCCGATGATCGATACGCAGATCCTGGAAATCCCCAACCCCAACCACCCCTATGGCGTGCGCGGCGTGGGCGAAACCTCGATCGTGCCGCCGCTGGCGGCGATCGCCAACGCGGTGTCGAACGCGGTCGGCGTGCGCATGACCCACATCCCGATGTCGCCGCCGAGGATTCTGGCGGCGCTGGATGCGGAGCGGGAAGGCTGAGAGGTAGCCAAGCTAGGGTAAGCTGTGTTGAGATTCAGGTCAGGCCGAGCCGAGAATGATGGCTTGCGAGAACCGGAGCGGAGCGTACTTGAAGTACGTGAGCACCGGCCTACGCCGGCCGTAGCTTTGGCTGCGCGGCGGCTTACGAGTGCTTCGGCCGGCGAAGGCCGGAAGCGCAGGAAGCCGTCCTTCGCAGGCCGGCCTCACCTGAATATCGACGCAGCTTGAGGGTCTGATGGTCGAAGTTACCCTTTGGGGCTCGCTCAGCGCCGTCGCCGGAGGCAAGGCCAAGCACGACATCGAGGCCAAGGACATCAGGGAACTGTTCCGCAAACTGGCGGAACAGTATCCCGGGATCGAGCCATGGATCGACCGCGGAATCGCGGTGGCGATCGACGGGACGATCTATCGCGATACGTGGAGCAAGGAGCTGCCGCCGGGGGCGGAGATTTTTTTGCTGCCGAGATTGGCTGGGGGATAGGCGGAGAACGAGATCGCAGTCTCGATGTCTGTGAGTTGGCTGTCGTGCGGACTTCGGGATAGTGCCAAATCAGTGCCTGCCATCTGCGACGCCTGCTGAAACGCTCTAGGCGATAGTCTCAAGGAATCGATCGGCGAAGTTGGCGAGCGCGTTCCAGTCGGTGAATTCGTGATCGCGCTCGATGTTCGGATCGCCGCTCTTCATGACGACGAATTTGACGAACTGCTCCTGAAAGAAATCGTACTTGGAGAAGCGCAAGGCGCCGCCGAGAAGCAGGGTCATGCGCGGTTGCCACGCCGTCACCGAGACGAAGCGATCCACGTATCTTTGAGCGTCTGCCTCGTGGCCTTCCAGCGCCGCCGACAGGCTGACGGATATGAGGGCGGAAGGCCTGGTGCTCAGCAGGTCGTGATGCGCAAACACGAAGTTCGTGACGGCTTCCTGATGGTGCTCCTGGTGGACCGATGCGGCGATGACGAATGCGTCGACATGTCCAAGCTCCAAATCGGATGCAAGCGCCGCGCTATCCTGCAACTCCACATGGTGCCCGCGCCCACGAAAATGCGCTGCCACCCGCTCGGCAACCTTCTTCGTCTGCCCTTCCGTCGTTCCAAAGACTATCAGAACGTTCATGATATCCCTCCGACAGTGGAAGAGACATTGATGGGGACGATCGATACGCCCGGCATGCCGGTACTCCAACGGCGGCATTATAGCCCATGGAACAGGCTTCACGAACCGATTTTCGCTGCGGCCTGGGTGCTGGAGCAACCAAGCAACGAAGACTGAACTGGCGGTCCGCATCGCTGCCTGGCGAGCCCCCCGCGGTGCGCGCGGCCAGGGAACCAGCGTGGCGAAGATCCCGGTGGCGAAGGAGACCGGTACATGGCCTGCTCATGCGGGCCGACCGGCTCGTCACGCCAGTTGCCGAGGCGCGGGCGGAAGCGTTCGCCGGTGCGCAGATGCTGCCCCTCGCTCTGCTCTTTCGGCGACTATTCGCGGCCGCCGGCGAGGTCGTTCGACACGAGCGGGTTCATCCGCTCGAGCGTTCCGTCCTTGATGACGAACTGGTGCCATATCGCGACCAGCGCATGGGCGCCGGCCAGCCACAGGATCAGCGTGCCGCCGGTTTCGTGCAGGTCGGCGATCTGGCCGGGCGCGCCCTGCACGGGCGTGGCCAGGGCAGGCAGGTCCAGCCCCAGGAAGGAGACCGGGAGGCCGAGGCGCGAGGCGGCATACCAGCCGCTGAGCGGCAGCGCGATGAGGAACAGATAGAGCAGCGTGTGTCCGGCGCGCGCGGCAAGGTCCATCCAGCGGCTCTGCGGGTCCTCGACATGGGGCGCCGCCCCCAGCCAGCGCGCCAGGAGGCGCGGCACCACCAGCACCAGCACGGCAAGACCGACGGTGAAATGCACATAGGAGGGGTCGGTGCGCGCATGGCGCCCGCCGACCGCGGTGAACCAGGCAATGACGACCAGCACGGCGGTAAGCCAGTGGATGGCGATGGTGATCTGTGTATAGCGCCGCATCGGGCTTCTCCGTCTTGCAAGGCTCGCGCGTATCCAGGGCCGGGAGCGCCCGGAATAATCGCGCAAGCTGATATTATGTTCCCGCGGGCTCCCAGGCAGGCGCCCGCGGTTGCCGTTCAGGCGCGGTCAGGCGATGTCGGCCGGCGCCGCTTTGCGCTTGCGCCCGGTGATCATCGCCCGAACCAGGTTCTCGCGATGGCGAAGGCTTGCCAGCGCCACGCCGCCAATGTGGAGGAGCACGAGCACCAGCAGGCCGTGCGCGGCCAGGCTGTGCGCATCCTCCACCCAGGACACGCCGAAATAGGCGTCCGTCGTCATCATCCACCCGGTCAGCGCCACGCAGGCCATCATGGCCATCAGTGCGACCACCATCGCGCCGCCAGCCGGGTTGTGGCCGATATAGCGGGCTTCGCTGCCTTTGATTATGGCGGCGAGATAGCGCAGCACCGTGGCGGGATCGCGCACGAACTGCGAAAAGCGCGCATACCGCGTGCCGACGACGCCCCACACCAGCCGCAGCGCGACAAGCGAGGCGGCGGCGTATCCGGCCCAGTGGTGGATGTCCTCGGCGCCCTCGGAGGTGAACCACGCGACGGCGAAGCTCAGCACGAGCGCCCAATGGAATCCGCGCACGACCCGGTCCCAGACGCGCACCACATCGTGAGACGGGCGCGCGCCTGCTTGTGGGAGCAAGGCTCGATCAGTTTTCGCCGGCTTCGGCATTGTCGAGCTTCTCGAGGGTCTCGGCATTGTAGGCGGCGTTGACCTTCTTGCCGTCCTTGTCGACCGCATAGACCTCGTAGCAGCCCTTCTCGGTCTTGATCTGGCGCACGGTCAGGCCTTCGCCTTTCAACTGGGCCTCGAGCGTCGTCTTGGGCTGGAACTTCGATTTCGCGTCCGTGCTGCAGGTGCCGGCGGCCAGGGCCGGTCCGGCGATCAGGCCCGCGAGGGCGGCAAGAACGAGAGTGCGATACATGAGAGCTCCATTCGGTTGGGGAAGTTGAAGTGCGACCGGTATTTCGGCCGACAGGCCATGACGGCTTGCGCACGTCATTGGCGCGGCATAGCGAATCCAACCTGACAACCGCCTGACAATCGTTCCGGAAGCCGGCAAGGCCGGCGGCCAGCATGCCCGGCCAGGACGACCACGGAGGCGCCCAAGCGCCGACCATCGGCGACAAGCAACCGCGCGCGCTTGGCCGGCGCGATAGAACCCCCTCACACTCCCAGTGTCGGCTCGGTATTCACCTCCAGCGCCTCTTCCGCCTCGCCCAGCACCTCGCCATGCACGCCGAGCGCATGGCCGATCCAGATCGGGTCGATCAGATGGTTGCGCCTGGGGTTGCTGGTGTTGGGGTGGATGAGGATGCTCAGGCCGCCGTCGTGGTTCAGCATCAGCCAGGGGACGAGCGAGGCGAAGATCTCGGTGGCGAAGGAGACCTGGTACATGGCCTGCTCATGCGGGCCGACCGGCTCGTCGCGCCAGTTGCCGAGCCGCACGCAAAAACGTTCGCCGATGCGCCGGCGCGGCGGCGTCATGCTGGTTTCCTCTGGAATATCGTGGCCAGCCGCGCAGCCTATTTCGCCGCCTTACCCTTATCGCCCGCATCCGGCGCTTTCGGCGCCGGGGCAGCCGTTACGCCGATGGCGGAGACCCGCCAGCGGTTGTCGACGTTTTCGAAGGAGAGGTCGAAATCGATCTCCAGTGGCTGCGTGGGAAACAGGCCAACAAGGTGCAGCTGCTTCTGGGGATCGAGAAAGGGCGGCGTGGACAGTTGCGGGGCGACGACGGCAACCGCCGTCAGATCGGCGCCGGACTGGCGCAGCGCCTGGAACCTGATGGCAAGGTCGGCCGCGGTGTTCTGGGCGCGAAAGCCCGGCGAACCCATGTCCCTCAACACTGTGAAGTTGCCTGTCTCCACCGCCTGTTGCAGAGCCATCATCGTGCTGCGGGCGAGATAGATCGATTGCGCGGCATTTGCCGGCCAGGCTGGCGCGGCCGGTGCGGCCGGCGAAGATGCCTTCTTCTTGCCCGACGCCGGCGCCTGAGTCTGCGTCTGGGCAAAGCCAAGTCCGGCGGCGCACACGACCAGCGTCGCCGCCAAGAGGATTGTGACTGTTCGCATTGGGATCATCATGTCCAGCCGGCGGGTCCGCTTCCTACCAGCTCATCCTCAGGCCCAGCCGTCCGCCGGCCATATGCTGGTTGGGATCGAAGGCGATGCCGCCATTCAACTGGAGCTGCGAGCCGAGCCGGGCGCCCGCGCTGAGCGCAAAGGCGTTGGCTCCTTCGAACGTGCCCCAGTTCAAGGTGGTGACGAATTTTTCGTCCGGAAGCACGGTCGGGGCGCCGGCCAGCGCCATCGCCATGGCGACGCCGGAATAGGCGCGGCTGCCGACGCTGTCGATGCGCGAGTTGAGACTGTTGAATTGCGCAGGGTCGGCAAAGCCGAGAGCGCCCGGGGTCACCGAGGCGAGATTGCCGCTGGAATCGGTGGTGACGATCTCGATCGCGCCGGTTTGAGCGGATGAGCTCGCCGCCGACGTCAAGCCGGGCATCGCATAGGTGTTGCTCGCCGTTCCGAACACCTGCTCGTTCTGCCTTGTCGCGACGGCGCCCGAGCCATAGGCGGCCGACCCCGCATAGCCGGCGCTGGCACCCGGGCCGATCGCAACCGCGTTCAGGCCGGCCGAGGATGCGCCCGCTCCCATGGCGATTGCATTGGCGCCGGTCACCGTCGTTCCATTGCCGAGCGCGATGGTGTTGGCGGCGTTGACCGTGTTACCCGATCCGATCACCACCGATCCGGAGGAATTGGTGGTGCTTGCGACAGTGTTGTTCGAGCCGAACACTTGGATACCGTCGCCGTAGCCGGCGACATCCGGGGCGTTGACGGCGTTGTCGTCGCCGTAGACGAAGGACTTGTCGCCATTGACAACGTTGGGATCGCCGATCGCGTAGCTGCCACTGCCTTTGACGGTGTTGCCGGTGCCGAAGGCGCCGCTGTCGTCGCCCGTGACGCTGTTGTTGGAGCCGATGACGGTGGTGTTGTCCCCCTGCGATTGATTGTTGGTGCCGCCGGCCAGGGCGTTGGTGCCGCTGGCGTTGCTTCCCGAGCCGGCCGCGGTGGAATTGGTCCCGCTCGCGTTCGGCTGCGTGCCGGAGGCGGTCGTGTCGTAATAGGGCGGATTTCCGCTTCCGCCGGTGATGCAGGTCAGATCGCCCGAAGCATTGGTGCCGATGCCGGACGAGCAGCCCGCAAGCGATGCAAAGCGGACAGTGCCCACGACATCGAGGCCTGCGGCCGGCGTATCCGTGCCGATGCCCACATTTCCATTTCCATCGATGGTCATGCGCGTCACGCCATCGGTTGCAAGGAGAAGCCGGCCGCTCGATCCGGTCGCCGAATGGGCGTTGATCAGCGAGGTTCCGACGCCGAAGCTGGCGCCGCCATAGCCGAGCGTCAGCCCGTCCGCGTTGGCCGCCGAGGACACGCCGATGGTCTCGAAAGTGTCTTCCGAGGCAGCGCCGTAGACATGCAGCTTGCTGGTGGCGGAAGCGGTGCCGAGACCGACATTGCCGTTCGCGGCAATGTCGAGGCTGCTCGTCGGCGCGCCCGGCCGGATGCGAAAAGGAAGCTGGCTACCGTTCGTCAGATCGCGAACGAAGAAATTCGCCTCATTGGCGCCGATGTCCCAGGTCTGCGCCGTGAAGCCGGCGGTGTTTGTCTGCTCCAGGCGGATCGCGGGCGTATCGCCTCGGGTTATCTGCAGGCCAAGCGCCGGGTTGGACGTGCCCAGCCCGAGATTCCCCGAGCTATTGACATAGACCGCATTCTCGGGAGCGCCCGCATCCACGCGGAACACCATCTTGTTGTTCGTCGCATCCTGGATGCCGAAATAGTTGGCGCCACCCGATGCGGCATCGTTCGCGATCAGCGCCCAGTCGTTGGCGGCATATCCGGCCGACGCGCTCGTGTCGTCGAAATAGATGCGTGTGTTGTTTTCCTTCACGACGATCGTGTTGAACCCGAAGGTCTCGTTGTTGACGCAATCAAGGCCCACGCAGAGGCTTCCCTGAACGATCTGGTCGTCCGCTACGACGTTGTCGGCCAGCGCTTCGGCGACAGGCACGGCGAGGATCGCCGCGCCCAGGCACAACGCTGCGCATTTCGTCGCGAGTTGTTTTGTTTTCGCCACAAGCCCCTCCCCCGAGGATCAATGATCGCAGATATGCAGGCTTATGTGCTGGCCGTCAGTTTGGCAAGCAGTAGAACCAATCGCCCCAGCTCTTTATCGCGGGTGTGTTTCGAGCACATCACCAGTAACGGCCGATCTGTGGTCAATGCTTTTCCAGCCTGGATTATGCTGTCCCTTGCGCAGCTCTAATCGTAACTTGGCAAACACGCCATGTCAGAATGGCATATTTTAGCTAAGCTGCATATATGTAGCTGATTCCGGGCGATGCTTCCGGGGTACGCCGCGCGGGACGTGGGCTCTGGCTCTCTCGTCCCGCGTGCATGGCTGCGAGGACGCGCCCCCTCACGCCCCCAGCGCCGGCTGCGTATTCACCTCCAGCGCCTCTTCCGCCTCGTCCTCCTCTCCCAGCGCCTCGCCATGCACGCTGAGCGCGCGGCCGATCCAGATCGGGTCGATCAAATGGTCGCGCTTGGGGTTGGTGGTGTTGGGGTGGACGAGGATGCTCAGGCCCCCGTGGTTCAGCATCAGCCAGGGGACGAGCGTAGCGAAGATTTCGGTGGCGAAGGAGACCTGGTACATGGCCTGCTCATGCGGGCCGACCGGCTCGTCGCGCCAGTTGCCCAGCCGCACGCGAAAACGCTCGCCGATGCGCTCGCGCAGCCATTCGGCCTGCCGGCGCTGGGCAGCATCACCGTAGTAGATGTGGGCGTGGTAGCTGGCGATCTCAGCAAGCGGTCTCGGATCAAGTGGCGTGGCGTCTTTCATCGCGATGTTCCCCTCCCCGGTGATCCCGGTCTGTCGTGCTCGGTGGAACTCTAGGCGGTTCTTCGTTTCGTGGAAACGGCGAGCCGCTCTACAGACTGTTTAGCATCGGCATGGTTGGCGCGTGATGACATACGCTGGCGCTGCCCCCGCTCCGTCCGCTATGCGGCCACCTCTCTCCCCATTTCATGGGGCGAGGAAATGCCAATCTCGGTGGCTGCGGCTCTCGCGAGCCAGGGTTCCTCGCCCCCGCCAACGGCGGGGAGAGGTGGCCGCGTAGCGGACGGAGAGGGGGCCAGCGCCGCCATGCGCGATTGGCCTGCTGCCGGTAGGAGGCAATGGCATACGCCGGCGCCGCCCCCTCTCCGTCTCGGCGCTGCGCGCCGAGCCACCTCTCCCCCGCTTTGCGGGGGCGAGGAAAAGGGGCGCCGCCGGCCGCTCGCGACAATGTGTATGGCGGGTATTTCAGTCTTCGCTTATCAACGATGGCAGCATGCCATCCATGGTTCCCGGACAGCCCCGTCCGGCGAAGAGAATGTCTTTGTGAATGAGGCAAGGGATGGAGGGGGATCGGCGACGGAACGGCTTTTGATACGCCTCAGGCGTGGCCGTTGGCGTCCGGAAACGGGCGGCAACGCGCGCTGAGGCGGGCGCGTTCCGGCATCTTCAAAGCGGGCAACCAAGGCGGACCACCGAGCGGAGCCGAGCGAAACGGCACCCCGCGACATTGTGAAATCGGGCACAGTCCCGGGTCTCGTTGTTGACTACCGCTTGCCCCACTCCCTTCGATTTTGAGTTTTGGCGATTTGATCGGGGTCTGGCATGTCGCATCTTCTGTTTGTGCTCGCGCTCGGCTTCGTCGCCTGGCAGTGGTTCGCCAAGGGTCGGGCGAAAGGGGTTCGACCGAAAAGCGTTCGACCGGAGGGCGGCCGGCGCGCTGCGCAGCGGACCGCTTCTTCCGACGACACCGACGACGATGCCGAAGGCGACGAGATCGCCGATGTCGCCGAAGCGGTTTCGAGCTTCCTCGGCGAAAAAGGCCTGCTTGGCGAAGGGCTGCTTGGCGAGACCGGGCGGGAACTGCTCGGGCAGGCCGTCAGCCGCGCCTTACAGGAGTCAGGCCTCACTGGCGAGATCGAGCGCAGGGCGGCCGAGGTGCTGAAGCCGCTCAGGCAGGCGTCAGCCAAGCAGTCGAAGAAGGCGGCAGCGCAGGCACAAGGCAAGCAGCGCGCCAAATATCTGCTCGACGGCGATGGCGGCTACCGGCAGCGCAGCGACCGCACCGCGCGGCTCGAACAATCCTTCAGGGGCAAGGGCCTCTGTTCGCCGCGTTAGCGCGGCTGCCATCCTGAATCGTCTGTCCGCTCCAACTCTCTGTTTTGCAACGTAAATCCATGAGGCGGGTGCGCCTCCAACCAAGCGAGGGAAAGTCCAATGGCAATCACCAGGCAGGTCATCACGTCTCTGCAGCGCGACGGTACCGATGCGCTCGGCACCAGGACCGTGGCGATGAAGATCGTCGACGAGAGCATCGTTTCGGGCTCGCTGCTCACCGTCGAAAGCAACCATTTCTGCATCCTGAAATCGCGCGGCGCGGTGCTCAATGTCTACGAGACGGGGCAATACGCGCTGCAGACGCCGGACAAGCCGCTGGTCGGCTCGGTGGTGCAAGGCTTCTTCGGCGGTTCGTCGCCCTGGGTCTACGAGGTCATCTACATCAACCGCTCGAAGCTCCTGGTGCGCAACGAGGGCGTGGCGACAAGCGCCGAGATGGCGGAGATGTCCTATGTGGTGGACTATTATATCCACATCGACAGCAAGGAAGAGGCGCTCGACCTCATCACCCACATGCCGTTCGCGGGCGCTGTGATCGACACCAAGGAGATCGCCGACTATGCCGGGCCGGCGATCGAGCAGGCAATCAACCAGATCATCCAGGTCACCAAGATGGAGAACGTCAACGAGCGCATCAGCGACGTGCGCGAGGCGGTGAAGGCGCATCTCACCGATTTCCTCAAGGTCTACGGCATCATGCTGAACGACCTCAAGGTGCTGATCATGCCGCGCGACGAGCGCATGCGCGAATTGATCTCGCTGCAGGCGATCGGGCTCACCCCCATCGAGGCGGTGCGCTATTACCTGGCGCTGCGCATGGCCGACAAGGGCCTGGTCTCGGCGCCGAACGCGGCGGCCGGCGTGCCGTTCCAGATCGGCGGCCAGCCGACCGGCTTTTACCCGCTGGGTGACGAAGTCGGCGCGACGCGATGAGCCGTTTCTACGAGGCCGGGCCGCTGGCGCAGGTCGGGATCAACCTGTTCTACGGCTATGGCTACAACTTCTACCGGCAGGAGAACCAGCTCCGCGCCGACGACCAGCGGGTGCGCCAGATGGCGTGCTCGCTGCTTGGCCGGGCACGCGCGGGGCTCGACGAGGCCGAGAGCCGCTACCGGCGCGAGAACATCGCACCCCCTACCCGCGCCAACCCCTTCCCCGACCCGGCCGTCGTCGCCAACGCCCAGGCGCTGGAGCGGCTGGGCCGCGAGGTGGGCGGGCTGGAAGGGCTGATCCGCCACCAGCCGGTGCCGGAGAACGACCGCATGGCGCAGCGCTACCGGCAGGAGGCCGCGACGCTCGCCATGCTCGCCGAGAAGGACGCGGTGCTGGTCGGCCAGGCGGAGCTGCTGCGCTCGCTGGTCGAGAATGCTGCGGCCGATACGATCCTGGCCAGCAAAAGCGAGATAGAGACCGGCATCGCCGCCATCGCGACGACCTTGCGCGACCGGCAGACGTTGCTGCTGTGAGGTCGGCGTGACCCGGCCCCGGCCGGCTCACGCCTTTTGCCGGCTCAGCCGCTCGACCGCGTCGACGATCAGGTCGCAGAACTTCCGGTGAAGTCGACGGCATGGCGCCTGTCGAGATCGAAGGAGGCCGGTGGCAGCTCGGGGCCGTCGAGCCCGGTCTCGCCGTGGATCTCGATCGCCAGCACCTGATCGCTGACCAAAGGGCCGGGCGAGCCCTTCGCCACCGGCACCTTGATGCCGTAGGCCGTGCATGTCGCCAGCGCATTGCGCGTGGTGTTCTCGACATTGTGGTTGCCCGAAACCGTGGTGATGCCGAGCAGGTCGATGTTCGGGTTGCCGGCCGCCAGCAAAATGGCGATGGCGTCGTCATGCCCCGGATCGCAATCCAGGATGATTTTTTCCATGATGGCGTCCTCCTCCTGTCGGCCGGGTCTGTCGAGATTACAGACTGGGGCGGCTTGTGGCGTCAAGGTTTGTTGGTTGGCGCAGAGGTGGGTCCAATATCGCGGATGCCGGCACTGCCCCCTCTCCGTCTCGGCTTCGCCGAGCCACCTCTCCCCCGCCCTGGCGGGGGCGAGGAACCCAAGCTTGCGAAGTCGTGCCCCTCGGTGATTGGCATTTCCTCGCCCCCGTCGATTGGCGTTTCCTCGCCCCCGCCAAAGGTGGGGGAGAGGTGGCTCGGCGCGCAGCGTCGAGACGGAGCGGGGGAGCGCCCTCGGCGATTGCGTACAACGTTGGAGCTCCCCTACCCTTTGCCGCCGTTCGCCCCGCTCCCCCACAGCGCGCGCTGCAGCAGGCCGCGCTTACGCTTCCTCGACACCAGCTCGACATCGCTCACCAGCCGCGCGCCGCCCTGGCGCCTTTCCAGCGTGATCTTGCGCGTATGAAACGCTTCCAACTCGGCGCGGTGTGCCACGCTGACGATGGTGACCCTGGGTAGCTCCTCGATCACCGTCCGCATCATCTTGTCCTGGCTCTTCTCGTCCAGCGCCGAGGTCGCCTCGTCGAGCACGACGATGTCGGGCGCGTGCAGCAGAAGGCGGGCGAAGGCCAGGCGCTGCTTTTCGCCGCCCGACAGCGTCTGGTCCCAGGGCGCCTCCTCCTCCAGCCGGTCCTTCAGATAGGAGAGGCCGACCTTGTCGAGGGCGGCGGCAATCTCCTTGGTCTTCCAGTTGTCGGCGGCGGCAGGATAGGCGGTGGCGCGGCGCAGCGTGCCGGACGGGATGTAGGGGCGCTGCGGCAGCATGAACAGCCGCTTGCCCGGGTGGAAATCGACGCTGCCGCTGCCCCAGGGCCACAGGCCGGCGATGGCGCGCACCAGCGTCGACTTGCCCGAGCCGGATTCGCCCGAGACCAGGACGCGCTCGCCGGGCTCGATCGCCACCTCGGTCTCCTTGACCACCGAGGTGCCGTCGTCGAGCGTCACGGAAAGGTTGTTGAGGCTGAGCATGGCGCCGTCGGCGGTCTCGCCACGCTGGATGCGACCGAGCGTGTCGTTCTCTTCGGCGCGCTCCAGCCCGTCGAGCGACATCATCAATGAGGCGATGCGGCGCGCCGAGGCATTCCAGTCGGCCAGGCGCGGATAATTGTCGACCAGCCAGCCGAAGGCGCCCTGCACAATGGCGAAAGCGGAGGCCGCCTGCATCACCTGGCCGAGCGACATCGAGCCGTCGAGGAATTTTGGCGCGCACAGGAGCACCGGCACGACCGGCGCGAACAGGCTGGAGCCCTGCGAGACGAGTGCGGTACGCATGTGCTGGCCGGTGAGCCGCGCCCAGCGGGCGAGCACAGCGGCGAAGGAGCGGTCGATGCCGGCGTTCTCCTCCTCCTCGCCGCCGAGCAGCGCGATGCTTTCGCCATTCTCGCGCACGCGTGTCAGAACATAGCGAAACTCGGCTTCCGTCTGGTTCTTCTCCTCGGAAAGCTCGACGAAATGGCGGCCGATGAAGAACATCGAGGTCGAGGTGATCGCGGCATAGATGACCGCGGTGACGACGAGGAAGCCGGGCACGGTGATGGTGGAGCCGCTCAGCGTAAAACTCAGCGCGCCGCCGATGGTCCACAGCACCACGATGAAGGTCGAAGCCGACAGGAAGGCGTTGAGGACGCCGGCGATGAAATCGACCGGCGATTCGGTGGCGATGCGAAGATCCTCGGTCAGGCGGGCCTCGGGGTTGGCATGGTCACCCTTTACGAGGTTGAGCTGGTAGTAGCGGCCGCTGGCCAGCCAGCGCTGGATGACCGCCGTGGTCAGCCAGGAACGCCAGCGGCGCTGCATGGTCATGCGCAGGTAGACCTGGGCCACGACCAGACTGATGCTGCCGGCGACCAACGGCAGGAAGATGGCGCTCAGCCAATAGACGGTGTGGGCGTCGCGCTGCTCGATGGCGTCGAAGATCGCGCGGTTCCAGCGGTTGATGCCATACTGGAAGCCGACATTGACGCAGATCAGCGTCAGCAGCCCGATCGTCAGCGGCCAGGCGAGCCTGTCGCCGCGCAAACCCCAATAGCCGCGCCCGCTGATCCAGAAGCGCCGCAAAAGGTACTTCTTGCGCGCCCGCTCGGCCTCCTCGGGCGAAAGCTCGGGATCCGGTTCAGCGGCCTCGGGCGGCGGCGACCCGGCATGGCCGATGGCTTCCGGCGCGGCATCGGCGGCAGGTGGCTGCTCTTCGCGCGGCTTCTTGTCGGCCGGTGGCGGCGCCTTCTCCTGTTGCGCCTTGCCTTCCAGCACCTTGTCTTCCAGCGCTTTGTCTTCCTGAGCTTTGTCCGGGCGCGATTTCGGGGTGCCGCGCGCCTGCACCTTGCGCGGCTTCTCGTGGCGCAACTCCGCCGGGTGCGGCTTGCCTGCAGCGCGCGGTGTGGCTTTGTCGGTCGGTTTCGGTTTGGACTTGGCCGGGGGCATCGCGCGACAACGGCCTGCAAATCAAAAGGTTTCATCGCTGCCGCTCGCGCGGCTACTCTGCCCTTTCGGAGCTCATTGCTGGCCGAACGATGCCGGGTGCGCGCGTGAGCGGCCTCGTTCGGGCGGCCGATCAGGCGGCGTTGCCGCTCCGGGGATTGCGCAGCGGCTCAAAATGAGCTTCGGCGGCAGACTTGCGGGCCGCGTCGAAGGCCAGCGCGTCGCGCATCGGCAGCGCCGCCGAAAACAGATAGCCCTGCGCGATCATGCAGCCCAGCGAGCGCAGGATCATGCGGTCGGCGTCGGTCTCGACGCCCTCGGCCATCACCTCGATGCCCAGCGTGCGGCCAAGGCCGATGACCGCCTCGACGAGCGCCTGGTCCTCCACGGATTTCGCCAGGTCGTGCACGAAATCCTTGTCGATCTTGATCTTGCGGATGCGGCTGTCCTTCAACGACACCAGGGTCGAGAAGCCGGTGCCGAAATCGTCGAGCACGATCGATATGCCGGCATCCGCCAGGCGCCCGACTTTTTCGTCGACCCGATCGCGGTCGACCGGCGCCTCCTCGGTGATCTCGATCTCGAGCATCGCGGCTGGCACATTGTTCTTGCGCAGGCCTGTAAGGATCATGTCGTCGACATTGCCGGCCTCCAGCTCGCGCGGCGAAAGGTTCATCGCGACGCGGACGTCGCGGCGCCCCTGTTTGACCAGCTCTGCGATCATGGCGCAGCAGTTGAGGAATACCGTATCGGTCAAAAGCGAAAGCAGGCCGGTTTCGCGCGCGGCGGTGACGATCTCGGGCGGCGAGATGGCGCCATGGACATCGTGATGCCAGCGCAGCAGCGCCTCGAAGCCGACGACCGCGCTGGTGTCGAGCCGCACCAGCGGCTGGAACCAGGAACAGAGCCGGCCTGCTTCGATCGCGCCGCGCAGGTCGCGCTCGATGCGGTTCTTGCGTTCCAGCGCCGCGTCGAGCCCCGCGTCGAAGAGGCAGTATTCGTTCCTGCCGCCGCGCTTGGCCGCATAGAGCGCGAAGTCGGCCTTGAGCAGCATTTCCGTCAGGCGCGGCTTTTCCGCCTGATAGATGCCGATCGAGGCGCCGACCCGCACCGAATTCAGCTCCGGATCCGGGTTGGCGATGGCCGCGATGATGGCCGATGCAAGCTCTCCGGCCTGCTGCGGACATCTGCCGGTCGAGAAAAGCAGCACGAACTCGTCGCCGCCGATGCGCGCGATCGTAGCACCTTGCGGGGCGTGGCCCTCGATCCGGCGCGCCACCTTGACCAGGAGGTCGTCGCCGATGTTGTGGCCATAGGTGTCGTTGACGGATTTGAAGCCGTCGAGATCGATCAGCATGGCCACGAACGGGCCGTCGGAATGGCCGAGCTTGGCGATCGCCTGCTCCAGGCCATAGCGGTTGAGCAAGTTCGTCAGCGGGTCGCGCCTTGAGTTGCGCTCCATCTCGGCGGCGAATTCGCGCGCCTCGTATTTGAGACGGCTCGTCTCGCGGAAACGGGATTGTCCGAGCAGCGCGCTTCGGATCATGCCGCCGAGGAAAAGCAGGATCGTGAAGGCGAGCACGGCATTTTCGACGCCGCCTTTGGCGAACACGCAGCCGGCGGCGGTGAGAAGCGGCAGCACGATGAAGTTGATCGAAGCCGGCGCGTAGGCGGTTCCATAGGTGACCGAACCGGCCGAGGCACCGGCAAGCACAATCAGATAGAGCGGCGCCTGGGCCGTGGTGTATCCGTCGCTCAGCAGCGCCAGGAACGACCAGGCGACGCCCGAGGCAAGCGCCAGCAAGCCATAGAGGGAAAGCCGGGCGCCCGCCGCCTCCGGCCTGTCGTCGGCCGCGTCCGATTGGGCGACGGCAAGCACCAGCCGCGCGCCATTGATCAAGGCGATCGCAATAAACCACAACACCGCGGCAAAGCCGCCGCCCGACAAGAGCTGAACCGTCAGGATCAGGGCCGAGAGCACCGTGCCGACGGGCATCGAGATGAAGACGCCCTTGGCCAGGTCGGCGAGCTGATCGCGCAGGATGCCTGCTTCAACGGCTTCGCTGCGCCCCTCGGAGGAGAGACCTGCCATCAGCCGCTCGTCATGCTTCGCCATGGTTCTAGTGGTTAGGCGAGCGGAATGAAAATCGTGTTAAGGATTTCAGCGGTTTACGTCGCATTTTTCGATCAAGGTCGCCCGGCGCCAGGAGCTGGGAGAAAACAGGCGGCGTTCCGAGTGGACAGGACGAGCGCTCTCGCAAAAGATGTCGACATGGAAACTCTTGGCCCGACCGATCTCAGGCTGATGCAAGGCCTCGCGCAGGGCGTGACGGCGCTGCGGCCGGAACTGCTCAACGGCGATGCGACCGTCGGCGAGCTGGCCTGGGTCTGGGCCAAGGATTTCGACGCGCTCTGCCCGTTCTGGCACCACCGCATGTGGTTCGCCGATGGGCGGCTGGCAGCGTGGGGATGGGCCTGCCTGCCTCATCGGGTGCCGCGCGGCGACGGCACCGTGCTCGAGGTCGAGACCGCCAACCTGACCTGGCAGACGCATCCGGACCGCGCTGCGATGCTTGGCGAAATCCTCGACTGGTACGACGACGTCGCCGGCAGCGTCGACCGGCTGCTGACGGTGCAATCCGCCGACATCGAGGCGCAGCGTATTGTCGCCGCGCATGGTTACGCCTTCGATGCGGAAGCCGGCGCGGATGACGGCCCCTGGGTGCAGTTCAACACACGGGAATTGACTGACCTGCCCGATCCGGCGCTGCCCGAAGGGTTTCGGTTCCTGAACGCCAACGACATTTCGGCAGCCGACGCGGTAGAGGCGCATCGCCAGGCCTGGCATGCGTCGCGCTTCAACGAGGCGGCGTTCGAGCGCGTGCGGCGGACCTGGCCGTACCGAGGCGACCTGCATGTGCTCGTCGCCGCGCCCGACGGCACGCTGGCCGCCACCGCGATCATCTGGCCGGACGAGGCGACGCGGACCGCCGAATTCGAGCCCGTCGGCACGCATCGCGATTTTCGCCGGCGCGGACTGGGCACCGCCTTGCAATTGCACGGCATGCAGCTCGCCAGGGCGGCCGGCGCCACGCGCATGCTGGTCGCCTGCCGCGGCGCGCCGGCGGATCCGGCCGCCCGGAACATGTATTACGGCGTAGGCTTCCGCCCGATCAGCCGCGACCTGCCGCAGGTGAAGGTGGGAGATAGCGGCATTGATTTCGCGGTTGCCGATGGACCATCCGAATAGACCGCCATGGCACGGCGTGAGAAAACCCTATCATGTTTGTGTGACCGGCAAGCCAATCGGAGCCCCAAACCCATGACCCTCACCAATCGAGACATCGTCGAGCTGACCGAATGGCGGCGTAAGCTGCACCGGCAGCCGGAAATCTCCAACGAAGAGGCGAAGACGGCGAGCGAGGTCGTCGCCTTCCTCGCCGATACGGGACCGGACAAGGTGCTGACGGGTCTCGGCGGCCATGGCGTGGCAGCAGTTTATGATAGCGGGCAGGCCGGACCGACGGTGCTGTTCCGCTCGGAGCTCGACGCACTGCCGATCGAGGAGCTTTCGGGCGTGGCGCATGCCTCGCAGGTGCCGGGCAAGTCGCATATGTGCGGTCATGACGGGCACACCGCGATCCTGGCGGCGCTCGGCCGCCAGTTCGGGCGCGAACGGCCGGCACGCGGCCGCGTCGTGCTGATGTTCCAGCCGGCCGAGGAGACCGGCAATGGCGCGGCCGGCGTCGTCGCCGATCCGCGCTTTGGCGAGATCCAGCCTGATTTCGCGTTTTCGCTGCACAACCTGCCGGGCGTGCCGTTCGGCGAGGTGCGGCTCAAGGCCGGCACCGTCAACTGCGCCTCGCGCGGCATGCGCATCGTGCTCGAAGGCAAGACGGCGCATTCCTCGATGCCCGAAACCGGCACCTCGCCGATGCCGGCGATGAGCGAGCTGATGCCGGCGCTCCCAGCGCTTGGGCGCGGAACCTTCAACGATGAGGATTTCGGCATGGTGACCGTGACCCATTGCGCGATGGGCGAAGCCGTGTTCGGCATCGCGCCCGGCTATGCCGAAGTGTGGGCGACGCTGCGCACCCGCCGCGACGAGCGCATGGCCGAGCAGGTCGCCGCCGCGGAAGCGCTTGCGGCAAAAATCGCCGCCAGGCACGGTCTTGCCGTGCGCTTCGACTATCACGAAATCTTCGTCGCCAGCGTCAATGCGCCGGACGCGGTCGAGCACCTCAACCGTGCGCTCGACGAGGAAGGCGTTTTACGCAGCGAAGAAACGCTGCCGATGCGCGCCTCGGAGGATTTTGGCATCTTCGGCCACAATGCCAAGTCGGCGATGTTCTTCCTCGGCGCCGGCGAGCGCACCCCCTCGCTGCACAATCCCGACTACGATTTTCCGGACGACCTGATCCCGATCGGTTCGCGCATTTTCATGCGTACGGCGCGCAATTTGCTGGGATGAGCGGCTGGCTTCCGCCCCGACAAGCCTTAGCTACATCCCGGCGGAGCCAAATCCCTGAAATCATGCCAGCAGGAGCAACACATGTCGCGCATCGTCGTCATCGGAGGCAGCGGCCACGTCGGAAGCTATCTTGTGCCGCGGCTCGTCGAACTCCGACATGAGGTCGTGAATGTAAGCCGCGGCACCGCGGTGCCCTATCGTCCGCATTTTGCCTGGCAAGCTATCGAGAACATCGTCATCGACCGCGTCGCCGAAGAGAAGGCGGGGCGGTTCGGCACGATGATCGCGGAGCTGCGTCCGGAGATCGTTATCGACATGATATCGTTCGATCTGCCCAGCGCCCAACAATTGGTCGAGGCGCTGCGCGGCAAGATCGAGCATTATCTGTTCTGCAGCTCGATCTGGGTCTATGGCCGTTTCTTCGCGGTTCCGTCGATTGAGGCGGACCCGCCGAATCCCATCGACACCTACGGGGCGAACAAGGCAGCGATCGAGGCCTGGCTGCTGCGGCAGGCACGACTGACCGGCTTTCCCGCGACCTGCTTTCGGCCGGGCCATATCGTCGGCGAGGGATGGAATCCGATCAACCCGATCGGCAACGCCAATCCGGCCGTTTTTTCCCTGATCGCGCGTGGTGATGAGCTGGTCCTGCCGAACCTCGGACTGGAGACGGTGCACCATGTTCACGCCGACGACGTCGCCCAATGGATCATCCGCGCGATCGAAAACCGGGCGGCATCGATCGGCGAGGCATTCAACACGGTTTCCGAGCAGGCCGTCACGCTCAGGGGCTACGCCGAAACCGTCTATCGCTGGTTCGGCAAGGAGCCGCGCATCGCGTTCAAACCCTTCGACGAATGGATCCTCGACCTGGAAGGCGACGATGCCGTGGGCTCGCGAGGGCACGTCATCCGAAGCTCCTGCCACTCGATCGAGAAAAGCCGCCAGCGTCTCGGCTACCAGCCCCGCTATACGAGCTTCGAGGCGATCCACGAGTCCGTCCGTGCGCTTATAGCCGCCGGGAAGATCGTTGGCCCCGATGACGACTTTACGAGCAAAGGCGGCTGACGATCAGTGCCGCGAAAGGCCACGACATCGACAGGTGCTTGCGCACAAATGGCCGGTGTCGTTGATGCCGCTATCCCATCGGCGCCAGGTCCGGTTTCAGCATCATCACCGCCGCCACGAGCACGAACAAGGCAATCACGGCGACGCGGCCAACACGCGCCCTGCCGTCACCGGCCAGCGCGGCGAGATCCGGGGTCGACACACCCGCCACCGCCGCCTGGAACTTCGCTTGCCACGGCTGCACGAAGCGCCGGCTGACAATCATCATGGCGGCAATCAGGGCGAAGGACAGCAGCAGCCATGGCGTGGTGAGCGGCCAGCCGCCGAGATAGACCAACGCGATGCCGGCAAGCATGCCGACCATTGCAAGCAGGTTGCCGACGCGGCTGGCGCTGAGCGTATAGCGCGCCATTTTCACGCCCTCCCCGCCACTGGCGAACAGCAGGAGTTCAACCGCCAGGAACAGCACCGCGGCAGACATCATGCCGAAGGCGTGAATATCGAGAACGCTGATATAGAGCATGATCCTTTTCTCCGAGCTGGCTGACACCGAAGCGGCCGACGCGCGGCGACTTGCTTGCAATACGCCAGCAAATATGTGACGATTTCGTCAGGTTTTGTATTCGCTTTTGGATTTGATTCAGCACGGCCGGCTAAGTGGATGTAATCCAACGAAAATTTCCTCGACAGCAGCGCGCGCGAGCCACTTTGGAAGCGATAGTCCAGGCGGCGGCTCAGCTTTTGACCGATGTGGGCTTCGAGGCCCTCACCACCGCCAGGGTTGCCGAACGCGCCGGCGTCAGCGTCGGCTCGCTCTACCAGTATTTTCCAAACAAGCAGGCGCTGGCGGCCGCCGTGGTCGACCACTATGCCGACAAGTTCGAGGCCGCCTTTGTCGAAGCGGTGGTGACACCCGTGCATGACACGCTCGAGGAAACGATCGATGCCCTGATCGAGGTGGCGCTGGTCGCGCATCCGCACGACCCGAAGCTGCACCGGGCGCTGAACGAGCTGGCGCCGCGCTATCGCGCGGAAAAGGTCCGCGAGGTCGGCGACCGGATCGCGGCGACCGTCAAGGGCGAGTTGGCGCGACACCGGCAGGAGATCGCGCCCGACCTTGATCTCGGCGAGGCAGCCGCGCTCATCGAGACGCTCCTGGAAAACGTCGTCCATCGCGCCATCGAGCGGCATCCGGTCAGTGTTCGGGGCGAGCGGGCGATCGGCCAATGCCACAGGATGATCATGGCCTATCTGACCAGCACCCGCCCCTATGCCGCCTGATCGCGACTTCTTCGCCCGCGACGCGCTCGTGGTGGCGCGCGCGCTGATCGGCGCCAGGCTTGAGCTAGCCGGTGTCGGCGGCATCATCGTCGAGACCGAGGCGTACCGGCCCGACGATCCCGCCTCGCATGCCTATCGCGGCGAGACACCGCGCAATGCGTCGATGTTTGGCGCACCCGGCACTGCCTACGTCTACCGCTCCTACGGCCTGCATTGGTGCCTGAACGCGGTGTGCCTGCCTGGTAGCGCCGTGCTGATCCGGGCGCTCCAACCGCAATCCGGCATCGCCGCGATGCGCGAACGGCGCGGAATGGATGACGAGCGGCTGCTCTGTTCGGGCCCCGGCAAGCTCTGCCAGGCGCTGGGCATCGACGGCTCGCACAATCGGCTGCCGCTGACCGCGCCGCCCTTCGAGTTTGCGCGATCGCAGACCGACTCGGCCGCCATCGTCAGCGGCCGCCGGATCGGCCTCACCAAGGCGGTGGAATTCGATTGGCGGTTCGGACTTGCCGGGTCGGCCTATCTCAGCCGGAAATTCTGAACCCAACTTATCTTCTCCAGCCTCCTTCATGGATCGATTGGGGCCAGCGCACGTTTGAAGTCAATGACCGAGGAGCAGACAATGGCGAGCGATAAATACGAACGCATCAAGCGACGCGCCTATGAGATCTGGCAGCGCAGCGGCGAAGCGCATGGCCAGCACGAAGAACACTGGCATCAAGCCCGCGAAGAGATCGAGCGCGAGGACAACGGCTTCGGTGAGCAGCCGGGCGCCGCGATGCCCGGCGCGGTGACGATACCGGCGGGCCAACCAGACCCGCTGGCAGCCGAGGCGCTGGTGCGCAAGGCGGCGGACAACCGACCTGAAGGACCGGCCGCCGACAATCCGGCGTCAACGAAACGCAGCCGGCGCAAAAGCTGAAGCGGCCATGGTTATCAATGTCGAACAGGCACTGGACGAGGCGCTTTTGGCCATGCGCATGCTGCGCAAATCGATCATCGATCACGGCCACCTGGAAGCGATGGCCGATCTGGATGCGGTGATGGCAAATGCGATCGCCGCGGCGGAGCAAAAACGCACCGAGATCGATCGGGAAAAGTCCGCGTGAACACGCAGGATTGGCAAACGCCAATCTGCGGGGGCGCGCCAGCAACGATGCATTAGCCGGCCGGCATTCAATCATGATCAGGGTGCTGTCGACTGGCATACGTCTTAAGCGCTGCCGCCGGTGTCGTCGCCAAAATAGAGCTGGCCTGACCGACATGCCCAGGTTGCCGGTGGCAGGACAGGGCGGGCGCATAGGCTATAGCAACGCGATTTAAACTTCCCTGCTGTCAAAAAGGAACATCTGAACGCCTGACTCGTCAGGTGCGTAAAGCCGGCGATCGGCCCCGGCCGCTTTTCCCTCCGGGCTCGCCATCCCCTTTTTCATGGTGTCGAGATCGTCGAAATGCAGGGTCCCGATGAGATAAACATCGGACGGACCGGCCACCGTGGTGATCGGCCCCTGGCTGACCTCATATTTCCTGAGGCCCGGGATCTTCTTGGCCAGTGGTATGTGCGTTCCGAAATAGTGTCTGTCGAACGCTTCCGGGTCAGCCGGCTGTTTGTAGATGACGACCATTCCAGCCATTGCGGCTCTCCTTTTTCGTTGCGGACGAACCAAGGACGAAATGGCAAGTGGAAACGGAACGAGGCGTCGGAGAATTTTTCAGGTAACGACGGTCACGGCGGTCGCCTGACCCTGGCTTTTCGTCGCCATCTCGCTTGTGCGAAGACACGTTCCGTGCTCTCTCCGCCTTAAATTAGCAGAGACTCAAGCATGAGAATTGCGGTGGTCATCGCGCTCTGCGCGGCACTGGTTGGATGCGCGTCCTCGCCAGTCGACTATGGCGCGTCGCTGTCGCAGCAGGACCCGAAATGGGCATCGCCGCAATGCCAGCAGGCCCGCGCCGCCGCCGCGGACTATGCGCAGCGCGAGAAGGACCATCCCGGCTGGGGCATGGGCGTGCTGCTTGGGCCTTACAGCATGGGCATGGTGGCTGCGGTCAAGGAGCATGAGCAGCAGCAGCGACGGCTGTTTGCCCGACAGATGCACCTCCAGTGCTCAAGCCAGCCGCTGCCGAAGGAACTGGATTTCGATCCGGCAACGTACGCGCCGAAGAAGACACATTATCCGTAAGCGACGGGCCGCTGCCCGGACTGCCCCAGCCGTCATGCGCAAAATCGTTGCGCGTGTCTTCGTCGGCACGCGCCGGCGCCTGGAAGACGCCGTCCAGCGTCAGATGCTCGATAGCGACGATCCTTCGCATTTCAGCCTCCGCTCCATGCCTTGAGCAACGGACCATCGCCGCCGTGGACCGGATCCTTGTCGGGGCGGGGGACCTGCGGGATAGTGCGCAGCGCCTCCGCGTGCTGCTCGGCGCTCCGGCACAGATCGTATGTGCCGAAAGGCGGATAGGCGCCGACCACCAGAAGGTCGGCCGAGGCGGACAGGCGTTGGTGACCCGTGCCGGCCGGCAGCACCGCCACGTCGCCCGCCTTGACCTCGAGCACTTGCCCTTGTCGCCGCCGAAGCGGACCTCGGCGGCGCCGCGCGCGATCCCCAGCACCTCGTGGATGCGCGAGTGGTAGTGGACGAAGCCGTAGATGCCGTTGCGCCAGCTGTCGCCCCAGCCATTCGAGCCGAAAATATCCTCGAAGACGGCAGCCGGGTCGACCTCGTCCGGCAATATCACCGCGCCGGGATAGACGAGCATCGGCCAGCGCGGATGATTGGGCACCAGCCCGTCATCGGCGAAGCGGAAGGTGAGAGGCTCCTGTTTGTCGGTGAGTTGTGCCATCCTTGCCGCTTCCTGCAATCCCCGTATCGTCTAACGGTTTTCCGAGGGTTTTGCTGCCGTCAGCGCAAGGAGGTCTCCATGACCGCATTTCGCCTTTCGACAACCAGCTTTCTTGTGCCGGCGCTGCTCATGTTCCTTGTCGCCGCCGCAGGCGCCATAGCCGCGCCTGCGACGGCTAAGGCCGCGCCTGCGACGGCTAAGGCCGCGCCTGCGACGGACCTCCACAAGCTCTGCCGCCAAGTGAAGAACGACGACACGGTCCGCCCCTATTCACATGAGCTCTACGATGGCACCGTCAAGGCGTTCAAGAAGCTGTTTCCGGACGCCAACGGCACACCGCAGGAGTCCGAGCTGCAGACACAGGCCAGCTACCGCTGCATGAACGGCAAGCTGCTGGCCTGTTTCGTCGGGGCCAACCTGCCCTGCGCCAAGATGAACGCCCAGCGCGACAATCCGGGCGCCGACGAATTCTGCAAGACCAGTCCGAACGAAGACGTCGTGCCGGCCTTCGCGACCGGCCACGACGCCGTCTATGCGTATAAATGCCGGAACGGCAAGGCGGTGGTGACGGGCTCGACATGGGCGCTCGACAAGCGCGGCTTCGCCAGGACACTATGGGCGGTGGTTCCCGAACGCTGAGACACCGCGAGGGCGCGCCTAAACCTCAAGCATGACCTTGATCGCGCGACGCTCGTCCATGGCGCGGTAGCCTTCCGCCACTTCCGCAAGTGGCAGCTTCAGGTCGAAGACCTTGCCGGGCTTGATGCGGCCTTGCAGCACGCGCTCCATCAGGTCGGGCAGGAAGCGGCGCACCGGCGCCGGGCCGCCCAGCATGCGCTTCTGGCCGAAGAACAGTTTCTGGCCGTCGAAGCTCACGCCATGCGGCACGCCGACATAGCCGATCGTGCCGCCGGGCCGCGAGCAGGCCAGCGCCTGGTCGAAGGATTCTCCGGTGCCGACGCATTCCAGCACCGAGTCCGCGCCGATCCCCTTGGTCAGTTCCTTGATGCGCGCAATGCCCTCCTCGCCGCGCTCGGCCACGATATCGGTGGCGCCGAATTCGCGTGCGAGCTTCTGGCGGCTCGCATGGCGGCTCATGGCGATGATGCGCCCGGCACCCATCTCCCTGGCCGCGAGCACGCCCATCAGGCCGACGGCGCCGTCGCCGACGACCACGACCGTCGAGCCTTCGCGGACCTCCGCCGCATCGGCCGCGTACCAGCCTGTGCCGAGCACGTCCGACACGGCCAGCAAGTCAGGGATGAGCTCAGCCGGCGGAACCTCGGAAGTCGCCACCAGCGTGCCGTCGGCCAGCGGCACGCGGGCGTAAGGCGCCTGGGCGCCGCTCATGAACTCGCGCTGCTCGCAGGACGACTGGAAGCCGAAGCGGCAATGCGGGCAGGTGTTGTCGGAGAGGCAGAAGGAGCCGACGACGAACTGTCCGGGACGGACATTGCGCACCTCCGCGCCAACCTCGACGACGATGCCGCAATACTCATGGCCCATATGCTGCGGGCCGTCCACCGGCTGCAATCCGCGATAAGGCCACAGGTCCGAGCCGCAGATGCAGCTTGCCGACAGCTTGATGATGGCGTCCGTCGGTCGCAGGATTTTCGGGTCGGCGACTTCCTCGCAGCGGATGTCGCCGGGCTTGTGAAGAACGGTTGCGAGCATTTTTGCTTTCCTTTCGTCGATCGGGTCAGGCGCCGTAGTCGGCGTCGCTGACATGTTCCAGCCAGTCCACGGTCTTGCCGTCCTTGGCCTCCTGGACGGCAATGTGGGTCATGGCGGTTTCGGGCGACGCGCCATGCCAGTGCTTCTCGCCGGGCGCGAACCAGACGACGTCGCCGGGCCGGATCTCCTCGACCGGCCCGCCCTCGCGCTGCACGCGGCCGAGCCCGGAGACAACGATCAGCGTCTGGCCCAGCGGGTGCGTGTGCCAGGCGGTGCGGGCGCCGGGCTCGAAGGTGACCTGCGCGCCCTGGACACGCTCGGCGTCGAAAGGATTGAAGAGCGGATCGATCCGCACCGTGCCGGTGAACCAGCTTGCCGGACCTTTGCCGGAAGGCCTGCTGCCTGCGCGAAGAATGTCCATGATGATTTCCTTTGCGTCCTCAGATGCGTTCTATGTGAAGCGGGAACTCGCCGCGCACGTGCAACGCCTGTTCGCCCTCGTCGAAGCGGCCGAGCCTGATCAGCCCGGGATGGCGGTAATCGGCGTAGAACATCGCCAGATTGCCCCACGGCATGAAGTAGCAGAGGTCGTAGGGCTGTTCGTTGCCGAACGGACCGCTGCCCTCCTCGGTCAGCTTGCGCGGCAGGTAGGCGATCTTTTCATTGTGGGCGTAGTCGCTGACGGTGAGATGGAGCGGCAGCATGGAAAAGAAATCCCGCGCAGACGGGTTGTCATACAGCGTGGCCGTCATGATACGACCGTCGAAGGTCATCCTGATCCGCATATCGGTCGGCTCCTGGTTGGCCGGGTCCCTACCCTGTTGGCTGTTGGCCGCTCTCACCGGGACCACGGTTGCGAGCGCGGCGCACAGCAGCGTTCGGCGGCTGATCGGTCGTCGCTTCGTCAATGGCGACCCCCGGGTGTCGTTGCCGCCACGGCGAACAGAGCCGAGCCGAAAAGCAGCACTGCGCCGAGCGCGAAGGGGCTCCACCAGCCGGTGCTGTCGAACAGCAGTCCACCCGCGAACGCGCCGAAGGTGATGGCGAACTGGATAAGCGCGACCTGCAGCCCTCCGCCCGCTTCGAGATCGTCGGGGATCACCCGGGTCATCCAGGTGTTCCAGGCGACCGGGACCGGCGTCGTGAACAGGCCCCAGGCGATCAGCAGGGACGCCGTCGCGATTGCCGACGGACCAAGCGCGATCAGCGAAAGCGCGATGATCGCCAGAGCCGTCGGCAGGCCGATCAGCACGGCTGCGAGATGGGTGCGAAGGATGAAGCCGACCAGCGACGTGCCCACCAGGCCGGCGAGGCCGAGGCCGAGAAGCACCATCGACAGTGCGTTCACTTCAAGGCCGGTGATGTTTTCGAGGAAGGGGCGCAGATAGGTGGAAAGCGCGAACTGCCCCATGAAGGCGAGCGTGGTGGCGGCCATGCCGATGGCGAATATGCGATTGCCGAGCAGGCGATACATCTTGCCGACCGAGGCCTGTTCGCCGGCAGGCATTCTGGGCAGGACGGCAAGCTGCCAGACGATCGCAAGAAGGCCGATCGGAACGACGATGAAGAACGCACCGCGCCAGCCGATCAGGCCGCCGAGAAAACTGCCGAGCGGCGCCGCGATCACCGAGGCGAAGGCCGTCCCGCCTTGCAGCATGGCGATCGCCCTGGGCAGGTCGGCGCCAGGCACGATACGGGCCAGGATGGCGGTGGACAAGGACCAGAAGCCGCCGATCGACACGCCGATCAGGGCCCGGCCGAGCATGAAGACGAGATAGTTCGGCGCGAAGGTGATCGCCAGGCCGGAGACCACGAGGATGGCCGTGTAGAGGACGATGACGGTGCGCCGGTCCAGCCGCGACAAGAGCGCGTTGCCGAACAGGCTGGTGAGGACCGCGAAGAAGCCCGAGACGGAGATCGCCTGGCCGGCCTGCCCTTCCGAGATCGCGAGCTCATTGGCGATGGGCGTGAGCAGGCTGACCGGCATGAACTCCGACGCCACCAGCACGAAGGTGAGCAGCGACAGGCATGTCACCGCTCCCCAGGCGCTTGGTTTTTTCGCCTCCTGGGCTTTCACCAGTTGACTGTCGTAGGTCGTATCCATGTGCCGCGGCCCGCCGTCGGGCCCCTCCAGTCATTTCGCTGGCGGCTATATAAATCACCGGCACTATCCGGATTAGCCGTTGCAATCTGCATGGACTTATCCATTCTTGATATGAATTGACCGAAGGCATGGATCGCTGCGGCTCGAGCGGGCGGCCAAAACGGAGCGTCGTCATGCAGCGCGAGGATCTGAAGGATCTGATGTGGTTCCTGACGGTGGCCAGGGAGCGCAGCTTCACCAGAGCGGCGGCCGAGCTCGGGACGTCGCAATCGACGCTCAGCCATGCCATCAAGCAATTGGAGGCGCGGCTCGGCGTGCGGCTCTTGACTCGCACGACGCGGAGCGTGGCGCCGACGGAAGCGGGCGAGCGGCTCTACCAGTCGCTCGTGCCGCGGTTCGAAGGCATAGAGTCCGACCTCTCGAGCCTGGTGGCCTTCCGCGACAGGCCCGCCGGCACGGTGCGCATCACGCTGTCGGACCACGCGCTGCGGATGATCGTCTGGCCGAAGCTGCAGCCGGCGCTGTGCGACTATCCCGACCTGCGCGTCGAGCTCTACAGCGACAACGGCATGCGCAACATCGTCGAGGAACGCTTCGACGCCGGCGTGCGGCTGGGCGAGAGCGTCGACAAGGACATGATCGCGGTGCGCATCGGCCCCGACTGGCGGCTGGTGGCCGTGGCATCGCCGGACTATTTTTCGCGCCGCCCCGTACCGAAGACACCGCAGGATCTGGTCGCGCATGACTGCATCTGCCTGCGGCAGGCGACGTTCGGCGGGCTCTATGCCTGGGAGTTCGAGAAGAAAGGCCGCGAGCTCCGCGTCCGGGTGGAAGGCCAGCTCACTTTCAACACGACCCTTCCCATGGTCGACGCCGCGCTTGCCGGCTACGGCATCGCCTATGTCCCGGAGGACCTCGTCAGCCGGCACGTGGCCGAGGGCCGGCTGAGGCTCGTGCTCGACGACTGGAGCCTGCCCTTCCCGGGCTATCACCTCTACTACCCAAGCCGGCGCCAGCTCTCGCCGGCGATGGCGGTGATCGTCGCGGCGCTTCGGCACCGAAGCTGAGGAGCCTGCGGTCAGCGCGGCAGCAACCGCGAGACTTTGAGGCGCGGTGCGAAGAAGCAGCGCAAATAGGGCTGGTTGGTTATGACGTAGTGGTTCTCGCAGATATGGTAGCGGCCGTCCGGCGATTCCTGCACGCGGTCCGGCGGAATGTTGAACCCATCGGGCACGTAAAGGTAGCCGCCGTCGGCCCTGGGCTGCACCGTGGACTCCGGTATGGGGCGGCAATCCGTACCGCCGCAACACTTGAAGTTGGTTACCGGGTCAACCTTGTTTTGGTACCAGTCATGGGCGTCGGCGCCTGTCGCGGCGGCAAGGCACATGGCTGTGACGACGATCTTTCGCATGCATTCCTCGACGAGGCGGAGGTGCTGCTCATTCAAGCGTCTTGTATATTAGCGTTCCGCCGGAAGCGCCATGCTTAGCGAAGGTCCGGCAAACGGCCTTGTGGACAGCAAAAAGGTAAAGGCCGGGTCCTCAAACCGAGGTCCGGCCCTGCCCGCTAAACCAGCCTTTGTCCGCCATCGATATGAACCGTCTCGCCGGTCATGAATTCGTTCTGCATCAAATAGAGGTAGGCTGGCGCGATGTCGGCGGGTGTGGCGATTCTGCCCGCCGGGATGCGGGCGCCCATCTCACCGAAATAACCGGTCTTGGCCGCGCCGACGATCTCGTCCCACATCTCGGTGTCCACCCAGCCGGGCGAGACGATGTTGACCCGGGTCGGCGCAAGCTCCAGCGCCAGTGCGCGGGCGAAGTAGGTGAAGGAGCCGGCGACCGCCGCGACCACCGAGCCGCCAGGGACCGGCGGGCGGTCCTTGTTGATGCCGGAGGTGAAGATCATCGAGCCGCCCTCGTTCAATTTGCGCGCGGCGTGCTTGGCAAGCATAACCGCGCCGATCAGCTTGCCGTCGACGAATTGGCGCACGAAATCCATGTCGGCCTCGCCGACCGGATAATTGGGCGGCGGCGTGCCGGCCGTCGCCACCAGATGATCGAAGGCGCCGGCTTGCTCGAACAGGCGGGCAACGTCCGTCTCGCTAGCCATGTTCGCGGAGATGCCGGTCACGCGCCCTGCCCCGCCCAGCCTCTTCTCGGCGGCCTTCAGCTTGTCGGCCGAGCGGCCGACGATCACGACTTCCGCGCCGTTCTCCAGTGCAGCCGCCGCGACGCCGAAACCAATGCCGGAGCTGCCGCCGACGACAATGATCTTCTTTCCCGTGAGATTGGTCATGGGTCTTCTCCGTCTTCAGTTGTGGAATGGTTAGTTCAGGCGCGACCGGCATGGGCCGCTTCGATGTCGGCGAGGATGATCCTCTTCATCGAATACATGGCCTGCCGCGCCCGGTCGGCCTTGACGCGGTCGGGGTCGTTCATCAGGCGCAGCGCCGGTTCGGGAATGACCTGCCAGTAGACGCCGAACTTGTCCTTCAGCCAGCCGCAAGGCTGTTCCGAGCCGCCGCCGGCGGTCAGCGCGTTCCAGAAGTAGTCGGTCTCGGCCTGGTCCTCGGTCTCGATGTAGAGCGAAATCCGCTCGTTGAAGGGCGGCACGCCGCCGGCGTTGAGCGCGGTGAAACGCTGTCCTTCGAGCTCGAAGTCGAAGATCGCGTGCGGCTTATCGGTGAACTCGATGGTCTGCAGCGCGCGGCCGTTCTTGAAGACCGAGAGATAAAAATCACGCGCGGCTTCAGCATCGAGGTTGAACCAGAGGAAGGGATGAACGGTGGCCATATTGTCCTCGCAGGTTTGATCTTAAGTGAGCGTTGATCACAAATTCTGTGAGGATTTTTGGCTGGAAAAAGCTCGACGGACAAACCAAAGTTTGGCAAGTATTTGTTACCATAACTCACAAATGGCTTTGTCGTCATGGCCCGCAGACTGCCACCGCTCAACGCCTTGCCGGCCTTCGAGGCCGCTGCACGGCATTTGAATTTTTCAAGGGCCGCCGACGAACTCAACCTCACCCATGGCGCGATCAGCCGGGCGATAAAACATCTGGAGGACCAGCTCGGCGTGCAGCTGTTCGAGCGCGCGACGCGCTCGGTGCGGCTCACCCCGGTCGGCGAGCCTTATGCAGCTGCCGTGCGCGAGGCGCTCGACCAGTTGGCGCTGGCGACGCAAACAGCGACCTCGCGCCATTCCGGCTCGACGCTGAACGTCAGCACTTCGGACGGCTTCGCCGGAAAATGGCTGGTGCCGAGGCTATACCGTTTTCACCGCGCGCATGGCGACATCGACGTGCGCGTCTCGACCACCGGCAAGCTGACCAATTTCCGAGGCGACGGCATCGACGTCGCCATCCGCTATGGCGGCGGCCACTATCATGGGCTCACTTCCGAATTCCTCACCGGCGAGGAAGTGTTTCCCGTCTGCAGCCCGAAGCTTCTGAAGGGGCCGCATCCGCTCAGGACGCCGCAGGACCTCAAGCATCACACGCTGATCCGCGACGGCTACCGCATCGACTGGGCGGCGTGGCTGGCCAGCGCCGGCGTCGAAGGCGTCGACCCGAACAGCGGGCTCACCTTCGATTCCGCCACCTTCGCCGTGGAATCGGCGGTGCAGGGCGAAGGCGTGGTGCTCGGCCGGACCATGCTGGTATCGGCCGACCTTGCCACTGGCCGGCTGGTGCGGCCGTTCGACCATGCGCTGAAGGCGGTTTCCAGCTTCTATCTGGTCTATCCGCCGGAAGCGATCCGCCAGCGCAAGGTGAAGGCGTTTCGCGACTGGCTGTTTTCGGAGATCGAGCCGGCTGAAGTCACCGAGCGGAACTCAATGATCTTGATGCGATAAATGGCGTCCCCTATAGCGTTTGACGCGTTTTTTAGGGAACGTGGCGATCGTCGTTATATGATGCAGTCGCATCGTGAGGGCGCCCATGGCAAAGCGACCAGACAAACCAGGAAACCGCTCGCGCCGCGACCTGAAGGCGAAGCCAGGCGATGCCGCCATGCAGGAGGCCGCCGACAGGGTTTCAGACAAGACTATTCCGGTCGTCGGCATCGGCGCTTCGGCGGGCGGCATCGAGGCCTTGAGCAGTTTCTTCGACGCGATGCCGGCCGACAGCGGCTGCGCGTTTGTCGTGGTGCTGCATCTCGACCCGAAACGGGAAAGCGAGATGGCCCGCATCCTGCGCGCTCATACCAAAATGCCGGTGGCGCAGGTTGAGGACGGCATGCAACTCCTGTCCGACCATGTCTACGTCATCGCCCCCGCTACCGAGATCAAACTGAACGGCGGCAGGCTGGAAGTTTCCCAACCGTCGGAGCCGCGCGGCCAGCGGCACCCGGTCGATGTCCTGTTTGCCTCGATTGCGACGGAGCAGCGCGAGCGCTCGGTCGCCATTGTGTTTTCGGGCACAGGAAGCAACGGCACCGAGGGCTTGAAAGAGATCAGGGCCGAGGGCGGCATGAGCCTGGTGCAGGCGCCGGAAACGGCAAAGTTCGACGGCATGCCGAGGAGCGCGATCGCCGCCGGTCTCGCCGACCATGTGCTGGCGCCGGAGAGGATGCCGGAAACCCTGCTCGCCTATATCCATCACGACTACGTCGCGGCCTCTGATCGGGCCGAGTCCGTCTCGCCGCTGGGCGAAGCGACGATCGATCAGGTCCTCGATATCGTGCGCTCCCGCGACGGGCACGATTTCGGCTACTACAGGCGCAACACGCTCAGACGGCGCATCCACCACCGCATGGGGCTGAGGAACATCGAGACGCTCGCCGACTACCTGAAAGAACTGCATGCCAATCCCGAGGAGGTGGCCACCCTTGTTGCGGACCTGATGATCAGCGTCACCGGGTTCTTCCGCGATCCCGAGGCATGGCGTGCGCTTGGCGAGCTGGTGATCGCGCCCCTCGTCGCCGAGCGCGAAAACGGCCGACCGGTACGGATCTGGGTACCCGCCTGCGCCACCGGGGAGGAGACCTATTCCATCGCCATGTTGATAACCGAGCACGCCGAAGCCGCCGGGAAACGCTTCGACGTCAAGGTTTTCGCCACGGATGCCCAGGAAGACAATCTGCGCAAGGCGCGCGACGGCATCTACCCGGCGGCCGCGCTGGCCGATTTCCCGCCGGAACGGGTCCGCCGCTTCTTCGAAAGGATCGACAGCTCTTTTCAGGTCAGCAAAGAACTTCGCGACATGGTGGTGTTCGCGCAGCATAATTTTTTGCGCGACCCGCCGTTCTCGCGGCTCGACATCGTCTCGTGCCGTAATTTCCTGATCTATCTCGTCCCGGAAGCACAGCAGCGTATCATCGCCCAATGTCATTTCGCCCTTCGTCCGGATGGGCATCTGTTTCTCGGCAATGCCGAGACGATCGGGCGGCATGACGACCTTTTCGAAACCGTATCGAAGAAATGGCGGATATACCGGCGGATCGGACCGACAAGGCACGACCTTGTCGACTATCGACCGCTGCGTGGTTCGGCCGCGACAGAAACGGCGGGCGAGCCGCTGACCGCGCCACAAGAAGCAGGCTCGACACCGGTCGCCGACATAGCGCGCCGCGCCTTGCTGGAGCGCTATGCCCCGGCTTCCGTGCTTCTCGACCAGAGGGGGCGCGTGGTCTACTTCCATGGAACGACGCGCGACTTTCTGGAACAGCCGCCGGGCGAGCCCACCAGGGACCTTTTGGCGATGGCCCGCGATGGACTGAGCCTGAAGCTTCGCGGGGCGATACGCGACGCCACCAGAGGCGACAAGAGCGTTGTGGTTCATGGGCGCGTGCATCAGAGCGGATCGTCGCGAGACGTCACCATGACCGTGGTGCCGCTGCCAGCCTCGCCGCAGGGGAGTAAATTCATCCTGGTAAGTTTCGCCCCGGGGCTGCCGATTGCCAAACCGAAGCAACCCGCTCGCCGTAAGGATGCACGGGAGATCAAAGCAGGGGACCATGCGCTACAGGAAGAGCTCGCTTCGATGCGCACCGAGTTGCGCAACACGATCGAGCATCTGGAGACCGCCAATGAGGAGCTGAAGGCGTCGAACGAGGAAGCGACCTCGATGAACGAGGAACTTCAGTCCACCAATGAGGAGCTGGAGACTTCCAAGGAGGAGATGCAGTCCTTCAACGAGGAACTGAACACCGTCAACAGCCAGCTCCAGCACAAGATCGCGGAGCTGGAATGGAAGACAAACGACCTGAACAATCTGCTGGCGGGGTCGGAAACCGCGACACTGTTCCTGGACGACAAGCTCGCCATCAAGTGGTTCGCGCCGGCGACGAAGGAACTGTTCGATCTGGTGGCGTCCGACATCGGCCGGCCGATCGCCCACTTCGCGCGCAAATTCTCGGACGACAATCTCTTGCAGGATGCCGAGACGGTGCTGAAGAGGCTCATCACCATCGAGGCCGAGGTCCCGAGCGACGCTGGACGATGGTACCAGCGGCGCATGCTGCCCTACCGCACGCGCGACAACCGCATTGCCGGCGTCGTCGTCACTTTCAACGACATCACCGAGCGGCGGGCGGCCGCGATGGCGGTGAACGAGGCCAGAGTATACGCCGAGACCATTGTCGGGGCCGTGCGCCAGCCGCTCCTCGTCCTCGACGGCAAGTTGCGTATCCAGTCCGCCAATCCGGCCTTCTACGATCTGTTCAAGGTCACGGCGAAGGAAACCGTGGGCATCCTGCTTTACGACCTTGGCAACGGACAGTGGGACATTCCCATCCTGCGCACGCTTCTCGAAGAAGTCCTGGCGAAGAACCGGGAAGTCGCCGACTATGAGGTCGAACACGGCTTTGGTGATATCGGCCGGCGCCACATGCTGCTCAATGCCCGCAGGCTCGGTCAGGGCGGCGGCCGCGACGAACTGATCCTGCTCGCCATCGAGGACATCACCGAGCGCAAACGTGCCGAGGGCGTGGCTAAACAACACGCCGAGGACGTGGCAAAACAGCTTGCCTCGATCGTCGAATCCTCCGACGACGCGATCATCAGCAAAACCCTCGACGGCACCATAACCAGCTGGAACGAAGGCGCCCGGCGATTGTTCGGCTACGAACCCGAAGAGATCGTCGGCAAGTCCATCATGACGCTGGCGCCGCCGGATCGCCGCGAGGAGGAGGAGGATATTCTGGGCCGCCTCCAGCGAGGCGAGCATATCCACCATTACGAAACGCGTCGCCAGCGCAAGGATGGAAGCGTCGTCTGGGTTTCGCTGACCGTATCCCCGATAAAAGACGCAGCCGGCAAGACCATAGGTGCATCCACAATCGCGCGCGACATGACCGAGCGCCGCCGCGCCGACCAACACAAGAAGACGTTGATGGCCGAGCTCAACCACCGCGTCAAGAACACGATGGCGGTGATCCAGTCCATCGCCTCCCAGACGCTGAATCACGCGTCGTCGCTGGACGAAGCGCGCGAAGCATTCAGCTCTCGGCTGCTCAACCTTGCGAATGCGCACGACGTATTGACGCGCGAGAGCTGGCAGAGCGCCAATCTGGGCGACATCATTGCCGACACGGTCAAGCCGCATGGCGGCGGAGAAAACCGCTTCCGGATCGAAGGGCCAGACGTCCGGCTCACGCCAAGCGCGTCGCTGGCAATTTCCATGGCGCTGCACGAACTCAGCACCAACGCCGCCAAATATGGTGCGCTGTCGTCCAAAGACGGCCACGTGGTTATCGTTTGGCGGATCGAGGGCGCCGAGGGCGATCGCCGGCTCGTCCTGCACTGGGAAGAGACGGGCGGTCCCGAGGTTGAGAAACCGAAACGCAAGGGCTTTGGCTCGCGCCTGATCGAGCGCGCGCTGGCATCGGAACTTGGAGGCGACGTGGGCGTTAATTACGCGTCCACCGGCCTTGTGTGCACGATCGTGGCACCCCTGCCTGCCGGGCACCAATTGCTTGGAGAGCGGGGTGAGGAAACCGAGCGCAAGGCGGATTCTGATCGTCGAGGATGAGTTCCTCGTCGCCATGCTGCTTGAGGACCTGCTGTCCGAAATGGGGCATCAGGTAGCCGGCACTTTTGCCCAAGTGGCCGAGGCCATGAAGTTCGCCGAGCACGCGGATCTGGACTTTGCCATTCTCGACATAAACCTCGCAGGCGCGACATCCTTCCCGGTGGCCGAAATCCTGCGGCGGCGCGGCATCCCTTTCCTGTTTGCCAGCGGCTACGGTTCCCCTGGCCTGACCAGCGCGTTCGAAAACGAACTCACCCTGCAGAAGCCATACGAGCCCGCCGAACTGGAGCGGGCAATCGCGGAAGCATCCGCGCGGGTCGGCGATTGACCGGCATGACGGCATTGATTTGCGCGCCGAACGCATGAAATTGGCGCGTCAGCCTTTGCCGACACCCGCCGACTTGCGCCGGCACGCCGATTGCGCAATGCTGCGTAACCATGGCTGGCGAGTATCTGGACCACAAACTGGAATGCCCGTTTTGCGGCACCATCCGTTTGCAAATTCCAGCCGATGCTCAACCCGAAACGGCGATCCATTGCGCCGAGTGCGGCAGATACCTCGGCACATGGGATGAGCTTCAGACTGATTTTGAGAGCCAAGGCGGGACCGACGGCGTGTTCCGCTTGGACAAGGGGCGCATCCAGAAGCTCGATTCCAGCCGATGACGTACCGCCGCTGGCGGAGCCCCATTGGATTCAGGCAGGAAAGTGCTCAACAGGGCAACCGACGGCACGGGCGGGGGGCGTTGGGGAGCCGCCGGTTACCAGCACGAGGGGCCATAGAATCAGAAAATGCGTAGGCCCTGACACAATAATGCCAGTTCTCCGCGTTCATGGGAACTGGTTTCCAGCTTAAATTTCAAACGTATATGGGAGAAAGCGCACCCTTGTGATGATCTTCGTGCCGCTCCCCGCGACAGGAACCACATCGGTCGTGCCGCGTCATAGAGACAGGTTCTTGTCGCGGTGCTGGAGTGACGTCGATGGTCAGGCTGCTTGTTGTCGTTGCATTGGCACTCGCGCTCGCGTGCGGCGGGACACTGGCAGCCAAGCTTGACCTCGACACGGTCAACCAGGCGCAATTCAGCGAAAGCGAGCCGAAGGGCGCCGATCCGATGCTGCTCAAAGCGCAGATCCTGCTCGACCGCGCCCGCTTCTCCCCCGGCCTGATCGACGGCCGCCTTTCCAATATTTTTTCCAAGGCCGTCGCGGCCTTCCAGGCGGCGAACGGACTGCCCTCCGACGGCAAGCTCACGCGGGAGACCTGGGACAAGCTGGCGGCGACTTTCGCCGGTCCGGTGCTGACAAACTACCAGGTCACGGCCAAGGATGTGCGCGGGCCATTCACCAGGCGCATCCCCGCCCGCATGGAGCGGATGGCGGATCTGAAGCGGCTCGGCTATCGCAACGCGCGGGAAAAACTGGCGGAGCGCTTCCATGTCAGCGAACAATTGCTGAGGCTGCTCAATCCCAAAACCGGTTTCAGGAAGGCCGACACCACGCTGGTGGTGCCTGATGTCGGCCGCGGCCGTCCCCACGCGGCCGTCGCCAGCGTCGAGGTCGACAAGGGCACCCGCCAGGTGCGCGCGCTCGATGCGTCAGGCAAAGCGCTCGCGGTCTATCCCGCCTCGATCGGCAGCGAGGAAAAGCCGGCGCCGAGCGGCGCGGCGGAGGTCAGGCGCGTGGTGCGCAATCCGACCTATCACTACAATCCGAAATTCGCCTTCAAGGGCGTCAAGAGCAAGCGGCCTTTCACCATCGCCAAGGGGCCGAACAATCCGGTGGGATCAGTCTGGATCGACCTCTCGATCGACAGCTATGGCATCCATGGCACGCCCGATCCCGGCAAGATCGGCACGACCTTTTCGCATGGCTGCATCCGGCTGACCAACTGGGACGCCGAAGACCTCGCCGCCATGGTCAAGCCGGGCACCAAAGTCGAGTTCAAGGACGAGACGGCGCAGGACGGGCAGGCTCAGTAAGGCACCGTCAGGTCATGGTCTTGTATAGGGCGGCTGCATAAGCCCAATTTATTGTCATCCCTAATTTTTGAAGACGTTACACGGCCTTTCGCCGCCTGTAGCTTCGACCGCGGTTTTCTCAATACGGTCGGATTGGTGATTTGATGCAGACACATGCGCGGGTGGTGATCGTAGGCGGCGGCTGCGTCGGCGCGGGTATCCTTTATGGGCTGGCCAAGCGCGGCTGGACCGACGTGGCGCTGCTCGAGCGCACGCAGCTGACCGCCGGCTCGACCTGGCACGCAGCGGGGCTGATTCCGTCCTACGCCCGCAGCATCAATGTCGGGCGCATGATCAGCAAGACGATCGAGATCTATGAAGGTCTCGAGGCCGAGACCGGGCAGCCGGTCGGCTGGCACAAATGCGGGCAGTTGCGCATCGCCAATTCGCGCGACCGGCTCGACGAATACAAGAGCTATATGAGCGTCGCCGAGGTGCAGGGCATGCGGGCGCAATTGCTGACGCCCGACGAAGCGCGAAAACTCTGGCCGCTGCTCGACAACAAAGAGATGCTTGGCGCGCTCTACCATCCCGATGACGGCCATATCGCGCCGGCCGACGTGACCAATGCCATGGCCAGGGGCGCGCGGGATCTTGGCGCAAAAGTCTACCTCAACACCGAGGTGACCGGCTTCAAGCGGACGCCGGGCGGCGAGTGGCTGGTGCAGACGAGCCAGGGCGACATCATCTGCGAGCATGTAATCTGCGCCACCGGCAACTACGCGCGCCAGACCGGCGCGCTGCTCGGCCTCGACATCCCGGCGATCCCGATCCTGCACCAGTACTGGATCACCGAAGCGGTGCCCGAGGTGGTGGAGCGCAAGCGCGCTGGCCGGCCCGAAATGCCGATCCTGCGCGACGAGGGTTTTGAGGGATATCTGCGCGAGGAAGGCGACGGGCTGATGTTCGGACCCTACGAACGCACCGAGCACCTCAAGTTGTTCGCCGAGGACGGCGTGCCCTCCTGGTTCGGCGCCGATCTGCTGGAAGAGGATTTCGAGGCGGTGTCGTGGAACTGGGAACAGGCACTGCAACTGATCCCGGCGCTCGGGCGCGTCGGCATCAAGGCCAATGTGCGCGGCCCTTTCCAGATGACGGCGGACGAATTGCCTCTGATGGGGCCGGCCTGGGGATTGCCCAATGTGTGGCTGGCCGAAGGCGTGCCGGGCGGCATCCTGTGGGGCGGCACGATCGGCTATTACCTGTCGGAGCGGATCGTCGAGGGCGGCAACAGCCTCGATGTCTCCGACCTCGACCCGCGCCGCTTCGGCGACTACGCCAACAAGGCCTGGACACGCGAGAAGGTGCGCGAGGCCTGGGGCACGCATGCCGAGCAGAAATATCCCGGGCAGGACATGCCCGCCGGGCGGCCGCAGAAGACCGCGCCTTCCTATGACCGATTGACGGAACTGGGCGCGGTCTGGGGCGTGCTCAACGGATGGGAGATGCCCAACTGGTTCGCGCGCGACGGGGTCGAGGCCAAGGACCAGTACAGCTGGCGCTGGACGCAGAAGGGGAACCTTGTCGGCGAGGAGGTGCTCGCCGTGCGCAATGCCGTCGGCCTGGTCGAGATGACGCCGATGACCAAGTTCGAGGTGTCGGGACCAGGCGCGACCGCCTGGCTGGACAGGATCATCGCCAACCGCCTTCCCGCGGTCGGCAAGCTGACGCTGGCGCATCAGCTCACGGCGAGCGGCGGCGTTCAGGCGGAATATATGGTCGCGCGTCTCAGCGAGGACCTGTTCTACCTGATCTCGACGCCGCGCGCCGAGCGCTGGAATTTCGACGATCTTTCCAGACTGCTGCCAGCCGACGGCAGCGTGGCCTTGAAGAACGTCACCAACGATCGCGGGTGTTTCACCGTCGTTGGCCCCAAGGCGCGCGAAGTGCTGCAGCCGCTGACCGAGATCGACCTTTCGAACGAGAGCTTCCCCTGGTTCGGCGTGAAGACCGGCAGTGTGGCTCTCGCCAGCGACGTGCGGCTGCTGCGCGTCAATTATGAAGGCGAGCTCGGCTGGGAGCTCTACCACCCCCTGCCCTATCAGCGGCAGTTGCTGGATGCGATCCTGAAGCAGGGCGAGAAGCACGGCATGCGGCTGGTCGGGCTGCACGCGCTGGAGTCGCTTCGGCTCGAAAAATCCTATCGTGCCATGTATCGCGACATGAACCCGGAGCTCAACGCGCTGGAGAGCGGGCTGGAGCGCTTCATCCGCCTCGACAAGGGCGACTTCGTCGGGCGCGACGCGGTTCTGAAATACAAGGAGCGCAACGACCAGCGCCGGTCGGTCACGCTCAGGATCGACACCGACGGCGCCAGCACGTTCGCCAATGAGGGGCTCTACAGCGACGGCAAACTGGTCGGCCGCATCACGTCCGGCGGCTATGGCTATGCGCTGGGGCATGACGTGGCGCTGGCGCTGCTGCCGGAGCGTTTTTCGAAACCCGGTACGAAGCTCGATGTCGCGATCCTCGGCGACTGGAAGGTCGCGGAGGTCGTGGCGGATTCGCCCTACGATCCGACCTCGGCCAGGGCGCGGATGTAAGACGGGCCCGCTTGAGGCCCCGTCGTCCATGCATTCCTTGATGGGAGCCGGGTATGCGCATCGATCGGATCAACGTCTATTCGGCACAACTGCCGGTCAAGAACGGCGTCTACCGCATGGCCAGCGCCGATGTCGAGGCGCTGGACTCGACGCTGGTCGAAATCGTCACCGATGACGGTTTCGCCGGCTGGGGCGAGACCTGCCCGATCGGCCCGGTCTACCAGCCGCATCATGCGCTCGGCGCCCGCGCCGCGATCGCCGAAATCGCGCCCGGCCTCATCGGCTTGGAGATCGCCTCGATCAGGCTGCTGGCGAAGCAGATGGACGAGCGGCTCAACGGCCACGGCTATGCCAAGGCCGCCTTCGACATGGCCTTCCTCGACCTGCTTGGACAAAAGCTTGGCGTGCCGGTCTCGACGCTTTTGGGCGGCGCGCTGACCGACCGCGTGCCCACCTATTATTCGCTGATCGTCGGCCCGCCGGACGAGACGGCAAAAATCGCCGCCGACAAGGTGAAGGCCGGCTATCCGCGCCTGCAGGTGAAGATCGGCGGGCGCAATCTCGAAGAGGACGTGGCCGTCGTCCACAAGGTCTGGGAAGCGGTCGGCTACAGAGCGCGCATCGCCGTCGACGGCAACCGGGGCCTGACGGTCGCCGCCGCGATCCATCTCGACCGGCTCTGCCAGGCGATCCCATTCGTCTTCGAACAGCCCTGCAACACGATGGACGAGATCGCGACGCTGAAGGGCCGCGTGACGCATCCGGTCTATCTCGACGAGAGCACCGAGGATCAGAATGCGGTGCTGCGGGCAATCTCGCTCGGCATCGCCGACGGCTTCGGCTTCAAGGTCACGCGCCTTGGCGGGCTCACCAAGATGACCACGGTGCGCGATCTTTGCGCCATCCGCTCGCTACCGCACAGCTGCGACGACGCCTGGGGCGGCGACATCATCGCGGCGGCCTGCGTGCATCTGGCTGCCACGGCGGAGCCGCGCCGCATGGAAGGTGCCTGGATCGCCCAGGAATATATCAAGGGGCATTTCGACCAGAAGCACCCGGTCGTCATCAAGCAAGGTCACATCGCCGTGCCGCAGCGGCCGGGGCTGGGCGTGAAACCGGAGCCCGGCATGTTCGGCAAGCCGGTGGCCATTTACGGGCCGTAACCCTTCGCGCGAGTCGCGCGATGGAGGCCTGGATTGCGCCGGTCGATCACTTCGAGAACGACGTGGATCGTTCCGCCCTGTCCTGCGTTCTTGTGACACGCAAGGAGGAACGGTGATGGACGACGATCGGACCGAGAAGATCAGGCAGCGCGCCTATGAGATCTTTCAACGCGAGGGCGGCATCCTCGGCAATCACGAACGGCACTGGCAGCAGGCCGAGTTGGAGATCGACCGCGAGGCGGCGTTGCCGATGACGGCGGACGATGCGCTGCCCGAAACGCGCGAGATCGACAGCGCGGACGTGCTGACGGTGGAAGCGCTTGCCATGCGCACCGGCATCTCGGGCGACGAGGCGCAGGAACTGCTCGACAGGCTGGGCAACGACCGCGCGGCGATCGAGCAGGCGGCGCGGAGTCTCAAGGCGAAACGGCGCAGCTGATCGCGGCTGCGTTCCAGGATCAGAACGACTGGCATGCCCCAGGCACTTCCTTGGCGGCTACGCGCGTGCGCTCCCAATCCGGGTTGACAGGACAATCATCGCGCCTTAGCTTCGCGTTAGTGGCCACTAACGCGAAATACTGGGCAGCACTCGGCGATCCGACACGGCGCACGATCTTTGAACTGCTGGTCAACCGACCCAGTTCGGTCAGCGGGCTGGCTAGTGCGTTGCCCGTGACGCGGCCGGCGGTCTCGCAGCACCTGAAGGTTCTCAAGGATGCCGGACTGGTGGCCGAAACGCGCTCGGGCAAGGAGCGCATCTACCGGATCGATCCGGATGGGCTCGCGGCGTTTCGCGCGGAGATCGACCAGTTCTGGATGAAGACGCTCGCTGCATACAAGCTGACCGTCGAGCAACCGACAAAGGACGAGACATGATCAAGCAACCGGCGCCTGCTCCCGTAAAACATTCGGTCGTCGTCGAGGCGCCGATCGCGCGCGCCTTCAAGGTGTTCACCGAGGATTTCGGCAGCTTCAAGCCGCGCGAGCACAATCTGCTTGCCGTCCCGATCGCGGAAACGATCTTCGAGCCGCGCGTCGGCGGCCACGTCTACGACCGCGGCGTCGACGGTAGCGAATGCCGCTTCGCCCGCGTGCTGGCCTACGAGCCGCCCAACCGGCTGCTTCTGAGCTGGGACATCAACCCGCGCTGGCAGATCGAGACCGACCTCGCCAGGACAAGCGAGTGGGAGGTCCGCTTCACCGCCGAGGCGGAAAACCGCACCCGGGTCGAAATCGAGCACCGCCATATCGAGCGCCACGGCCAGGGCTGGGAAAGCGTGCGCGGCGGGGTCGACAGCGATCAGGGCTGGCCGCTCTACCTGCAGCGGTTCCAGGCGCTTTTTCTCCGGGCGGGGTGACGGCAGCGCCGTGCTCGAGGGGTATGGCCCGCACGGCAGCGATCGAGGAGCGCAAAGAATGGAAGCCTATTGGTTGAGCACCCTCGGCGTGCTTGCGCTCTGTCTCCTGTCGGTGGCGCTGGCGGTCCATTCCGGCTCGTCCAAGGGATTTGCGGGCAAGCTTTCGGGACCGGTGATCCCGGCGGATGACGACAACCCGCTCTACAGGATCGACCGCGTCCACATGAACTCGGTCGAGGCGCTGGCCCCCTTTGTCGTGCCCGTGGTGCTGGCGATGATGGTCGGCGTCGGGCCGCTGACGCTGGCCGTGCTGGTCTGGGCGCACGTGGCGATACGCCTCGTCCACATGATCATCTACCTGCGCGGCGGGAACGCGGCCAAGGGGGGCAGCGTCAGGACGATCCTCTATGTCTCCGGAGCGCTGGTCACGCTTGTCCTCATCCTCGTGACAGGCTGGGCGGCGCTTCGCTGAGCAGCGCCCCGCTTTTCGCTCCGTCGCCGGAACCCGGAGCCCGAAAAGAGGTTCATCCCTGTACAACCACAGGAGATGCGCCATGGACCACACCAGCCACGTAAGACTGACCAACGCAGAGCTCACGCCCGACATCCTCGAAGGCGCCACCATCTACGGCCCGGATGACGAGAAGATCGGCTCGGTCGACCACCTGCACGGCAGCCAGGTCGTCATCGATGTCGGCGGCTTCCTCGGCATCGGTGCCAAGCCGGTGGCCGTCACCGCCAGCCAACTCGATTTCATGCGCGACGAGGACGGCGACGTGCATGCCGTCACAAGCTGGACGAAGGATCAACTCAAGGCGATGCCGGAGCATCGCGACTGACGAAGCTTCGCGATCGTGAGTGTTCAGAAGACCGGCCCGGCAATTTGCCGGGTCGTTTTTTGCGCTACGCGGCACATTTTGGCGCCTGACGAGCGTCAAAGCAGATTGCCTCCTGCGTCGCAAAATCTTGCGTCCGTGAGATTGTTCATGTCCGTGTCACAGGCCTCTATTGTACTTCACGGATCGAACCCTGGAGGAGGCAAGGCGATGCGGTGGAAAGCTGCGGCGGCATTTTCCCTGGCGGCAATGTCGACGAGCCTGGCGATTTGCGGCCAGGCGCTGGCCTGGGGCCAGGAGGGGCATGCGGTGATCGCCGAGATCGCGCAGCACAGGCTCAGCCGGAACGCCTATGACGTCATCGAGCAGCTTTTGCGCTCGCACCTGAAGCTCAAGCCGCCGGCCACCGTCTCGCTGGCCTCGGTGGCAAGCTGGGCCGACGACTATCGCGCCGACAATCACAAGGAGACGTCGAACTGGCATTTCATCGACATTCCGCTGGCCTCCAAACCCGGCGACGCGAGCGCCAGCGCCACCGCCTATGATCCGGCGCGCGACTGCAAGGACAATACGAGTTTCGGCTTCTGCCTGATGCGGGCGCTGCCAGCGCAGGAGAAGATCCTGGCCGATCCGGCAAAGAGCGACGAGGAGCGCTGGCAGGCGTTGGCCTTCGTCATCCATCTGGTCGGCGATCTGTCGCAGCCGCTGCATTGCGTCGAGCGCCTGGATGGCAGCCAGGGCGACCAGGGCGGCAACACGCTGACGGTGAGTTTCAACGTTTACCGGCCGAAGCCGGACGGCTCGACCTACCGCGACCTTACGACGTTCCACGCGGTGTGGGATTCAAGCCTCATCCTGTTCAAATACTACGACTGGGGCAAGGTCGCGCTCGACCTCGAAACCGACGTCATCCCGCATCTGCCCGCCATGCCGGTGGCCGACCAGACGCCGGAGAAATGGCTGACCGAATGCCATGAGAAAGCGGAAGACGCCTATCGCGCGCTGCCCAAGGGCACGACGATCAAGTCCGACAATCCGCACGCGGCGATCCTTGACCAGGCCTATTTCGACCAGTTCTCGCCGGTGGCGGTCGAGCAGCTCGCGCTCGGCGGCCTGCACCTGGCCGCCGTGCTCAACGAGACGCTGGCGACGGACAAGTAGGCGGAGCCGATGGGCCCCGGCCGACCGTGCGCCGATGATATCTTGCCGAAGCGATCCCGGCGGAGAAAAGCCCGCTCCGGCAAGCCGGAGCGGGAGAAAGTTTTCAAAGCGGCAAGCTTACTTTGCAGTCTTTGAGCAGCTTCAGCGCCTTTTCGGCATTGGCCTGGGACGTGTAGGCTTTCGTCCCGGCATCGGTCAATTTTCTTGCCGTCCGGCTTGGTGGAAACCACCGAGCATTTCTTCGTCGTGGCGTCTTGCCAGCCCCGCGGGCTGCATCCGCCCGCGCTCAACGGGGCGCCGGCGGGTGGGCAGGCGGACTTGGTCATCGGCGCACTGCCGCCATCAGACCGGCACAGAGCCCCACATTGACGGTGGCGGCAGCCGCGAGCGCGATCAGGACGAGATTGCCGCCGCCCGCGCCCAAAAGCAGCGCTCCGATCGAGGGCGCCGCCGCCTGGGCGATCAGGCTCGGCGTTGCGAGCTTGCCCATCAGCGCGGCGTATTGGTGTGGATCGAACAGCACCAGCGGCAGCGCGCCGCGCGCGATCGTATGGATGCCGTTGCCCGCGCCATAGAGGATCAACGCGAGAGCAACGAATGTCTGGCTCGCCAGGAGCAGCCAGATGCCGGCGGCAAGCAGCGATACGGATGTCAGCATTGTCCAGATCGGATGATGCCGGTTGCGGCCGATGAGCAGTTCCGCCACGCGCGCGCCGACCTGTGACGGGCCGATCAAGGCGCCGAGGCCGACGGCGGCTGCCAGGCCCACGCCGCGCAATTGCAGCAGCGTCAGCAGGTGGACGGAAAGCATCGAGGCGATGATCGCGGCCAATGTCTGGATCGAAGCCAGGAGAATGAAGCGTGCCCGCGTCCTGCCCGAAGCCGAGGCCTCGTTCGGCCTGTCTTTCATCGGCGCGGGCGCGGCGGCCGGGGGCGCCGGTATCATCCAGAGATGGAGCGGCAGACAGATCACCAGATGGATCGCGGCATAGGCAAGGCAGGCGTTGCGCCAGCCGCCATGCCCGACAAGGAAGGCGCTGAGCGGCCAGCAGACGGTGCTGGCGAAGCCGCCGAACAGCGTCAGGTTGGTGATGGCGCCACGCGCGCCTTGTCCATAGAGCCGACCCAGCGTGGCGAAGCCGGCATCGTAGAGGCCGCTCGACATGCCCAGCCCCATGAGCAGCCAGGCAATCAGGTAAACGGGATAAGCGGTTGCCGTCGCCAGCAACAAATGCGCGGCCGCCAGCAGCAACGAGCTCGCGGCAAGCACCGGCCGGCCACCATGGCGCTGGATCAACCGCCCGGTGACGGGAGACGCAAGTCCGGCAAGCAGGAGCCCGCAGGATAGGCCGGCGACGACCGAGGCGAGCGACCAACCGGTATCCCTGGCAATCGGTGCGGCAAGCACCGCGGGCAGGTAGTAGGACGATCCCCAGGCGAGAATCTGCGTGATGCCGAGGGCGGAAACGAGGCCATGGCGATTGCGCGCGGTCGAAACAGGCGCTTCGGCCTTCACGGATCGCTCAAAGCCCATTATCTGTCGAGCTCAAATGGGAGAGCACATGCGTATCGCGGTGATCGACGAGGCAGAGGCAAAGGCCCAGATCGGCTCCCTCGCCGAGATATTGATGCAGAGCATCGAGGACGGGGCGCTTGTCGGCTTCGTCCTGCCGTTCAGCGCCGAACAGGCGCAGTCCTATTGGCAAGAGGTCTTCAGCTCCGTGGCGGAAGGAGAGCGCCTGCTCATCTGCGCCTATCTCGAGGACAAGCTGGTCGGCACCGTCCAGCTCTATCTGTCGCCGGAGCCGAATGCGCTGCACCGGGCGGAGGTCTACATGCTTCTCGTGCATCGAGATTTTCAACGGCAAGGCATCGGTTCCGCGCTCATGGCATCCGTCGAAGACGAGGCAAGGAAGAGAAAGCGCTCCCTGCTCCTTCTCGACACCGCCGAAGGCGGAGCGAGCGAGCGGCTCTATCGGCGGATGAATTGGCGGGAAGTCGGCGTCGTGCCGCATCATTTCGTAGACCCGTTCGGCAAGCCAAGAGCCTCGATCTATTTCATGAAGCATCTAACGCCCTAGCCCTGTTTTCAGGTAGCTGGCGTGTAGACCTTCTCGCCATCCTCCTTGACGAATTCGCGCACCGGATTGTCGAGCAGCGGGAGCACCGCCTCCGACGGCCGGCAGAGTTTTGTGCCCTTCGGCGTCTCGACGATGGGTCGATTGATGAGGATCGGATGGGCGAGCATGAAATCGACCAGCTCGTCGTCGCTCCATTTCGGGTCGGCAAGGCCGAGGGCGGCGTAAGGCGTTCCCTTCTCCCGCAACAGTTCGCGCGGAGTTATGCCCATCGCGCCGATCAGTTCGAGCAGCCTTTCGCGGTCCGGCGGCGTCTTCAGATATTCGATCACGACGGGGTCTTCGCCGCTGGCGCGGATCATGGCGAGCGTGTTGCGGGAGGTGCCGCAGTCAGGGTTGTGATAGATGGTGACCGTCATGGCTCTGCTTTCGAAGGTTGCTGGATGATCCTGGGCCGCAGCAGCCAACCCATCAGCGCCAGCGCGATCAAGGCGCCGAGCAGTTCGGCGACGACGAAGCCGGGCAGATCGAGCGGCCTGATGCCGGAAAACGTGTTGGTCAGCGAACGCGCCAGGGCGACGGCCGGATTGGCGAAGGACGTCGAAGCGGTGAACCAGTAGGCGGCGGTAATGTAGAGGCCGACTAGCCAGGGCACGGCCTTGAGATCGAAGCGCAGTCCGGCAAGGATGGTGGCGACCAGCCCAAATGTCGCGACGCCTTCGGAGAACCATTGTGCCGGCCCGGCGCGCATCTTCGTTGCGACCTCCAGCATCGGCAGGGCGAACATGAGATGCGCAGCGATCGTGCCGGCAATGCCGCCGGCGAGCTGCGCGACGAGATAGGCGGGAAGATCGCGGGCTGGCAGCGACCGGTTGAGGCAGAGCACCAGCGAAACGGCCGGATTGAAATGCGCGCCGGAGATCGGCCCGAGGATGGTGATCAACACCACCAGCATAGCGCCGGTTGCCAACGTGTTGCCAAGCAGCGCCAGCGCCGTGTCATGCGTCAGGGTCTCGGCCATGATACCGGAGCCGACGACTGTCGCCACCAGCAAGCCGGTGCCCAGCGCTTCAGCCACGAACCGGCGCGAGAGATCGAAGGCATTCATCGGCTGGCCTTCGGCCGGGCAACGGGTGCGGCGGTCATTGCCGGCTCCTCTCGCCCGGCCGGCAGCAAGGGGCGGCAAGCGCCGGTGCGCAGATTTCCGGGCGACCCGAGCAGCAATCCTCCATGAGGAAACGGATCAGCCCGGACAGCGCGTCGTATTCGGCGCTGTAGACGATCGAGCGGGCATCACGTCGCGCGGTCACGAGGCCGGCACGCTCCAGTTCCTTGAGGTGGAAGCTGACATTGGAAGGCGAGACCTCGACTTTTTCGGCGAGCGAACCGGCGGCAATACCTTCCGGTCCGGCAACGACCAGCAGGCGCAGCAGGCGCAGGCGCGTTTCCTGCGACAGCGCGCCAAAGGCGATCAGGGCTTGACGTTCATCCACGTTTCAATAATCCTTGAAATATTGAAATGAGGAATAGCCGACATGCTCTCTTCTGACAATCGGAAAAACGTCGCTCCGACGGATCCATCCGACCTGACCATCGGCGACCTGCTGATGGCACTGGCCGATCACAAGGACAGGCCGTTGGTGTTCCGCTATGACGGGCGGCCGGTAAAGCCGGGCTACCATGTCACCGAGGTGAAAGCGGGACAGTTCTCGGCGCTGGATTGCGAGGCGAATCCGGAATCATGGTCGGAAATCTTCGTCCAGCTATGGGACGTGGACGAAGGCGGGCCGGTCCACATGCCGGCCGGCAAGTTCGCAGCGATCATCCGCAAGGTGGCGGACCATGTCGCGCTCGATCAGGCTGCGAAGCTGACCTTCGAGGTCAGCGACGGCGTGCGCCCGATGGAACTGCACCGGGCGGCCCAGCCGAGCCTCGTCGGCGGGGCCGTCGAGGTGGAGCTGTCGCCACGACCGTCAAGCTGCAAGCCGCGTGACCGCTGGCTCAAGCAACAGGCGGCGGCAGCAAGCCAGCCTTGCTGCGGCGCGAGCCGCTGCTGTTGATCCTGCGACGGTCGCGCGACGCTGCTAGAATCTGATCATGCCGTTGGCCTGCAACAGGTAAAGGCCCACGAGAACGATGGCGATCAGCGCCACCCAAACGGCTGTCCTGCTCATTCGCAAATCCCTGTTGATCCGGCAATGAACGCGCGCGCGCCGGTTGCGTTCCATGTGTACCGGGTTGCACGCCGCCTGGGGCAGGATCAAGTGGTGAATTGGGGACGGCCGCGCGTCAGTCCTTCGGCGCGTTGCTGTAGAGCGCCACGCCGACGCGGTCGTTGCGCCGCCACCGCACCAAAGCGCGATAGACCATATCGTCGGCCGGAACCTCGAGCAGGAAGCGGTCCGGGATTTTCGCATCGGGGGCGACGCGCAATTCAGCGCCCTGCTCGTGCTGGTTTCTGACCGAGCAGCCGATCCTGACGCCGGCGGCAATGATCGTGGCTTCCTTGAGCACGAATTCGCGCGCATGAAGACGACGCTCGGTCTCGGGATAGTCGGCCATATCCGGCGGGCTCCTCAGGCAAAAGTTCTCCTCGCCACGAACCAGTATAATAACCGCGAGGCGTTTCCGTTCCGTTAGCGATCACTGAAACGGCGAAGCTCGGCCTGGCCTGCTGCCGCTGGTCGGCAGGTGGAGGATCCCAGCGCTATTTCGTGCCGACAACGACCCCGCTGGCGTGCAGCACCCAGCGGCGTCCGTCGCCGCGGAACTCGGTGAGCGACAGCGGCTCGATGTCGATCTTCCAGACCGAGGAAAGCGGCGCGCCCAACACATGCACCATGGCGGCGCGGATCGGCACGGGATGGGTGAGCGCGATGGTGTGGCCGCTCTCGGAGGCCAGGCGCTCCATCAGCGCGGCACCCCGCCGGGCGACGGCGGCAAGCGACTCACCGCCATGGGGTGCTGCGTCCATATCCGCGAACCAGGCCGCCATGCCTTCCGGGTCCTCGACCTGCACCTCCTCGAAGCCCTTGCCGGCCCAGCGTCCGAAATCCTGCTCGCCAAGCAGCGGCTCGACCGTCGCGTCAAGGCCGAGTGCCTCAGCGGTCTGCCGCGCGGCAAGCGCCGGGCTCGTCCAGACGCGGTCGGCGCGGCGCAGCGAAGCGGCCAGTGCGCCGGCGCGATCGAGAGCCCGCGGCTCCGGCGCCTCGTCGTTCGGAAAGCGACCCTTGCGCGTGGCCTGCGTCGCACCGCTTGCAATCATCGTCAGGCGGGCGAGCATCCCAAAACTCCGTGGTCCAGTGAAATTTCGGCCGCGCGAAGCCTGTTGGCCATTACATGTCGTTGACAGGCGAACGAAGTGCTGACAAGTGTTTTAGCGCTATACGGGATTGGAAGCCGGTGCGAGTCCGGCACGGTCGCGCCACTGTGATCGGCACCAGCCGAAAGTCAGGCCTTATTCCGCAGCATTTGTTCGATCAACGGGACGCAGTATCCCACGGGAGGTCAATATGTCCGACACCACCTTCGCCCCCAGCTACGGTCCGGTTGCTATTCCGGTCCGCGAGCTTCTGCCCTGGGCAATCTTCGCCGGCCTGATGCTGATGCTGATGATCTATTTCGTCGGCGCGGAAGAAGGCGCGACGTCGCTTATCCGCGGCACGGCGGTGCACGAATTCGTGCATGACGGCCGCCACCTGCTCGGCTTCCCCTGCCACTAAAGCGGTTCGGCATCGCTGAACCGTCCTAAGGTTTGGTCTAACGCAATTCCGACGGAAAATCGCTATGCGTTTTTCCGTCGGATTGTTTGAAAGGCTGCTGACATGGTCGGAAAACTTTTGCTGCGCGGCATGCTTGTCGGGTTGGTCGCTGGGATTCTGGCGTTTGCCTTCGCGCGCGTCTATGGCGAGCCGCAGGTCGACAAGGCGATCGCCTTCGAGGAACAGCAGGCCCAGGCCGCCGGCGAAGCGCCGGAGCCTGAGATGGTCAGCCGCGCCACGCAGGCCGGCATCGGCCTTGCTACCGGCGTGCTGGTCTATGGCGCGGCGCTCGGCGGGCTGTTCTCGCTGGTCTTTGCCTATGCCTATGGCCGCCTGGGCTCGCTTGGGCCGCGCGGGACCTCGGCGCTACTGGCGCTGCTCGGCTTCCTGGCCGTGATCGTGGTGCCCAGCCTCAAATATCCGGCGAACCCGCCGGCCGTCGGCAACCCCGAGACCATCGCCTACCGCACGGAACTGTTCTTCATCATGATCGTGATCTCGATCGCGGCGATGGTGGCGGCGGCCGGGCTGGCGCAGCGGCTGTGGAACCGGCTCGGCGCCTGGAACGCTTCGATCGTGGCAGGGCTCGCCTTCCTGGTGGTCTTCGCTCTGGTGAAGGCAGCACTTCCCGACATCAATGAGGTGCCGGAGAGCTTCTCGGCGACGGTGCTGTGGCAGTTCCGCGTCGCCTCGCTCGGCATCCAGCTCGTGCTCTGGACCGTCGTCGGGCTCGGCTTCGGCGCGGTTGCCGAGCGCGTGGTCGCGGTGCGCGACCAGCGCGGCCCTGCCCGCCGCTACGCCTGAATTCCGATGCATCGGCCGCCACGGTTGTTTGCCCTGGCGGCCATTTTCCTTTTGACGATCTGGCGGTCGCTTCTGATCGCCATTCCGGCCGAGGCGCATAGCGGATCCTCGGCCCCGCCTCCCCCGGGCATCCAGATCCCCAGCCTCACGCATGGCCAGATGGCGGTGATCGCGCGCTACCGTGGTGAAATCATCGATCTTGCCCAGCGCCAGACCGTGACCGACCCGACCTTCCGGCGGCTCTACAATCACGGCAATTTGCAATACACCTACTGCCTCTGGGGCCTGATGCCGGGAAGCCTCGGCGACGAGGAAAGCCCCTTCAACGAATGCAGCCATGCCTATCTCGCCACTGCCAAGGCGCTGCTGACCTATATGGCGACGATGCCGGCGGCCACGCGTCAGGCCAAGGCGCTGATCTCAGACATCGATGCCGACATGGTGCGCGGCGGCGCGTCCTGGATCCTGTGCCAGTATAGCGGCGAGGCCTTCAGCACCGGCGCGGTCGTCGAGCCCAGATGGCGGGACATGTTCTTCCATCTGCCGAGCCTGGCCGTCGTCCTGGCCACGACCGCGGCGCTGATGACGGCTGCGTGGTCGATCTTCGGCGCGAGACGGGTACGCGCTGTTTAACCGACTCAGGCCGGCTGACCGCGTCGAGATACCAAGCGAAGTAACGCGGCTCGTTGTGCTGCGCAGATCGCGCCGGGCAGCGCGACTACTTCGAGCGCACCCCATAGGCGGCAAGGAACGCTTCGACCGAGGCATCGGCATGGCGCTCGAGGTCGGCTTTCGAGCGCGGGTTGCTTCCGGTGAACATGGCTTCGTTCATCGGGATCCAAAGCAGCATCCCAAAGAAATGGCTGGCCGCCAAACGGGGATCAGGGGTTTGCAACAGGCCTCGGCTGGTGAGCTTTTGAAAGCACCCCCCCACCGAGACAAGCATGCGCTCAAAGCCTTTGTCGTACCAGCTGCGGCCAAGCTGCGGCATCCGATCGGCATTGGCGATAATCAGACGCCGGAGCCTCAGCAACTCGTCGTTCATCAGCGTGGTGGTCAATCGCCGGGCAAGCTGCTGCAGGCCGCCCTCCAGGAACTTCGCCTCGGAAAGCAGCATCGTCACGGACTCGACAACGTCGTTGGTCTGGGAAGCGGTGGACTCCACAACTTCGCTGAAAAGCGTCTCCTTGTCCTTGAAATGCTTGTAGACGGTCTGCTTGGAAGCGCCCGCCCTGGTGGCGATCTCCTCCATGCTGGTCCCATCGTAGCCCTTGGCGATGAACGCGGCGGTCGCCGCCTCGATGATCTCACGATCCTTGCGGGCCGATCTGGTCTCAACGGTAATTTCCATAGCGCCTCTCGATCGGTACTAGACGGTACCGTTCCCGCATGATAGTCATCGCCACAGTACTAGACTGACTAGTACCCGTCAATGAATTGGAGGTCCAACCCGATGACCCAGATGCTCTTCCTCAATCTGCCGGTGCGCAATCTGCCGGCAGCGACCGAGTTTTATCTCGCGATCGGCGGCACGCTCAATCCGCAGTTCTCGAATGACCAGGCCAGCTCGATCATGTTCTCCGAATCGATCGGGGTCATGTTGCTGACGCACCAACAATACAGCCAGTTCACGGCCCGGCCGATCGGCGACGCCAAGCGCGAGAGCCAGATGCTGATCGCGCTGACCGTCGACAGCAAGGACGCGGTCAATGCGGTAATCGAGAAAGGCGTTGCGGCCGGCGGCCGCGCCGATCCCAACCCGGTGCAGGATCTCGGTTTCATGTTCAACCGCCACATAGAAGACCCGGACGGCAATGTCTGGGAGTTCCTGTGGATGAACCCCGCAGCCATGCAATAGACCGTCTGTAGCGCCCCTATGCCGGAATGACGCCATGGAAGCGACGGGCACTCGTCCCGTCGCTGCCATGGCCGGGCAATGCCTGCCATCATCCTCGACCAACCTTGGCATCTCTGTGTCCACGCCGGCGGCGTGCCGTCGCCAGTCCGGCTAGCGCATCGCGGCGCGCTGGCGTAAGCATCGGCAATTGTCCGGCCTCCGGATTCGCAGCCGCCAGCAGCCATGTTCGCCCCCGAAGCCTTCGCCGTCACCGCCGCTATATGCAGCGCGCTGAGCTCCATGTTCCTGAGCGAGCTCAAGGGCCGCGTTCCCCTCCTCCAGCTTGCCCGCTGGCAGATGCTCGCAACCTTCGTGATGACCGGCTCGGTGTCGTTGGCGATCGGCGGCTGGCACACGATCGGACCGAGGGAGTTCTGGCTGCTTGCCGGATCGAGCTTCGCCGGCATCAGCATCGCCAGCACGACCTATTTCGCCACCATCTATTCGGTCGGCCCGCGCATCACGGCGCTGCTGTTCTCGCTCACCTCGCCTTTCGCGCTCGCGCTCGGCTATCTCGTGCTCGGTGAAACCATCAGCCGCTGGCAGGCGCTGGGCGTGGCGCTGGTGCTGGCCGGCATCGTGCTTGCCATCGGCATGCCGCGGCGGTTCCTCAAGCGCGGCGACCTGGCGCCGGCGATGCCGGTCGTCACCCCTTCCACCGTGCCGGTCAGCACCGCGCCCGGGCCGCCGCTCACCGGCCGCATGGGACCAGGCATCGCGCTCGGCGTCACGACGGCGCTCGGCCAGGCGATCGGCACCCTTCTGGCGCGGCCGGCCATGGCCGCCGGCGTCGAACCGTTCAGCGCAATGGCGCTGCGCTCGGGCCTCGCCGTGATCCTGTTCATCGCGCTCGCTGCAACGCCATTCGGCAGGGGCAAGCGGGAAGCCGTCCAGTTCGGTACGGTCGGGCTTGCGGTGCTTTCCGCCTTCGTCGGCACCTCGCTCGGCATGTCCTGCCTGATGGCCGCGCTGCGCACCGGCAATGTCGGGATCATCTCGACGCTGTCCTCGATGACGCCGGTCATCATCCTGCCGATGGTGTGGCTGCGCAGCGGTCAGCGGCCGACCGCAGCCGCCTGGGCCGGCGCGCTGCTCGCGATCGCCGGCACGGCGCTGATCAGCGTTAGGTGAGCTGAGCCGCCACCATTTCGTAAATCCCGCGCCAGCACTCAAAGAGTGCCTGTCTCAGCCATGCGTGTGCCCATGATGATGGCCCGCCGGCTCGGCCATCATGAAGGGCAGGTCCTCGCTGTCGGAACCAGCCGCCAGTTGCAGCCTGGCGCTGAATTCGTGCGGTTCGGCCGGAGCGACCAGGCTTTGCAGATAGTGATGGTCGCCACCGACCGGAGACAGCACCAGCCGCTCGATGCCTCCCGGCCGCTCAATGGCAACGCCGGCCTGCAAGCCCTCGGCGTGACGCGACAGGCGCAGCCGCATGCGCTCGCCCTGCGGCGTGTCGACGATTTCGAGCAGCCCGCTGGCGAGCTTGCCGGACACCAGGAAAGGATCCGGCGCGTGATGGTGGCCGCCCTCCGCCTCCGGCTCGGCAAAGCGCACGGTGGCGACGTCGAGCGCGGGAATATGCGCGAAGAGCTCGGCCTTAAGCGAAGCGGCGATGTTGTTCGCAGCGGCAAGCAGCAGCCCGTCATTCACCGCGATCTCCACATCGACGTGCAGCTTGTGGCCGAGCCAGCGGGCCTTGGCGCCGACCACCCTTTCGATCCCGGCGACATGTTCGGCGGCGTGATGAACCTCATCGACAAGACCCGGCTCGACGCCGTCCAGCATGCGCGTCAGAACCGAGCGCGCCGATTGCCAGACGATGCCGAAGATGGCGACGGTGATCAAAAGGCCGATGATCGGGTCCGCCAGCGGATAGCCGAACCAGACACCGAGCGCGCCGGCAACGACGGCGAGGCTGGTGAGCCCGTCGGTGCGGGCGTGATAGCCGTCGGCGATCAAGGCCGCGCTGTTTATCTGACGGCCGACGCGGATGCGGAATACCGCCACCGCCTCATTACCGAGGAAGCCGATGATGCCGGCCGCGGCAAGCCAGCCCAGGAACTGGACCGGCTGCGGATTGAACAGGCGATTGATCGCCTCGTAACCGGCGACCAGCGCGCTGGCCAGGATAATGAGCACGATGACTATGCCGGCAAGGTCCTCGACCCTGCCAAGGCCGTAGGTAAAGGTTCTTGTCGGCTTGCGGCGCGCCAGCACGAAAGCGATCCAGAGCGGGATTGCCGTGGTGGCGTCGCCGACGTTGTGGATGGTGTCGGCGAGCAGCGCCACGCTGCCTGAAAAGACGACAACCGCGATCTGTAGCGCGGCCGTCATGGCCAGGATGACGAACGACCATTTGATCGCCCAGATGCCGCGCTCCGTCGTGGCGATCGTCGCATCGATCACGCCATGTGTATGCCCATGCGGTCCGTGATGGTCATGGCCGTGCCCGCCGTGGTCGTGCCCGCCGTGGTCGTATCTGTGAGCGCCGAAGCCGAACCAGTCCGGAATTTTTCTCCACATCGAATGCCTCACAGATATTTGGTGAGCTGCTTCAGCTCCTTGAGCGCGTCCCTGGTAGGCTCGCCGCCTTCGACAAGGCAATGTTCCATATGGTCGTGGATCAGTTCCCGCTTGGCGTTGCCGACGGCGCTTTCGACGGCGTGAAGCTGTTGCGCGAGGTCGAGGCAGGACCGGCCTTGCTCGAACATGGTGAGCACGGCCGCAAGATGGCCGTGCGCGCGCTTGAGCCGGGCGATGATATCGGGATGAGGGCTGTGTATTGTCATGCCATATCCTATCCTCCAGGGTAGGATATGGCAACGTGCAACCGAGCCCGGCCACTTCGCTTCCTTGATACGTCGCCCGCAATGGCAAGTGTCGGCCGGCTCACGCCGTCGGCAGCGTGGCCCCTGCCCTGTCGCTAGAGCAATTCCAGGAAAAGTGTAAGCGGTCGGGCTCGGCGACTTCGCCGTAGCCTCCCGTCCGGAATTGCGTAAAAACAAAGAGATAGGGCGTTCACCGGTTCCGTGAAACGGTGAAACGCACTATCACGGGCGGCCTGACGGGCAGCGGGCAACGCCGGAGGTCAATGCGGCCTCCGGTACCCGTGATGAAACCGCTGACTGTGGCCGAGACGGCAAGCATGGACAGCTGATATGATCGGCGTTGCGGCTCGCGCTCTGTGGTTGGGGTTGTTCAATGTCGCTCGCTTACAGACCTGCTCGCGCCGATGACCTGGCCGCGACCGATGCGCTGGTGGTCGCCAGCATCAACGAGCTTACCGTTCGGCACGGCTTTGGCCCGATGGCGGCGACGAGCCCTCCCAACTTCCAGCTGTTTTCGCTCGAGGACGACCCTGGCGGCCTGTGGGTGGCGGAAGCCGGCGGGGACATTGTGGGCTTCGCCTGGAGCTGGGCGTGCGGCGATATCTGGTTCCTCGCCCAGTTGTTCGTCGATCCTGGCCGACAAGGCCACGGCATCGGAAACACGCTGCTGGAACGGGCTATGGAGCATGCCCGCAGATCAGGCGCAGCCCACAAGGCGCTTATCACGTTCACCTTCAATCGTGTGTCGCAGGGACTTTACATGCGGCACGGCTTGTTTCCCAAAACGCCGATCTACCTTCTCAGCGCCGCGCGCGAACGCGTGACCAAGGCATTGCCTCAGCCGCGATTGCGCGCCGTCGAAATGGACGGTAGCGCCGCGACGATGAAAAAACTGGTCGAGATCGACGTCCGCGCCCTGGGTGTCTCGCGAGAGAAACATCATCGCTACCTGCGCGCCGATCCTTCGACGACAGGCGTCTTCTTCCTCTTCGGCAGCGATGCTGTCGGCTACGGCTACCTCAGCGCGAGCGGGCATATCGGCCCTCTGGCGGTGACGCGGCCCGATATCCTTCGGGATGCCTTTGCAACGGCGTTGCTGGCAGCGGCGGATCGCTCGGCCGAAAAGGTATCGGCCTTCCTGCCGGGCACATGCCAGAGCGCGCTCGGCCTTGCGGTCGATCAAGGCATGCGCATCACCTTCCCGATGCTGTTGATGGCATCGCCCGGCTTTGGCGACTGGACGCAATATCTACCGCGAAATCCCGGCTTCATGTGATCGGCCGCCCGCGGCTGTAGGCAGTCGGCGGCAACCAAATGCTTGTTTTGCCGTTTATTTCAGCGGCTGCCGGCACTCGGCGTGGCGCCAGCCGGCTCCGTCGGATGAGACGCCGCACGGGGCGGAAAGGAGGCCGAGATGACACGGCCGGCAGTGGAGATAGGCGACAGGGTGGCTGTCATCGCCACGGTGGTCAAACGCACCGGCGACCGCGTGACGCTGAGGCTCGACGGCGACAGCCATAAATATTCGATGGTCGAGCCCAATGCCAAGGCGGGCGACAAGCTCAGACTCGAGGGTGACGTCGTGCATATCGATGAGGATCTCGGACGCACGACCGTGCAGGTGCTGGGACGGGTGACCGTCGACACCAAGTCGGTCGAGATGGTGACGCGGCGTTGTGACCTCGATCATATCGGCTCCAACGTGCCTGGCCACCCTCGCCCGCGCACCCCGCCGACACCGCATGGGTGAACAGGGATCTCGGCCCTTCCCTCGCGCCCGTCGCGTTCTGGCAAATTCAGGCGCCTAATGGCGCTTGAAATATTGCACTTCGCGTTCGTGCTTTTCCGCAGCTTCGCGCGACTTGAAGGTGCCCAGATTGCGGCGCTTGCCGGTTCTCGGATCGGTTTTGCGCGAATAGAGCCTGTATTCGCCGGATTTCAGCTTACGGATCATGGCGATCTCCTTGTGAACCATGTGAATCATGAACCTAACCCGCCTGGGCCGTCGCGGTTCCAGGCTAGCCATCCCGTCCGCTTGGGGGCCGGCCGCAAAAAAAGCGCCGCTCTCGGTGAACCATTTCACGGACGCAAACGACCCAATGTCGGAATCGACACCGTAACGACACGATTAAGTCGGATTATTTGTATTCAAATGACTTTAGCGACGTTATGCGGATGTCGCTGGAGTGCCGGATCTGAGGAGGGTGAGATGGTTACGGCGAAGCTTCACGGCGTTGAACTCGTCAGGGGCCAGAAGTGGACGGTGCGCGTTACCGCCTACGGCACGACGCTCATCTTTCCATTCGAAGCCGAGCAATATGCGCGCTCCTATGCCGATGGCCAGGCCTTCCGCCTCGGCGTCGAGGTGGTCGAGTTGAAGGATTGCGCCTGAGAGGCCGAGCCATCGACAGCCCAATGGCCTGACGATCCAAGCACCCATATATAAGCGGCATGTCTATCCTTGATGCGGCAAAGCGGCGGGCGCGCAAGATCAAGCGCGATGTGGTTGCGCTCTGGATTGCAGCCCGCGATCCGCGTGTGCCCTGGTATGCAAAAGCCGCCGCGGGCGCCGTCGCTGCCTATGCGCTGAGCCCCATCGATCTTATCCCGGATTTCATCCCGATCATCGGCTACCTGGACGACCTGCTGATCGTGCCTGTCGGCATCATGCTCGCGGTCAAGTTGGTCCCCTCCGATCTGATGCAGGAATTCCGCGAAGAGGCCACGCGGCGCGAGAAGCCGGTGAGCAAGGCCGGGCTCGCCTTCATCATCACGCTTTGGGTGCTGGCGGCGCTGGGGCTCGCCCGGCTGTTCTGGCCCAAGGCTTAGGTGCTTCAGCCAGCGTGGCCTCGCATGTGTGAGGAGCACATCAATAGATATACACCTCTAAATTAGCGTCCACTTGTATTTGTTGCAAATCAGGATCATGCTCATCGAGCGCGTGAAACGACATGCGCAATGGGTGGGGTCAACAAGGGATCAGGCGTGATGGAGTTCGCAGTCTGCTACGACCACAGCGGGTTCGACCTCGCGCGGTCGATCTTTCTCGATGTCACGGCGTTCTTTGCGCTGATGGCGCCATGGGCGATCGCGCGGCTGGTCGAAATATCGCGCGAGGATACCGGGCTGAAGGCGGCCTGAGGCTGAAAGCAGCAAGGGTTCAGCCATCGCGGACGACCTTTCGGATCGACATGTCGCCGAGCAACGCCGAACAGTCGATCTCCTCCTGAAAGTGAGCCTGCGGATCGAGCACCAGCCACGAAGCGTGGGTGCGAAGCTGCTTCAGCCTGGCATTCTTTTGCACGCGTGCCAGACGCTCGGCCTCGGTAACCTGAGAAGGCCTTTCGGCCTTGTGACGGTCAAGTATCCTCGACATAGCGGCGGAAAACGCGCTTGCCCTGCCTTTCGTTCCGTCGAAAGTGAAGGATCGGATGCTCCATAATAACGCGCCCCCTGTTTGAGGGTGACGCGCCAGGATTTTTGCGCGCTACAATCACCGCACCGCATGCGTATTTGTTTAATTTGCGCCGTCTCTCAAGCAGCATCGAGCGAGGGCCAACCGAATCGGCGGTTGGGGTAGCCCGGCTTGCCTTGGCGGTAAAAGAGTACGGCTCTTTGACAGACAAGCCGGGCTAAAGCGCCGGCCATTGGGTTTCCTTGGGGGGAGAGCCGGCGCAGGGATAACGTGTCCGTTTCCCGTTGCGCCCGCAATTGTCGCTGAGGTCCTATGCGCCGGCGCAATGGTCCGACCGGCTGGAAGCGTGATGCCGCAGTTCCGGACGGAAGGCTACGGCGAAGACGCCGAACCTATCCGCTCATACTTTTCCTGGAATTGCTCTACGCCCGGCCGTTCAAGCCTGCGTTAGACGGCTGCCTTTTTGAAGCGCTCTTTTGACGAAAAGCTCGGCGTGCTGCGCCCATTCCGCTTCCCCAACGTCGTTGTCGCGAACGGACTGCCTGAAAGCTTCCCGCAGAGCCTCGAGCTCAAAAACCGACAGCCGCTGGTTTCTTTTTTGCTTTTTTGTGCCGGCGTCCATAACGTTGCCAAGAACCGGGTGAAGCTCATCATGCATACCCATGTATATGCGGTGGCTGTTCGACCCATCAACATCCTGGTCCTGACTTCTTTTGGGGGCAAATTTTGCCGCCGCGTCCGCGTCTTCTGCCGGGCCTGACCTGCCGATGCGAACAGGGTTTGCAAGCCGTCCATCCGGCAGGTCCGCCGCTATATGTCTGCACCTACAACGGCCGATAAGAACACCGTCTCGGGCCGAGGCATCGGCGGCGTGGCGCTGTATCTTGCAAGTTATACGTCTTTTGGTATGGACCCGAAGCTCGATTGGTGGTTGTGTTGGCCTCGCAAAAACCATTTGTAATTTCAGGTGGCAGCCGGCCCGCGTCTTCTCCGCCAAGAGGAATGACGCGGGCTTTTGCCGCTCGGGAGCGCCACCCTCGCCGCTTGCGAAGCCAAGCGCCTGCCCGTTGGCGAGCGCGCAAGCCGCCCGCCATTAACCTTCCCCCATCGGCACGGACCAAGGTCGGTGTCGCAATTGCCTTCCCTCGCCTATAATCTTGCAAGCGGGTGGGTGAACAGGGCCGATGTTCGGGAGATATTTGAAGCGACTTGCGCGAATCTGGAGCAGGCTTTCGCTGGCTTGGCAGTTCGTGATCGCGGGTGGCATCGGCCTTCTGGCCGTGATGCTCGTGGTTGGACTGTGGGTCACGTCGCAGATCCGTGACGGCGTCATGCACAATGCCGCCGCGACCACCGCGCTCTATGTCGACAGCGTGATCGCGCCGCTGCTGCCTGACATGCGCAAGAGCCAGGAGCTCGACGACACCGTCAAGCGGGCGCTGGACGAGACACTCGGCCAAGGTGCGCTTGGGAAAAGGCTGGTGTCGTTCAAGCTGTGGCGGCGCGACGGCACTATTCTCTACTCGAAGGACGCCAGCATCATCGGCAGGCGGATCACGCCCAACGTCAATCTCGTCGCCGCTTTCGCCGGCAATGTCATGGTCAAATACAACTCCAACAGGCTCGCAGACGAGGAAGACGAGAAAGAACGGTCGATGGGGGTGCCGCTGCTCGAGATCTACAACCCGGTGCGCGAACCCTGGTCGGGCGAGGTCGTGGCCGTGTCTGAATTCTACGAGTTGTCCGGCGATTTCGAGGAATCGTTGCACTCGGCCCTGTTGGGGAGCTGGCTGGTGGTGGCAGGCGCCACGGCGACGGCGCTTGCCCTGCTCTCTGGCATCGTATTCCGCGGCAGCCGCACCATCGTCACGCAGCAGGCAGCGCTCGAGGCCAAGGTTTCCGAATTACAGGCCGCGCTGGCGCAGAACTCGTCGCTGCGCCAGCGCGTGCAGCGCGCCTCGCGCCGCGCTACCGCCATCAACGAGCGGTATCTGCGGCGCATCGGCGCCGACCTGCATGACGGACCGGCGCAGCTGGTGGCGCTCGCCGCGCTCAGGATGGACAGCCCGGTGCTGGTCGATCCGGCCACGTCGAGCACGCTGCGCGAGGCGGAGATCGCCGGCATACACAAGACGCTCGGCGAAGCGATGCGCGAGATACGCGGCATCTGCAACGGGCTGGTGCTGCCGCAGATCGAGACGCAGGCCGTGACCGACATCCTGCGGCTGGCGGTGAGCGAGCATGAGCGCCGCACCAGCACCAATGTGTTGCTAACTCTGCCTGAGCGCTTGCCGGAACTCGGCACCTCGGAAAAGATCAGCATCTACCGCTTCGTGCAGGAAGGCCTGAACAACGCCTACCGCCACGGCAAGGGCAAGGGCCAGCAGGTCAAGGCCACGACGAAGGGCGGCAAACTCCTGGTCGAGGTGCTGGACACCGGTCCCGGCTTCGACCCGGCCAGAAGCGAGGGCCTTGGGCTTGCGGGCCTGAGGGAACGCATCGAAAGCATCGGCGGACAGTTCGAGACGCTGTCCGGTCCGGGAGGAACAAGACTGGTGATCAGCTTGTCTGTCGAGGAGCAACCGTGAGCACATCCATCCGCATTGCAATAGTCGACGACCACCCCCTGTTTCGCGAGGGTGTGGCGCGCAGCCTCGGCGAGATCGGCGGCTTCGAACTTGTCGGGGAAGGCGCCAGCGCCGAGGACGCCGAAAGGCTGGCGCGCGCCAGCACGCCCGATATTCTCCTGCTCGACATCAGCATGCCGGGCGGCGGCCTCAACGCGCTGGCCGGCATCCTTTCAGCGATGCCCGAGCAGAAGATCGTCATGCTGACGGTTTCGGAGACCAATGCCGACGTCGCCCAGGCGCTGAAGGCCGGCGCACGCGGCTATGTGCTGAAAGGCGTCGGCTCCAAGGCGTTGGCCGAGATCCTGCGCGACGTCGCGAACGGCCAGAGCTACGTATCGCCGAGCCTCTCGGCCAGGCTGCTTTCCGACCTTTTGCAGCCCACCGGCAGCAAGCCCGACCCGCTCAGCCAACTCACTGGACGCGAGGCCGAGATCCTGAAACTGGTGGCGGAGGGGCTGAGCAACAAGGAGGTGGCCGCCCGGCTGTCGCTGCAGGAGAAGACGGTCAAGCATCACATGACCAGGGTGCTGGCCAAGCTCAACGTGCGCAACCGCACCGAGGCGGCGCTGCTGATGCACGAGGCGAGGGAAAGGAATTGAGGGGAATTGGGGAATTGGGGAACTGAAGAATTGAGGAACTGAGGAACTGAGGAACTGAGGAACGAGGTTCCCTCTTCAATTCTTCAATTCTTCAATTCTTCAATTCCCCAGTTCGTCAGTTCCCAGTTCTGATCCCTTCACAGATTCAGCAGGCGCGACAGATCCTCCTCCGTCGCCTGCCGCTCGATGATGGTGCGGCCTTGCGCGTCCGTCATCTCGAAACGGCCGTTCTGGACTTGCTCCTTCATGCCGTTGCGATGAACGACGGTGATCTTGTCGCCATCGATGGACAGCGTGTCGCCGGTCGCGGCATTGGTGTAGCTGTTCTTGCCGCCGGGATCGGTATTGCCCTTGCCGCTGTTGTTGCCCGGCCCGGCATTGGGGTTGCCGCCGCCGGCATTGCTGTTGCCGGAATTGCCGCCGGCATTGCTGTTTCCACTGTTGCCGCCATTCGAGCCGCCGGCGGAACCCGAATTGCCGCCACTGCCGTTGCCGCCGCTGTTGCCGTTGCCGGCATCGGCCGTGGCGGCGGTAATCCTCAGCGCGCCATCAAAGGTGACGTGCCATGGCGCAAAGGTCAGCGCCAGCGCGCCAAGCACACGCAGCCCGAGCCAAGCAAGCCTGCTGAAGGGGCGGTTTCGCATATCTTCTCTTCATTCCGATTCCACCTCGGCATGGCCGAAGTTCCGCTCACGGCGCAGCCAAGGCCGAACCGGTGTCCTGACCCGGGCAGGAATTCACATCCGACGGGGCGACAAAAGCGGCCCACGACCCATGCCCCGGCCAGTCGGACCATTTCCGGCGCCATCGTTGACCAATGTCGCAGCGGCTAAGCTTTGCCGCGCAAAAAATTACCCCCGCACGAAGGCGGGGGTAAGGTGAGTAGCCAGGTTCTACCGCAAGACGATCAGGACCGTAGAGACGAAGCAAAAGGTGGCAACCTGATTTTGCAGCGCTGACCTTCGGTCCCTTAAGATCTAATCCGGATAAAACCTCGCTCTCACAAACTTTGTCTCACAAATTCTTCAGGCGATTGAGATCGACCATGGTAGCCATGCGGTCGACGATGGTGCGTCCGTACTTGTCTTCCATCCTGAACCGGCCGTTCTCGATCGTCTCCTTCATTCCATTGCGGTGCGTGACCTGGATGCTGTTGCTGGTGGCCTCGACCTTGTCGCCGGTAGCGGCGTTCACATGGCTATCGACATCCCCGGTACTTGTCGCACTGGCGCCGCTCGCGCCGTTGTTGCTCTTGCTACCGTTGCCGCTATTGCCGTTACCGCTGTTGCCGTTTCCGGCGCTATTCCCGCCACCGCTCCCGCTGTTGCCGCCGCCGTTCCCGTTTCCACCACCACCGCCATTACCACCGCCACCGCCGCCTTTGCCGGCATAGGCCTTGGTCACAACGAGACCATCGATGGAGAGACTGAAAGGCGTGACGACAAGCGCCAACGCAGCCAGCGCCGGCAAGACTAGCCTGCAGCCCACGCGCGATGCGTGCATTCCGTTCTCCCCATGCCAGCCCTTCAGCCCGTCGGCCGAACTACCCCACCGGCAATGTCGCATGATAAGCATCCCCAATCAGCAAGGCATAAGGAAGTGGCCCACGACCCTTGTCTTGTCCACTCGGACCTATTGCAATTTTATTATAGGACCTAAGTCTTATTTCAACCACCGGATGCGGTCGGACGTTGCCACCGCAGCGGTGTTTTTCCAAAGCCGACCAATCCCTTAACGACCACGGCATTGCGAGGCCTCAAGGAAACGGCGAACCAGCACCTCTTGTTTTCAAGCAGTTCCGGACGGAAGGCCACGGGCAAGGCGCCGGGCCTGACCGTTCGCCAATTTCCTGGAACCACCCGGGTTCGGAAGATGGATTCAGGCCGGCAAAGCCACCGGCCGCCGTGCTGCAACCGCCGTGCCGAAGGCGGCGGCAATGACTGCGGCGATGCCTGTGCACTGCACAAGGTTGAGCTTCTCATGCAGGAACAAGAAGCCGGTCAGCGCGCCGCCCGCCGGCTCCAGGCATACCAGCATGCCGTAGACCTTGGCCGGCATGCGGGCCAGCACCAGCATTTCCAGATAGAAGGGCAGAGCGCTTGAAAACAGGCCGACCACGGCGGCGCCCGCCATGATGTGCGGGTCGGCGAGATAGGGCTGAGCGGCGCTGAAGCCGAAAGGCAGCGCCAGCACCGCGGCGATCGCCATGCCATAGGCGGAGGTGCGCACGCCGAGCTCGGCGCCGGCCTTCTGCGCGAAGATGATGTAGAGCCCCCAGCAGGCGCCCGCCGCCAGCGCGAGCGCCACGCCTATCGGATCGAGCCCGCGACTGATGCCGGCAAAAGGCGACAAAAGCACGATGCCGACGACGGCCAGCGCCACCCAGACAAGGTCGAGCAGGCGCCTGGAACCGAGCGTGGCGACGAACAGCGGCCCGGTGAATTCGAGCGCCACGCAAACGCCGAGCGGAATGCGCTGGAGCGCGGCATAGAACAACATGTTCATGGCGCAGACGGTGATGCCGTAGGCGGCGAGCCAGGGTAGGTTCCGGCGCGACGGCAGCACCTTCCAGGGCCTCAGCGCCGCCGCCAGCATCAGCGCGCCGATGGCGAGCCTCAGCATGGTCGTGCCTTCCGGGCCTAGAACCGGGAACAGCCCCTTGGCAAAGGCGGCGCCGACCTGCACGGAGAGCATTGCGCCGAGCAGGCCAAGCACCGGCATGGCGCCGACAGGGGTCTCCGGTTTTGCAATTGGCGTCGACGTCACTTTCTCTCCATCCCCTTGCCCGCGTGTCGCGGGAGATAAAGCCTGGCGGTCGCGCTGTCGTGAGGCACGAGCGGACGGATAGTGGGACAAGGCATCCGTCCGCTGCAGCGCACAAAGCTTTGAAATTCAAGATTCTTTTCGCGGATCCTCGAATAGATTTGCGAGGTACAAAGCCGACAGTTTTGATATTTCCAACGCTCTCGCTCTGGTTGCCGACCAATTTATCAACACCATCAGCGATAAGTGCTTTTCAAAAAATCAGACCAACTGCCCATAAACATATGGGACCATTGGGCATCTCAGCGAATATTTTCACCTGGCAAATATTATCCCCGCCTCTATCCATCACATATTTATTTCAAAGCCATAAGCATTTTGTGTTGCGCTGCAATATGGACCGCGAGAAACCCTTGACGGTTATGCAGTGAAGGATGCCGTTACGTTGACCCCGATGGGCATTCCGCTGAGCCGCAGCGACAGCGTCCCGCACGATGCGCAGCGGAAGCCGCCGATGGCGAACGCGCGCGACATACAGTTGGACGCATTGCGGGCCATTGCTGTGACGCTGGTGCTCTACTCGCATCTCCTCGCCGCCGGCGGCTCGTCCTTCGTCGGCCATCTCGGGGTCAGGCTGTTCTTCGTACTCTCCGGCTTCCTGATCACCCGGCTTTTGCTGGAGGCGCGCGATGCCTCCCTGTTCGAGGTCGGGCCGGCGCTGCGTTCCTTCTATGCCAGACGCATGATCCGGATATTCCCGCCCTATTTCGCGGTGCTGGGGCTCGTGTGGCTCGCCTCGGAGCAATCCAGGCCCTCGCTCGCCTGGCACGCGCTCTACCTCTCGAATTTCTGGTATGCGCGGCATAATGACTGGACGCCCTGGCTGCTCTGCCATTTCTGGAGCCTGAGCATCGAGGAGCAGTTCTACCTGGTCTGGCCGCTGATCGTGCTTCTGGCGCCGCGCAAGCGCCTCGAGGCGATCACCATCGCCGTCATCGCCTTCTCGCTCGCCTACCGGTTCTACTGGCCGATCGCCGCCAACCCAGCGCTCGCTCGCGACCTGCTGCCGCCGGCCTCGATGGATGCGCTTGGCTGCGGCGCGCTGCTTGCCGTCCGCCGCGCCAGGGGCGCGGATGCGCCGAAGTGGATGCGGCTCGGCTGGCCGGTCTTGGCCGCGATGTTCCTGTTCGTCGTCTGGTCCGATCCTGGGCCAGCGAATTCCGCCTGGGAGTGGCCACGCTGGACGCTGGTGCAGGTGCTGCCGCTGGTACCGATGCTGGCTATCGTCGCCGCGTGCTCGAACGGCCTGCGCGGCACGCTGGGCCGGCTGGCCGAGTTCCCCCCGCTGCTAGCGCTTGGCCGCATCAGCTACGGCGTGTACCTCTATCATTCGATCCTTCTCGCCTTGACCGTCAGGGCACAGTCATGGATCCCGGTCGACGTCTCGGAGCAGGGGCCGGGGCGGTTCATTGTCGCGGGCACCGCCACGCTGGTCGTCGCCTCGCTCTCCTGGGTGTTCTTCGAAAAGCCACTCAACGGTCTCAAGCGCTATTTTCCCTATGTCGCGCCCTCGCGTCGGCGCGGCGCGAGCGAGACGCGCGGATTCGGCACCGCCCCGGCACTCGACCTGCGGCCGACGGACCGGGGCCGACCATGACCGCAGCGCCCCTCATCTCCGTGCTTTTGCCGGTCTACAATGCCGAGCCCTACGTGGCCGCCGCGATGCAGTCGATCCTGCGGCAGGACTACGACCGGATCGAACTTATCGCCATCGACGACGGATCGACCGACAGGTCGCTGGAGATCCTCGAACGTTGCCGCAGGGACGACAGCCGCGTTTCCATCATCTCACGCGAGAACCGCGGCCTCGTCGCCAGCCTCAACGAGGGACTGGCGGTCGCGCAGGGCGAGCTCGTCGCGCGCATGGACGCCGATGACTTCGCCTATCCCTGGCGGCTGTCGCGTCAGGCGGCGCTGTTTGCGGCGCGGCCGGAGCTCGGCTTCTGCGGCGCGCTCGTGGATACGCTGCTGCACGGCCGCATCGCCCCGGGCCGGCTCGATCCGGTGTTCCGCCTCGGTCTGCCCGTGCTGTCGAAATTCTTCACCATCTTCATGCACCCGACAGTGGTCTACAACCGCAAGGTCATCGCCGAGGTCGATCTCCACTACGACCAGCTCTATCGGCATGCCGAGGATTTCGACCTCTTCCGGCGGCTGGCCGAGCGCTATCCGGCGGCGCTGATGCCCGAGAGCCTGCTGGTCTACCGCGTCCATCCCGGCAGCGTGACCAGCATGCACGGCAAGGAGATGCGGCGCACGCATCTCAAGATTGTCGGCGAGAATCTCGAGAGCGAGGGGCTGACGGAAGACGGCCGGAGCCTATGCGCCATCGGCGAGACGGTCACCTTCGACACCGTGGCCCGGGCAGCCGCTTTCATCCGTGCCCTGGAGGAGCGGATCGCCGCCCTTCCCGATACGACGAGGCCGGGCTTCGAGGCCGGCGCGCTCAACCTGTTCTATTTCCTCTACCAACTCGTCAACGACGAGGAACAGCCGGCGCTGTCGCATGAATTGCTGACGCTGACGGGGAAATGGAACGTGATCCGCCGCCGCGAGAAATATGCGCTCAGCCCCGGCGTCCGGGCGCCCTGGCTGAGCCAGGCCTCGATGTGGGCGGGCAAGCGCGCCGATTGGGTGGCCTACCGCTTCAAATCCGCGCCGGAGGCGTCGGTGCTCGCACCCTACAGGACGGGGACGGCATGAGAACGGGCGTCCTGCAACGTCTTGACGCCGAGGCCTCGCCATGAGCGATCAGCGTCACCCGCTGCTTCGGCATCTTCGCCCCGCCCTGCCCGTCCCTTCCTGGCCGGGGCAGCGGCCTCAGGTCTCCTTCATTGTGTGCTCGCGCGACCGCCTCGCGGTGCTGCAAGCCTGCATCGACTCGATCCGCGCCGCCTGCCGGGCGCATCCGGCCTTCGCGGCCGAACTGGTGGTGGTCGACAACGGCTCTTGCGATGGCACGGCCGAGTACATTTCGGCGGCCGCCGCGACCTCCGACATCGCGCTGACGGCAGTCTCGGAGCCGCGGCCCGGGCTGGCGGCAGCGCGCAATGCGGGGCTGGCGCGGGCACGCGGGCAGGTGCTGGTGTTCGTCGACGACGACTGCCGGCTCGACGGCAACTACCTCGTCGACCTGGAACGGCACTATGCGAACGGCGAGAAATGGCTGATCCGCGGCGGCCGCGTCGAGATCGGCGACGCACGCGACCTGCCCTTCACCATCAAGCGCTGCGACAAACGCGAGCGACTGACGCCCGCCGTCCATCCGGGCGGCTTCGTGCTGGGCTGCAATATGACCATGCACCGCGAGGTCGCCGCCTTGATCGGTCCCTTCGACGAGCGCTTTGGCGCCGGCGGGGCGCTGCGCTCGGCCGAGGACACGGACTATCTGGTGCGTGCCATGCTTGCCGGCGTGGCAGTGGAGTACGTGCCCGATATGACGATCTTCCACCATCATGGCCGGCGCGACCGCGAAGCGATCGACCGGCTGCACCGAGATTATCATTTCGGCAACGGCGCGCTCTGCCTCAAGCACATCGGCCACGCGCCTTGGCTGCTGCGACATTTCTACTGGGCCGCACGCGCCGCTCTGCGCGAGCTTGCCGGCGGCCCGAGGTTCGATAGCGATCTCAGGCTATCGCATTGGCCCATCGTTCTGATGAACCTCGCGGGCGCGGCGAAATTCGCGTTTCTGGTGCTGGCCAGGCGGCCGCCGCGACACGCGCGGTGCGCCCAGGAAACGCCCGAGGCCAGCGCGGAGGCCGGCGCGCGATGACCGAGCGCCCGACACTGTCGATGCTGCGCCAGGCGCTCGGCCGCCGGCAGCTCGGCCTGCTGCCGATCGTCGTCGCGCTCGGGCTGGCGAGCGCGGCGCTGGAAGGGTTCGGCATCGGGCTGATCATCCCTTTGCTCGGCATCATCATGGGGCATGGCGACACCGCCGGCATGGCGGGCTTCTCGGCCCTGTTGCAGAAGGTCGGCGCAGGGCTTGGCGAGCGCGAGCGGCTGATCGCCATCGCGGCCGCGATCCTCGGCTCGATCCTGCTCAAGAACCTGCTCGCCTTCGCCAATTCGGTGCTCACCGCCCATATCTACGGCAAGGCCAGCCAGGCGATCCGCGGCGCGCTCGCCGGGCGGTTGCTCGAGGTCGGCTATACGTTCTTCCTGAGGGAGAGCCCCGGGCGGCTGCTCAACATCATCTCCAGCGAATCCTGGCGGGCGTCGGACGCCATCCAGGCGATGCTGGGCTCGATCGTCAGCGCCTCGGCGGCGCTCATCCTGCTCGTCTTCCTGATGCTGCTCTCCTGGCAGATGACGCTGCTGGTGATGCTCGGGCTGGCTCTGGTGCAGATGGCGCATATGGCGCTGTCGGCGCATCTGAGGAAGCCGAGCCGAAGCGTTGCCGCGCGCAACAGCGCCTTGGCCTCGCGGATGCTGCATCTGGTGCATGCCGGCCGACTGATCCGCATCTTCGGCCAGGAAGCGCGCGAGAAGGCGGCATTCGAGACGGCGTCGGACAGCGTGCGCCGGGCGGCCTTCCAGCTTGCCAACCGCCAGGGCGCGCTGGGACCGCTTACCGAAGTGCTGCACGCCATGCTGTTCCTGGCGGTCGTGATCGGCGCCTGGCTCGTGGGCCTGAGCTTCCCGCTGGTGGCCGCCTTCCTCATCCTGCTCTACCGGCTGCAGCCGCATGTGCGGGCGCTGCAGATGACGTGGAGCCAGTTGCAGGGGCTTTCCGGCTCGCTGGAAGAGGTGACCTGGCTGCTCGACCCAACGGACAAGCCGGCTCCCCCGCAAGGCAGCCGAGCCTTCGCCGCCTTGAGCGAAAAAATCGCCTTCGAGGGTGTGAGCTTCAGCTATGCCAATGAGGAGCAGCGCGCGGCGGTGCTGCATGCCGCAAGCTTCGACATCCGAAGCGGTCGCTCGACGGCGCTGATCGGCCGCTCCGGCGCCGGCAAGACCACCATCGTCAACCTGCTCTGCCGCTTCGTCGACCCGGACGAGGGCCGGATCCTCGTCGACGGCACGGCGCTCGGCGAGATCGACCCGGTCGCATGGCGGGCGCATATCGCCCTGGCCAGCCAGGAGCTGGAACTGGTGGACGGCACCATTCTCGACAACATCACCTACGGCAAGGACATGGCTAGCATGGAACAGGCGCGGCGCGCCGCCGAGCTTGCCGAGGCGCATGAATTCATCGAGAGGCTGCCGCAAGGCTACCAGACGGTCGTCGGCTATCGCGGCGTCAACCTGTCGGCCGGACAAAGGCAGCGCATCGCGCTCGCCCGCGCGCTGGTGCGCGATCCCGACATCCTGATCCTCGACGAGGCGACCAACGCGGTGGACGGGCTGTCGGAAGCGGCGATCGTGGAAACGCTGAAATCGCGCGCCGGCCGCCGCACGACGATCGTCATCAGCCACCACCACTCAACGATCTCGTTCTGCGACGATCTGGTGATCCTGGAGCATGGACGGGTGAAGAAGCAGGCGCCGTTCGCGGACCTGGCGGCGCGCAGCATGGATGAGCTGTACAGGCCGGAGTGAGGGGCGTGCGGGACGGCGGCGCTTCAAGCGTGCATGGCAGCTTGGCGCATGCATTTCTTATGCCGCGCTGGTCGACCCCCACTCCGTCTCGGCTTCGCCGAGCCACCTCTCCCCCGATCGACGGGGTAGAGGAAAGGCGCCAAGCTTTTTGTCGTCAACGCTCCGTCCAGCAACGCCCCCTTCCTTTCCCTCCGGAGGGGGGAAAGGTGGCGCTGCGAAGCAGCGACGGATTGGGGGAACCACGTAGCAATCAGCCCTTCGGCCGACCAGTCACGCCAGTCACGGAAACGCGCCGGCCCTGGAAAGCAATCGGAGGAAACCCGCCAACGTCGTAGGTCCCCTCTCCGCCCCGCTGCGCGGGGCACCTCTCCCCCGCCTTTGGCGAGGGCGAGGAACCCAAGTCCTACCCCGCCATGGCGAGCGGCGCGGCGCTTTTGTTGGGGATCTGGATGTCGATCTCCAGCGTCGACATCGTCGCGCCGCGGTCCATCGAGACCTGGAGGTAGTCCTGGTCGATCTGCACATGCTTGGCGATGACCGCCATGATCTCCTCTCGCAGGATGGAGACGAGATCCGGCTGGCCGCGGCTCTGGCGCTCATAGGCGAGCAGCAGCTGCAGCCGCTCGCGCGCCACCGGCGCGCTGGTGCGCCGCTTGAAGAGGTCGAGGATGCTCATGCGGCCCTCCTTCCGAGAAGCCGGTCGAGGAAGCCTTTGCGTTCGAAGGGGACGACCACCGGCAGGTCCTCGCCTTCCAGGCGTCTTGCCGCTTCGAGGTAAGCCTTTGCGGCACCATTGAGCGGTTCCGAGAGCGTGACGGGCGAGCCGAGATTGGAGGCCCGCAGCACATCCTGGCTTTCCGGGATGATGCCGAGCAGCGGCGTGGAGAGTATCTCCAGCACGTCGTCAATCGACAGCATCTCGCCGCGCGAGGCGCGCGCCGCGTCATAGCGGGTGACCAGCACGTGTTTTTGCACCAGCTCGCCCTGCTCCGCCTTCATGGTGCGGGCGTCGAGCAGGCCGATGATGCGGTCGGAGTCGCGCACCGACGACACTTCCGGGTTGGTGACGATGACCGCCTCGTCGGCGAAGCGCATGGCGAGCTGGGCGCCGCGCTCGATGCCGGCCGGGCTGTCGCAGAAGACATAGTCGAACACCGAACGCAGCCGGGCGATGACCTCGGCCACACCCTCCTCGGTCAGCGCGTCCTTGTCGCGCGTCTGCGAGGCCGGCAGCAGGTAGAGCGTCTCCAGCCGCTTGTCGCGGATCAGCGCCTGCGACAGCTTCGCCGTGCCCTGGATGACGTTGACGAGGTCGAACACCACGCGGCGTTCCGCGCCCATGATGAGGTCGAGGTTCCTCAGGCCGACGTCGAAATCGACCAGCGCCACCTTCTTGCCGGTCTTGGCCACGGCAGCGCCGAGCGCGGCCGTCGAGGTTGTCTTGCCGACGCCCCCCTTGCCCGAAGTGACCACGACTACCTTGCCCATATATCCAGCCTCCATTGGCGGTTTTTATTCTCTGGCCGTGCCGGGCACGGCGGGATTCTTTGTCAGCCTCGCACGCGAAACCGGTCCGAAGCTTGCGACGCAAAACTCAGCCGAGCGGCACCACGCACAGCGCATCATTGTCGAGGAAGGCTTGCACGGCCTTGCCGCGCGAGACGCCCTCCATCTCCTCGGCCGTGGTGTACCAGCCGTCGACGGCGAGCAGCTCGGCCTCGTTCTTGCGGCAGAAGATGCGCGCCGAAATATTGCCTTCCGAGCCGGCGATCGCGCGGCCACGCAGCGTGCCATAGACATGGATCGAGCCGCCGGCGACGATCTCCGAGCCGGATGCGACCGAGCCCAGCACGATCACGTCGCCATGCGGATGGAAGACCGACTGCCCGGAGCGGATCGGCGCCTTGATCATCAGCGTGCCGGCGGAAGGCGCCGGGACCGCGCCCTGCCCTTGCTTTTCCGGTTCGGCCTGTCCGGGCCTTTCCGGTTCGGTTAGGGCCGGCTCGATCCTGACCGCTTCCAGCCTTGCCAGTTCGGGGTCCACCGGCTCATCGCCGGTGGCCTGCAGAACCTCGGCAGGCGCCGCCGCCTGGATAGTTTCTTGGGCCACCTGCGCCCGCTCCTCGGCGACGGCCATTTCCAGCTCTTCCGCCCGCGCCTTGCGTGCGGCCCGGCCCAGCAGCCCCTCGGCGGTCGCCTCCTTGGCCCCGGCGAGCAACGGCGGCAATTCAGGCCCGAGCTCGGCGCCCTCAAGCTCGACGGCATAGACGCGGATGCCGCGCGAGCCGAGCACGCCGACAAGCGCTCCAATCTCCTCCGGCCCCGGCTGCAGGACGTTTAGATCCAGCACCACCGGGCGCCCGTTGAAATAGCCAGGCGAGTTGGCGATCCAGTGATCCAACCCCTCCAGCCAGTCGGCGATCGGCGCCTCCGGCGTCAGCGTGAAAGCGACGAATGAGCGGGCGCGAAAGCGGATCGATTTGTTGTGCAAAGGGGCGGCGAAGGTCACGTCCAAGCGAATCCTTACTCAATGGTTAAAGGGTGCCGGGCGAATGGTTAACAAAAGGTTAATTTTGGGGATCGGAGCCGTTAACGGCTGACGCGGCTAACTTCTGTGGCGGCGCGGTCACAGCGCCCGCCTTCACCCGCGATCCGCCCAGGACCTGAGGGCCGGACAGCGCAAGCATGTGAAACGGCTAATATACGAAGCGGTGCGCGCGGACCATCCTCTTGCCCGGGACTTTCCATACTTTCGGACAAGGAGACGGGCAATGGGCATCGATCGGGAAGACAGCAAGCGTGCAGGCAAGGCAATTGCGACAATGGCCGCGCTGATGCTGCTTGCCGGGTGCATGACGCACCAGCCGAGGGGCATAGACGCATACCAGACGAGCGGCATCGACCAATGGCTGGCGACGGCCGACGCCGACAAGGTCGTCAATGCGATGAGCGCGAAAGGCCTGATGCCGGCGACCATCGACTGTCGTTTCGCCGACACCACGCCGGGACAGGTGGCCTACTTGTCGAAATTCACCTGGAGGCGCGCGCCGGCCAACACACGCTACCACTGGGAGATCGGCGATCCGACCTACCTCGCCAGCGATGAAGTGAAGGCCAACAGGGTTGGGCTGCGGCGGGTGTTCGCGAAAGCGACGCGGGACGCGGCTACGGGGCAGAAGGTGGGATGCTCGATCTGGGCGGGTTAGGAATTAGGGAACCGAATTGCCGATGCGATCGAACCTCTGAAGAGGTCGCAGTGGACGGCTAGGGTACCGGCGTCAGGGCTCGGAATCGCCAACGAAACGGCGCGACTAATTTTGTCGCGGGCCGCATCACAATTTTCAGCATCTGCTTCGCGCATTCAATTCCAGGCGCACCCCGAGAGACGCTGCTATGATTTCCCGACTTTAAGCGCCTTCGCCTGTCTAACGAGAGACGGCCAATTCAAGCCAACACGATAGACAAGCTCAAGCGCTTGAGCCTCGGTAATGCCCGTCTGCTTCATCAGCCGCTTGACAATCTCGTCAAGCGGCTGACCGTAATCGTTCGCCATAAGGCACCCCTTGATACTCAACGGCTCTCATTTTCAGCGGTTCCACTGGCCACACAGGAAACAAAGGCGCTTGCTATGTTGCGCGCCCCGGCCTAAGCGCAGTGATGGCAAATGAAAAATTCGACCAGCCGGTAACGATCATCGCTGATCCGGCCGGCGGACAGGAGGCAATCGGCGATGCGGCCGCCTGCCTGGACTTCCTGCTGCGACGATGGCGCGGCAAGCGAAGCGATAAGCACCGTGCAGCCATTCAGGCCTGCACAGATACAAACAGCGGACGCCGACCAGCTTCATTCGCGCGCAAGGCATTCATTGCCGCAGCCCGCGAGGCGGCCATTCTTGTGACGCCTTAAAGCAGCTCGCGTGAAAATGGATCACGCTACCTGCTTTAAGTTTTTGATTTTAAGCATGTCTTTGTCCCGAAACCGGGCCCCACTTTCGGGAGACATGCTTTAAGGCTGTTCGCGTGCTCTGAAATTCCTACTTTCGATGTCGATGATCTCGCCGCAATTTTCGCACTCCATCTGGGTGTGAGCACGGATCCAGCCCACGCGCGTTTTCGCCTGGTGCCGACACCGGGGGCATTCCACATCGATTTCGAAGTGATCCGACTCTCGTTTTGTCATTTTCGGTTCCAAGGCCGGCCGGCCTAACGCGACGTTATCCGCTATCAGTGCTCTGCTCCCGCTCGCTTTGCTGCTCCGCTACCTTCTCTTTCGCCACTTTGGCCGCGAGCTTGGCTTCCTTCTTTGCCGCCTTCGCCTTGTCGCGTTGACTGCGCTCGTATCGATAGTTGGGCTTTATCGCCATGGTATTTCTCCCGGGTTAGGGCATGAACGCCTTGGGATTGGACATGCCTAGGACCGGGAAAGCCAGCTCCCGAGACACTTGTCGGTGGCCGTACGTCAAATCAGGCGATTGCGTTCTGCGATCTGGCGTGCCCGCCGCACAGTGCCGTCGGTGTCAGCGAGCTTGCGCCTTGCTGCTTCGTCCTTCCTGATGGTCAGCCGCGCGGACATGATGCTTGACGGCCTGAGGCTCGGCTTCATCGCGGCCGGCGGCGCCTCGGGAGTTTTCATGGAACGCATCAGCATTATCCTTTCTTATAGCAGCCAAGGGCTAAGGCTATTCGCGGTTGCGTGCTCTTTCGTGCGATATTGGCTTCCTGCCTATCGGAAGCCGGAAGCAGTGAGCGTGTAGGAGTTTCGGCGCTCGCGCGCATATGCTTTGCTGGCGGCGTCCTGGATGGAACTGCGCAGGGCGTCGAATGCCGAAAGGTATGCTGTCTCGGCCGTTTCCCCACCCCCAGCATTGTCGTTAAATGTCCCAAGGGCCTCGACCTCGACGAAGAAGCGAACCTGGAACATGCCGTCATGGCCAATGAAGCAGACGGCGCGGCGCGTTTGATCGAAGCTCCGGCTGGGATTTGGAAAGGCGAGCGTCATGGGTTGCCCACCCTTATTTCGGCATATTCAGTTGCCGGCCGGGCTCTGTTCCATTCCTTTCGAGCCTCGACATTGCGACGGTTGAGATCCAGCATGCTCTTCGTCGCATGCGCACGCGTTAGCCCGACCATCGGAGTGCCGTCGACATGCGCTGGAATTCCAGTGAAGACATGGTAGACCGTCCAGGAATGATCCGCTTCGACGCGGCGGCCGTATTGACGATCCCTGAAGACGTAGGCTGACAGGCCTCCATCGCTTTGCGAGCAGCCGGATACGGCCTTGTGACCCGCCTCGATTCCGCCGTTGGTCATGGGGCTGTTCATACCGGTCTTTCCTCGCGTTCCTGCGCGGCAATAATCTCCGAATAAAGCGCCGCACCGTCCGCTTCGGAGATTGTGACCGCGTCCGGCCACTGCGGCATGTTCAGCGTCCTCGCCAGAAGCCGCGCGATCTCGATTGCATCGTCGAGATCGGTTGCCAGCACCGTCTCGCGGCCGATGACGGCATGCGCGTCGTCGGTGAGGCGCGTGCGATAGAATTCGATCACGACCTTCATCGAGACCCGCCGCGCGACGGCATCGAGCCCTTCGCGCTGAGGCCAGTACCTTGATTGAACGGGCTCTCAGGCTTGGTCGGAACTTTTTCCTGCGTTGGCTTCCTCACCTCGCGATTGGAGCGCTGCTGTCCCTTGGCCATGTCCGAACGTCCTTTCGATCAGCATCAGGCCGAGGTCCGACGCCGGGGTTCCGGCCGATTCCAGCCTGTCCTCGGTCACCACCCGCTCATGCGGTTCGGTGTCGCTGCGGATGCGGTATTGCGGCGAGTTTTCTTTTGGCGGCAGCGTGCCGGTGACGTGGTAGACTTCCGCGGTCGATGTCCGGAAATCTCCCTTCAGACGGACCGCCTGTCCGATGTCGAACAACCGCGGCGGGGCGCCGTGCCGTATCGGCCGTGTGTTGCGCTGCATAAGGCTTGTCATGATTGTCTCCGGTCGTCATCGAGCGCCGCCTCGAGAGAGGCCGGTTGATCGATACTTTTACCGTGCGAGCCCCACAGTGCGGACGATCGCCGGCAGGTGAATGAAAGCGGCCGCGTTGCGCGGCGCGGGAAAGACCCTTCCAGGCCTTTTCGTCGAGATCAGCAAAATACCCTGCGGTTGCGGCCCGTCTGAAGCGGCAGAGCCGAAGCGACGAACGACGCGATGCGAATGGCCACGATTGCAGCTTTCCCGTGAAAACATGCCAGGATGGATTTCCGCATTATTTCGGTCGAACCGCTGGAACGGTTTTCGGTGCTGCCAGTACATCCGTGGTCAGCGCCCTGCATCGTTCCAGGGTTCAAACGAGCAAGCTGCCGCGCCGGAACGACGCAACGCTTCGCTATCGAAAATTCGGAAAGGATTGGCGCGGCTCCGACGGGGCGAAAGCCAAACTCAACCAAATCAACACTTTTTGTATGCGCCTCAATTGCGCTCAAAGCAAGACTTACACGCCTAATATTTTTTTCCCGGATAAATAGAAATCCCAAATCCGGGCCTGAAACAGCGGTAAATCGATTTGTAAGCGCTGAAATCTTCAAATTATTTCACCCAAATATTTTTGGGCTTCCCTGTAATTATTTTTTCACTCCTATCCGCCACATCCAAAGCCGTCTATAGGACGACAGGCCTGTCCCGAAAAGGCCATCGAGAAATTCGAGCACATAGCGGCCATGTGGTCGTCCGGCGCTCCGCTCTCCACTTCCGGCATTGCAACAACATTCGAGGTCGTATCCATGGCCAAGCGGATCTCCCGTGGCTTTGGCAAGTTTGGCGCGACGGAGCCTCAGGCCGCGGTGAAGCCGGCCAGATCGAAACGCATGGAAAATGCCGCGGAGACAATGCGCGGAGCGCTTTTCGCACACGGACGACTCGCCTTGACGCTTTATGTTGCGCTGTGGATTGCAGCTGTGCTGGCGTCGGTATTTGTCCTACGGGCCTGAGCGGGCTCGTCTAGCCGGCGCGAGACCAGAAGGATGCAAGCATGGCAAACCGCTACGCACTGAGGATGGACGAGCCGAACAGTTGGACCGTTTTCGATGTCTTTACCGGCCAACCTGCCGAGTTCGAGCAGAAGCCGACGGTTGGAATCAGGACGCGGCGCGCCGAAAAGCTTGTTGCCAAGCTGAATAGCCAGGACGCCCAAAGGCGCGAACAGGCCGGCAGAACATCCTGATCCGCGCCGATGCGAAAGTTGCCACACCGCAATCCAAGCAGCGCGGCTGGCACGAGCGAAATTTAGCCCTGCAATCATTGTCCGAGTGTGGCTCAACTGCGCCACCGCCTCTATAGGTTGGAGGCTCAGCTTCAGAAGGAGTCCGCCAGCGTGAGCGACGGCCTTTTATCTTCCCTCCGCGCCGCCCTTCCCAACGCCACAGTCTGGGACGCCGCCGCGCTCGCGTCCCGCGATCCCGGCTTCGATCCCCGCAATTTCGGCGCTTCGGCGCTGGTGCGGCCGCGCGATGTCGAGGGAGCCGCGGCCCTGGTGCGTTTTTGTACAGAGCACGACGTCAGCCTTGTCGCGCAGGGCGGGCGCACGGGGCTGGCGGGCGGGGCGGCGACTTCGGCGGGTCAGGTGATCTGCGACCTCGGCGGGCTCAACCAAATCGAGGAGATCGACCCGTTCGCGCGCGTGGCGATCGTGCAGGCGGGCGTGACGCTGGGGGCGCTGCAGGAAGCGGCGGCTGAGCATGGGCTCGACCCGGGCATCGACCTTGCCGCGCGCGGCAGCGCCACCATCGGCGGCATGGTTTCCACCAATGCCGGCGGCATCATGGCGTTTCGCAACGGCACGATGCGCCACCGCGTGCTCGGGCTGGAGGCCGTGCTGCCGGACGGGCGGGTGTTTTCCGATCTCACCCGGGTGCTGAAGACCAGCGCCGGCTACGACCTGAAACATCTCTTTATCGGCGCCGAGGGCACGCTCGGCATCGTTACACGCGTGGCGGTGCGGCTCGACCCGGTGGCCGGGGCCAGCGCCACCGCGCTTGTCGGCGTGCCGGATGCGGCCAGCGCGCAGCGCATCGTGCGGCATTTCTTGGCCTCGACCAGCGCCCGGCTCACCGCTGCCGAAATCCTGTGGCGTAGTTTTGCCTCGCTGATGCAGCGGGCGCTGAATTATGCGCCGGGCAGCCTGCCGCTCGAGGCGCCGTGCCTTCTGGTGCTGGGGCTCGGCGCCGATAATATCGAGGCGGCGCGACACGCGCTCGAGGACGGGCTGGCGGCGATCTGGGAAGAGGCAGGCATCATCGACGGGCTGGTCGCGAGCTCCGAGGCGCAAGCCGCCGCGATGTGGCGGCTGCGCGAGGAGACGGAGCAGATCGAGCGCGCGCATCCCATGGCGCCCTCCTTCGATGTATCGGCGCCCGGCGGCGGGCTGGACGCCTACGTGGCGCGCATCGAGGCGGGGCTGAAGCAGGTCGACGCTTCTTACGCGCCTTATGTCTACGGTCATCTCGCCGACGGCAATTTGCACATATCGATCAATTGCGATGGCCCTGTCTCGCGCGAGCGGCACGAGGCGATCGAGGACGTGCTTTACGAGGGGCTGCGGGAGGCCGGCGGCTCATTCTCGGCCGAGCATGGCGTGGGACTCGACAAGCGCGACGCCTATGAGCGGCATGCGGATCCCGTGAAGCAGGATTTGGCGAAGGCGATCAAGCAGTTGGTCGATCCCAACAACATCCTCAATCCCGGGAAGGTTGTGGGGTGATATTGGCGGGTTGGCGCGAGAGGCTGGCGGGACAGCGCGCCCTCTGATCTGCCGACCATCTCCCCCACAAGAGGGGAGATCGGATGTCACGCCGGATTTCGCCAATCACCGACGCTGCAGAGGTGAGCGCGGCGTCGGATCTGCCAATCTCCCCCCAAGCGGGGTAGATGTCCGGCAGGACAGAGGGGGCGCCTCGCGCCAGCATCTCAGAAACGCGACTCCTCCCCTACTCGCACTGGCGGCGTGGGCCGCCGTCGAAGGGCTGGTAGGTGTTGTCTTGCGGATCGTAGGAGCGGTAGCGGCTGAAGCAGTAATCGACGTGGTCGCCCGAGACAGCGCGGCCCGACGCCTGGGCGGCCTCAGCCTCCGGCGAGATTTCTTCCGGCGGGCCGCCATAGGTTGTGGCGTAGCCGCCGCGTGATGGGGCGTAGCCTTCCATCTCGGCCTGATCATCGCTCGTCCAGTCGTCGGTGGTGGCGTTCTGGCGATCGTTCGCTGCTGCCTGATCGTCGGCTTGATCGTTCTGGCCGGTCGAGGCAGTGCGGTCGCCGCCAGGGTCGTAATAGGGTGAGATGCAGGGACGCAACTCGCCACCATAGGAGCGGTAGCTGTTTTCCGCCGGGCGGTAGCTGCGGTAGCGCGTGGCGCACCATTGCAGATGGGCAACGGGCAGTTGCGGCTCGGCCTGCTGGTCGACTGTCGCCGGCCGCTGGGCCGCGCCGGCATCGGGCGTGGGCTGGCCCGGGCCAGATACGTCGGGCAATGGCTGCAGTCGCGGCGCTGCAGCAGGCGCCGGCGCTGCGAGCGCGGTGGTCTGCGCTCCGCTATCCGTTTTGATCGATTGGCCTGGGGCCGGTTCGCCAGTCTTGTCGCCAGTCTTGGCGGGTGCAGCCGCAAGCTGCCGGGCGGGAATGCGTTCAAGGTTCTGCTTCTGCTGATCGACCGGCTGCGCATCCTTCGTCCAGAGCTCGGAAACGCCGATCGCGGGCGTTGCCTGGCGCACCGGCTTGGCGGCGAGCAGCCAGGTGGCGAAGGCAAGCCCGCTGGCAAACACGATGAGCGTCAGCACGAAGCCGCCGGCAATTCCCAACAAAGCCTTCACGCAACGCTCCTTCAGTTCCCGCTCATAGAATGCAGGGCGAGGAACCCGGTTCCCACAGGAAGAGGGCAATGTTGCGACAAGGCCGCGTTGAACGGGAGGGCCCCGCGTGCTCCGGGGAGAAGCAGGCGGGGCCCAAGGATCGCCAGGAAGGCACCTGGCAGGGGACTCTCACTGTGTAGACTTTTTGATGATCCAACAGGATCAACGATGATCCAACAGGATCATCGTCAGTGTCGAACTTTTCCTGGACCGCCGCATCCTCCGAACGAAGGAACAGCAAATACTTCGTTCACATGGCGCGGCATCGACGGGTCGGATTCATGCTTGTTTAGCCAGCGTTCATGCCGCCGGTTAGGCCCGGCACCCAGCACCTTCCCCCGAAACAGAGCTGTCGGGCCGCTTGCTAGCGGGGCCCGGCCCTCCTTTCATGAGTCCACCACCACCTCGGTATACTCCCGCACCCTGCCGTCCTGGCCTCTGATCCCCCAGGTGTCGCCGTCTCGGCCCTCGATATGGCTCGCCGCCAGTGGCACCTTGCCGCCGCCGTCCGGCAGGTCGATGACATAGGTGGGGTTGCATATGCCGGAGAGGCGCTGGCGCAGCTCGGCGACCAGCGCCTGGCCTTCGGCAATCGTTGTGCGGCGGTGCGCCATGCCGCGCGCGAGGTCGCCATGGTGCAGGTAATAGGGTTTTACGCCGAGCCGATACATCAGCTCGCGGCAGAGCTCCTCCAGCATCTCGACCTTGTCGTTGACGCCTTTGAGCAGAACGCTCTGGTTGAGCAGCACGAAGCCCGCCTGCCGCATGGTACGGCAGGCCGCCTCTGTGGCTTGTGTGATTTCCCGCGCGTGGTTGAAGTGGGTCACCACCGTTACCATCAGCCGGCCCTGCAAGGCCTGGACCAGGCCAGCCGTTATGCGCGACGGCAGCGCCACAGGCACACGGGTGTGGATGCGCAGAAGCCTGAGATGCGGGATCGCCTCCAGGCGGGCGCGGATTTCGGCCAGCGCCTTGTCGGGCAGAGATAGCGGATCGCCGCCGGTCAGGATCACCTCGCGGATTTCCGGGTGCCCGGCGATGTAGGCCAGCGCCGGCTCCAGCGCCTCGAGCGTATAGCCGCGGCCGATCGATGTCAGCGACTCCTTACGGAAGCAGAAGCGGCAATAGACGGCGCACTGATAGGTCGGGAACAGAAGCACGCGGTCGGCATGGCGGTGGGTCAGGCGGGGCACCGGGCTGAAGGCGTGGTCGCCGATCGGATCGTCGAGCTCGCCCTCCGCTGCGACCAGTTCGTCGGGCGATGGGATCACCTGGGCGCGGATCGGGTCGGCTGGGTCGTTCCAGTCGATGAGGTCGAGATAGGGCTTTGGCACGCGCACCTTGTGCGCGGCCGCGGCTTCCTGCGCGGCGGCGCGCTCGGCCGGCGAGAGCGGCAGGGACGCCAGGTCGCGGACATGGCGCACGCCGGCGCGGATGTCGTCCTGCCAGGCGGCGTCGGGGGCCGGTTGTTTGAGGTCGGTGGTCATTGCGGCTCTCTGGTTCGCCGTCCCTATCGGCCGGATGGTCGATGTGGTCAACCGCTTACCACGTTACGCCGCGTTCCTTCGCGCACCCTCTGTCCTGCCGGACATCTCCCTCTCTTGGGGGAGATTGGCAGCTTCGGCGCCGGCTCTTACTTGGAACACCCTCACCTTTCAAACTTCGCAATCGCCTCCGCCGTCACAGGCGTGAAGAAATTCACCAGGTTGCCGTCGGGATCGCGAAACAGCAGCGAGCGATTGCCCCAGGGCATGGTGGTGGGCGCCTGCACCAGCGCGCCGTCGATGAAATCGCCCAGTCGCCGGTACTCGTCATCGACATCGGCGACGCGGAACTCGATGATGGCGCTGCGGTTCTCGGCGGGGCTCGCGACGTGGTCGTCGCCGAAGAGCCGGAGCGTGCGCGTGCTGCCGATCGCCAGCGTGCCGGCTCCCGTGACGAGCTCGGCGAAATCCTCGGTGTAGAGCGTGAGCTTGATGCCCGTGACCGTCTCATAGAAGGCGACGAGCCGCTTGACGTCGGCGGTGATGATGCGGGTCGAAACGAAATTCATCCAAGTCTTCTCCGTGGCTGGCCGACGGACATCTCCGCGGCTGGACGCGCCCGTTCAGGCGCCCTGCCCCGACTTGTGGACCAGGCCTGCTGCCACCATAGTGGCAACAGGAGACATGCCTTGCGCCGTGCCGACAGACTGTTCCAGATCATCCAGATCCTGCGGCGATCGAGCCGGCCGATCACCGCCGGCCAGATTGCCGAAGAGCTCGAAATCTCGCGCCGCTCGGTCTATCGCGACATCGCCGATCTCATCGGACAGCGCGTGCCGATCCAAGGCGAGGCCGGCCTCGGCTATGTGCTCGACCGCGACTACGACATGCCGCCGCTGATGCTGACGCCGGACGAACTGGAAGCGGCGGTGCTCGGCGCGCAATGGGTGGCCGACAAGGGCGACGCTGTGCTGGCCAGCGCCGCGCGCGACCTGATCGCCAAGATTGCCACCGTCGTGCCCGAGCGGCTGCGCCCCTTCGTCAGCAATCCAACCGTCGGCGCGCCGCTCAGCCGCGCGAGCCTGCTGGACGGGCTGGATATTTCGCGGGCGCGAGAATCGATCCGCAAAGGTCACAAGATCCGGATCCGCTACCGCAACGAACGCGACGAAGAGAGCGAACGCGTCATCTGGCCGACCATGATCGGCTATGCCGAGACGGTGCGCCTGCTCGCCGCCTGGTGCGAGCTGCGCCAGGATTTCCGCCATTTCCGCACCGACCGGATATCCGCCGCGATCTTTCTCGACGAGCGTATCGGCTGCCGTCCCGCCGAGTTGCGCAACCGCTGGAAACGGCACATGCAGGCGCAAGGGGTGCGTCTGCCTTGAGCCAGGGGCCGACTTTCGCCGCAATCGACCAGCGCCCTCTTTTCAGGCAATCTCTCCCAGCGGCGATCTTGGGGAGATGATCCACCGCCGAGGGAGGATGCCATGACTAGGACGCAAGCGCGGCCGCGCTATGAGGATGCCGTTGCGCAATTCCGCATCGAGGACGAGATCGCGCGCCTTCACGGCGATCCCGCCACCGGCATCAACGCCTATGTCGAATGCTGCGGCCGCTACACCAGCCAAAACAGGCTGGCGCTGCGCGCGATCTCAGCCGGCGGCGAATTGCGGGAATACTCCTTCGATGATCTGGCCGATATGTCGGGCGGCGTCGGCACTATGCTCAAGGAGCTCGGCGTCGGCCCCGGCGACGTCGTTGCCGGCATGCTGCCGCGCATTCCCGAGCTGGTGGCGCTGATCCTCGGCACATGGCGCGTCGGCGCGGTCTACCAGCCGCTGTTCACCGCTTTCGGGCCGAAGGCCATCGAGCATCGCCTGAGCTACAGCAAGGCGAAGCTGGTGGTGACCAACCCCGCCAATCGCGGCAAGCTCGACGAGGTGGAGAACCGTCCGCGCATCGCCACCATCCTTGGCCCCGGCGACACGCTGCCCGCCGGCGATATCGACTTCCGCGCGGCGATTGCAGCCGCCTCCCCCGACTGCGAGCCGGTCATGCGCAAGGGCTCGGACCTGTTCATGATGATGTCGACCTCCGGCACGACCGGGCACCCGAAGGGCGTCCCGGTGCCGCTCAGCGCGCTCATTGCCTTCGGCGCCTATATGCGCCACGCGATCGGGCTTACGCCCGACGACATCTTCTGGAACATCGCCGATCCCGGCTGGGCCTATGGGCTCTACTACGCCATCACCGGGCCGCTGCAGTTGGGCATCGCCACCACCTCCTACGAAGGCGCCTTCAACGCCAAATCGACCTACGACATCATCGAGCGCCTCGGCGTCACCAGCCTTGCCGGCTCGCCGACGGCCTATCGCCTGCTGATGGCGGAAGGGCCGGAGGCGGCGGCCCGCGTCAAAGGCAGGCTGCGCGTGGTGAGCAGCGCCGGCGAGCCGCTCAACCCGGAAGTGATCCGCTGGTTCGACGCCAACCTCGCCGCGCCGATCCACGACCATTACGGCCAGACCGAGAACGGCATGATGGTCAACAACCATCACGGGCTTAAGCATCTTGTCCGCGCGGGCTCCGCCGGTTTCGCCATGCCGGGCTACCGCATGGTGGTGCTGGACGATGCGGGCAACGAACTCGGCCCCAACCAGCCGGGCGTGCTTGCCGTCGATATCGCCAGATCGCCGCTGCGCTGGTTCGGCGGCTATCACCAGGCGGAGACGCCGGCGATCGCCGGCGGCTATTACCGCACCGGCGACACGGTGGAATACGAGCCGGACGGCTCGGTGTCCTTCATCGGCCGGGCCGACGACGTCATCACCTCGTCCGGCTACCGCATCGGGCCGTTCGATGTCGAGAGCGCGCTGATCGAGCATCCGGCGGTGAACGAGGCAGCGGTGGTCGGCGTGCCCGATCCGCAGCGCACCGAGATCGTCAAGGCTTTCGTGGTGCTGGCGCCTGCCTTCAAGGGCAGCGAGGCGCTCGCCGAAGAGCTCGCCCAGCATGTCAAGAAGCGGCTGTCGGCGCATTCCTATCCGCGCGAGATCGAGTTCGTCGGCGAGTTGCCGAAGACGCCGAGCGGCAAGATCCAGCGGTTCCTGCTGAGAAAGGCCGAGGTGGAGAAGCGCAAGACGGAATAAAGATTTGCCGCAGCCCTGATTTCCGCCACGCAAAAGCCGCCAAGTCGGGCGATGGCTGCCAGGGACTCTTGATCGCTAATCTTGGGGTTGCAGCATGCGGTTGGTCTTAACGCTTCTCTTTGCACTGGCGGGCGGCACGGCGCTCGCCGCCTCGCCAGAAGACGATTATATCGCCGCACGCGACAAGGCGATTGCCGATATCACCGCGCAGGCAAACGCCAACACGGCGATCGAAACTATCGATGCCCAGAACGAAAAGGCGCTTGCCGATCTGCAGCAGCGCCTGGCCGCCATCCTCGGCCCGCTGTCGGTCAAGGGTTTTCCCTCGACCGGCGTCAACAATATCGAAAGCCTCAACTCCTCCGACATCGGCTACGGCATGCTCGACGGGCTGCGATATGCCCAGAGTGACGACAGCCCGAGCATCGTCGCCTCGACACGCGGGCTGACCGAGCGCTGGCTGAAATCCAAATCGGCCGAAGCGGAAGCGGATTTCAAGCTGCCCGCCGATATCGGCGCGGCGCTGAAGCTCGACAGTTTCTACACCCAGGCCATCGGCAGCGACGCGGCCTTCGCCGGCACGCTCGACTTTTCACTGAAGAAGCCCGATGGCGCCGATGCGGTGGTTGCCCGGCTCGGCGGCTGGACACAGGACATCGGGCCGATCTACGACCAGCGCGTCGTGGTGGCGGTCGTCAAAGGCGACCGCGTGCTGATCGCCGAGGCGTCCGCTTCGCCGGCGGTGCCGAAGATCGCCGAATGTGATTCGATCTGGGCGGCTGCGGACGCCGCCGCGCAGAAAGCCCAGCAGACAGATCAGGATGCGAACCAGGACGACGGCTCGGCTTCCGACCCCGCCAACGCCGCCTGGGAAAAGGGCGATGCCGACTACCGCGCCTGCATGGCAAAGCGCCTGCCCGGCGATCCGTCCTTTCCGGCGCTGCTCAAGCAGGCGCAGGACCTTGCCGACGGCATGGCGGGCAAATAGTCCGCCAGACCGGTTACAGGTACGCGGCGGTTTTTCTCAGCTCGCGTTGGCGCGCAGGTTCCGTCGCGGGACACGCCGCGGAGCGGGACGTCCCGCCTCCGCGATGATCCCGTTGGCCGGAGGCGCGGCATCCTTGCGCGATCTGGCGTCCGTCACCCGGTGCAGCCGCTCGTAAGGCAGCAATTCCCGGATGCGGGCATTGAGCGCTTCGACCTCGGCGTGCAGATCCTCGCATTCCTGCTTCTGGATATCGAGCTGGATCTGCTCGGACGCCTGCTGCATCGAAAGCTGTGAGAGATTGGTGCTGACCACCGAGAGGCTCTTCTTGTCGGCTTCGCTCTCTTCCTTGAGAACGGCCAGCCTTTCCTCCGCAATCTGGCGTTCGGTGACGGCATCGCTCAACTGCGCCTTGAGCCCGACGATCTCGGCCGTGGCTTCGCCGTTAGCGGACGAGACCTGATCCAGACGCGACTGCAATTCCCGGATCTCGGCACGCAAACCGCGCATTTCCGCCTGGCTGCGCGCCAATTCGGCGGTGCTGTCGCTTTCGGCGATCCGCGCCGCTTCGGCTGTTTCGGCAAGCTTGGCTTGCGTCGCCTCCAGCGTCTTCTGCAGTCGGGTTTCTTCCTTTTCATGGTTGCCGAGTTGGGCCATCAGCTCGGCGATATGGGCGGTTTCGCTGGCGTGGGTTGCCGCGAACTCGTCGAATTTGTGCCGGGCCTCCGCCTCGCGCTTTTGCGCCTGCTCCAGATCGACCGATAGGCCGACCTGCTTTTCGCGCAGCAGCTTGTTCTCGGCGCCGCGTCTGTCGAGTTCTACCGTTTTGGTCGTCAGAGCCTTGACGATCTCGCCGAACTCGGTCTCGCGCCTGGCGCTCTCATTGCCCGTCTCGACCAGCTCCAGCCGCACGGCAGCAAGCGCCGAGCGCAGTTGCTCCCGGTCCTGGACGAGGCTCGCCTCGCGCTGTTGCCAGGCCTCGGCCGCGCCGTCGCGTTCGCGCTGCCTACGGCCGGCCTCGAGCAATTGTTCCGAGAGCGTCTTGTGCTCGGTGGTGAGAGCGAGGTTTGCCAGTTCCAGTTCGTTGGAGCGCAACACGTCGCGATGGAAGACGTTGAGGACCTCACGCGTCATGTGATGCGCGGTCGCGATCTCGGCAAGCTTCGCCTCGATCTCCTGCAGATGCCCCTGCCCATCTCGGAAAAGCCCGGCAACGGCCTCCAGGGCGGCCAGCCGCGTCTGGGTATGCGGCGTCAGCCGCGATGGAGCTGCGTCGGGCTGCTGTTCAGGCGGTGGATTTTCGTCGCTTGCCACCAGTTCCTGACCGGCAACGGCATCGTCCTCCGACGGTGCCTTTTCCTCATCGGCAAGAACGTCCTCGAATGCTTCCGCCAGATCCGATTGGAGTTCCTGAAATTCCTTATCGACGTCCTCGGCCCGCTTGATCAGAGACTTGAAATTCATCACGGCACATCCCTTACGCTTGCCCCCAAGTCGTACTTAACGAATTGCTAATTTATCCCTTTACCTTCCGCTCGGAAAGCCTCTGTAAAAGAAACCGAAATTAAGGTTATCGCCGCTCCCAATCTTATGCGGATCCGCCGCCAAGTGATCCCCTCTTCCGCTCCTGGCGTATCTCAATCTTCTCTCAGGGTATGGGCTGAAACCACGCGCCGCAAAAGAGAAAGACAATGAGCTGCTTGTCATCATTCACATGACCGATGCGAAGACTTTAAAAGCCACAAATGAGCATAAAGGCAGAGCTCCCCTATCGACCCTACCGTGGAGCGTTCGATGGAGTCGGCCTTTCCACTTACCTCTCGCCGCCTCTTGTTGCCTTCGCCTGCCATCCCGATATTGTCCTGCCGAAGCCGGCCCCGCGCGGGCCGCGAGATAATTGAACAATCGTGGGATGAGATCCTGAACGCCCTGGCGCGTCAGGCAGAGTGGAGATTTGGGAAAGTCGAGATGACGGATCAGAAAACGGAAACCAGGACATTCGAAGCGGACGTCTCGCGGCTGCTGCACATGATGGTGCATTCGGTCTATTCGGACCGGGATGTCTTCCTGCGCGAGCTGATCTCCAACGCGGCGGATGCCTGCGAGAAGCTGCGCTTCGAGGCGGTGAGCCGGCCCGAGCTTTTGGGTGACGACGCCAAGCCGCGCATCACGATTGCCGCCGATCCGGACAACAAGGAGCTTGTCGTCGAGGACAACGGCATCGGCATGAGCCGCGACGAGATGGCCGAGGCACTGGGCACCATCGCGCGCTCCGGCACGCGCGCCTTCATCGAGCGCGTCGAGGCCGGCAAGGCGGCGGCGGACACGCAGCTTATCGGCCAGTTCGGCGTCGGTTTCTACTCGGCCTTCATGGTCGCCGACCGGGTCGACGTCATCAGCCGCCAGGCCGGCAGCGACGAGGCCTTCCGCTGGTCATCCGACGGCAAGGGCACTTACGAAATCGCGCCGGCGCCGCTCGAGGCGGCGCCCAAGCGCGGCACGCGAGTCGTGCTGCACCTGATGGAAGACGCTTCCTCCTACACCACGCCCTATCGGCTCGATAGCCTGGCGAAGACGCAGTCGGGCCATGTGCCGGTGCCGATCACGCTTGTCGAAAAACCCGGCGCCGAGCCGCGCGACATCGCCGACGGCACGGCACTCTGGGTGCGGCAGAAGAGCGAGATCAAGCCCGAGGAATATACCGACTTCTACCGCAGCATCGCCGGCCAGTATGACGAGCCGGCTTCCACGATCCATTTCCGTGCCGAAGGCCGGCAGGAATACAGCGTGCTCGCCTTCGTGCCTGGATCGCGGCCGTTCGACCTGTTCGACCAGGACCGCACGGGCCGCATGAAGCTCTATGTGCGGCGCGTCTTCATCACCGACGACGCCGACGTGCTGCCGCGCTACCTGCGCTTCGTGCGCGGGCTGGTCGATTCGGCCGACTTGCCGCTCAACGTCTCACGCGAGATGATCCAGGAAAGCCCACTGCTCGCAGCGATCCGCAAGGGCGTGACCAACCGCGTGCTCGGCGACCTCGTGAAACTCGCCGAAAACAATGCCGAAGCCTATGCGAAAATCTGGGAAAACTTCGGCGTCGTGCTGAAGGAAGGCCTCTATGAGGATTACGAGCGGCGCGAGCAGTTGCTGAAACTTGCCCGCTTCCGTTCGACCGCTTCGGGCGAAGGCTGGCGCAGCCTTGCCGACTATGTGGCGGCGATGAAGGAAGGCCAGAAGGCGATCTTTTTCATGGCCGGCGACGACCGTGCCCGGCTTGAGGCCTCGCCGCAGCTCGAAGGTTTTCGCGCGCGCGGTGTCGAGGTGCTGCTCCTCACCGATCCTGTGGACAGTTTCTGGGTGACGATGACGCCGGAATTCGACGGCAAGCCGTTCAAGTCGGTGACGCAGGGCGCGGCCGAGCTTGCCGATGTCCCGTTGCCCGAGGATGCGGCGAAGCCGGATGCCGAGACGTCATCGGACATCGCGGCGTTCCTCGCCTTCGTGAAGACGACGCTTGGCGAGGAGGTGTCGGACGTGAAAGCCTCCGACAGGCTGACCGAAAGTGCCGTCTGCCTGGTCGCGCCGGAGCATGGCCCCGACCGCCAGTTCGAGCGCCTGCTCAACGCCGCCGGCCGGCTCGACAAGGCCGCCAAGCCGATCCTCGAGATCAACCCGCGCCATGAGCGCGTCGCGGCGCTGGCAAAGCTCGGCGACGACCAAAAGGCGTTCAAGGAAGACGCCGCGCATCTGCTCTACGACGAAGCGCGGGTGCTCGACGGCGACAAGCCGGCCGACGCCAAGGCCTTCTCGGCGCGCCTTGCCCGGCTGATCGATCGCGGCTTGGCGAAGGGGTGAGCCCCGGCGCAGCGCTTCAGCGGCTTGCCGGCGTCCAGCCGTAACTGGGCGCTGGCACATTTCCGACAGGCCGCTAAGCTGTATCGGGTATTCCCCGGTGGAGTGAGCGGCAGGAGCCTCCCGATGAAGCGCATCGTTCTCGTCAGGCACTCGGAAGAACCGGGCGACGACCATGTCCAGACGACCCTCATGGCCAACGGCCATGCGGTCACGACCGCAATGCCGTTCAAGGGCGAGGCGATCGATCTCGACGCTGTCGACGGGGCCGTGATCTATGGCGGCCCGTTCAACGTCTTCGACACCGACGAACATCCATTCCTCGACCACGAGGCCGCGCTCATCGAGCACTGCCTTTCGAACGACCTGCCGCTGCTCGGCATCTGCCAGGGCGCGCAGCAGATCGCCTGGCACCTCGGCGCCGATGTCGGGCCGGTGGAAAGCGGCATCAGGGAGTTCGGCTATTTCGAGATCGCGCCAACGGCCGAAGCCGGCGACTTCCTCGATCGGCCGCTCTTCCTGCCCCAAAACCACTTCCATACCTTCGCCCTGCCGGCGGGCGCCGTGCACCTCGCCTCGAGCGAGACCTTCCCCAACCAGGCGTTCCGGATCGGCGACAAGACCTATGCGCTGCAGTTCCATGCCGAGCAAGGCCCGCCGGGTTTCCGGCGCTGGCAGGACCGGCAAGGCGCGCCCTACGGAACGCTCGGCGCGCAGGACCGGGACGAACAGGACCGGCTGATGGAAGCCCACCACGCGGCGCAACTTGCCTGGTTCAGCGGCTTTGTGACGAAGCTGTTCGGCTGAGGCGCCTTGTGACATCGCGTCAAGCCGCGACGGTCTCGACGGCTTCATCCTTCGGCACATAGTAGGACTTTGCCTATGAACATAGAGGGTGTCTGCGATCCGCGTTTTGCCGGGGTGCGCGACGCGTTCGCCTGGTGTTTCGCGCAAGGCCTCGAGCATGGCGGCGGCGTCTCGGTCGTGGCCGAGGGCAAGACCGTCGTCGACCTTTGGGGCGGCCATGCCGATGCCGCGCGCACCCGCCCGTGGCGGCGCGACACGCTGGTCAATGTCTGGTCTTCCACCAAGGGCGTCGTGGCGCTGGCGATCGCGATGCTGGTGGAGCGCGGCAAGCTGGAATATGCCGCGCCGGTCGCGCGCTATTGGCCGGAATTCGCGGTCGGCGGCAAGGAGCGCATCACGCTCGACCAGGTGATGTCGCACCGGTCAGGGCTGAACGGTCTCGCCGTGCCGATGGACGAGGCAGGCATGCTCGCCTGGACGCCTTATATCGACGCGCTTGCCGCCATGGCGCCGCTATGGGAACCCGGCAGCCGCTGTATCTACCACGCCCTAAGCTACGGCCATCTTGCCGGCGAGTTGGTGCGGCGTGTCGACGGGCGCAGCATAGGCCGCTTCATCGCGGAAGAGATCGCGGATCCGCTTGGAGCCGATTTCCATGTCGGCCTGCCCCAAGCCGAGGACTCCCGGGCCGCCGAGATGATCGAGGGGCCGAAGACCTCCGATTGGGTCGACTTCGTGCGCGCTTCGCCCTTTCCCCACGCATGCGACAACCCAACGCCCCGCGCCTTGGCGCCCAACGACCGCGCCTGGCGCGCCGCCGAGGTGCCGGGAGGCAACGGCCAGTCCACGGCGCCTGCGCTGGCGCGTATCTACGGCATGATGGCGGCGGGCGGGACCTTTGAGGGCAAGGCCCTGACTGGCCGCGCGGCCATCGAAGAAGCCGCCATGCCGCGCTTTCGCGGCATGGATGACAGCTTCGCGCTGCCAGCCGCGTTCGCTGCCGGCTTTCAGATCGAGGATCCTGTTTATGCCGGCCGCGCATCGCCGCAAGCATTCGGCCATACCGGCTGGGGCGGCGCCATCGGCTTCGCCGACCCCGACGCCGGCGTGGGGTTCGGTTACGTCACCAACCGCATGGTGGGGTTCGACGATGTGGACCCGCGCCGCAAGGCCCTGATCGACGCCGTCTACGACGCGCTTTGAGCTACGTCCCTAGCTCCTCAGCCCCGGCGCTTCCTGGCCGGTGCGGGCGACATATTCGGTGTAGCCGCCGCCATAGGTGTGGATGCCTTCGGGCGTCAGCTCCAGCACGCGGTTCGACAGCGCCGCCAGGAAATGGCGGTCGTGCGACACGAAGAGCATCGTGCCTTCATATTGCGACAGCGCCTCGATCAGCATCTGCTTGGTCGTGATGTCGAGGTGGTTGGTCGGCTCGTCGAGCACCAGCAAATTGGGCGGATCGAACAGCATCAGCGCCATCACCAGCCGCGCCTTCTCGCCGCCCGAGAGCACGCGGCACTTCTTCTCGATCTCGTCGCCGGAAAAGCCGAAGCAGCCCGCCAAAGCCCTGAGCGGCGCCTGGCCGGCCTGCGGGAAATTATCCTCAAGCGTCTGGAAGACGGTGCGCTCGCCATCGAGCAACTCCATGGCGTGCTGGGCGAAATAGCCCATCTTGACGCTCGGGCCGCGCGCGACGGTACCCGTGTCCGGCTCGGAGGCGCCGGCGACCAGCTTCAGCAGCGTCGACTTGCCGGCGCCGTTGACGCCCATCACGCACCAGCGCTCGCGGCGTCGGATCTGGAAGTCGAGGCCCGAATAGATCGAACGGTTGCCATAGGATTTGCGGATGCCCTTCAGCGTCGCCACGTCCTCGCCGCAGCGCGGCGCCGGCCGGAACTCGAAGGTCACCGTCTGGCGGCGCTTCGGCGGCTCGACGCGGTCGATCTTGTCAAGCTTCTTCACCCGGCTCTGCACTTGAGCTGCGTGAGAAGCGCGCGCCTTGAAACGCTCGATGAAGGCGATCTCCTTGGCCAGCATCGCCTGCTGGCGTTCGAACTGCGCCTGCAATTGCTTGTCGGCCAGCGCGCGCTGCTCCTGGTAGAATTCGTAATTGCCGGAATAGGAGGTGAGCGCGCCGGCATCGATCTCGATGATCTTGTTGACGATGCGGTTCATGAACTCGCGGTCGTGCGAGGTCATCAAGAGCGCGCCGTCATAGTCCTTCAGGAATTTCTCCAGCCAGATCAGGCTTTCGAGGTCGAGATGGTTTGACGGCTCGTCGAGCAGCATGACGTCGGGCCGCATCAAAAGGATGCGGGCCAGCGCGACGCGCATCTTCCAGCCGCCGGAGAGCTTTGAGACGTCGCCGTCCATCATCTCCTGGCTGAAGCCGAGGCCGTCCAGCACCTCGCGCGCCCGGCCGTCGAGCGCATAACCGTCGAGCTCCTCGAAACGGTGCTGCAATTCGCCGTAGCGCTCGATGATCTGATCCATCTCGTCGGCGCGCTCGGGATCGCCCATGGCGTGCTCGAGCTCGCGCATCTCGGCCGCCACGGCGCTCACCGGCCCGGCGCCCTCCATGACTTCAGCGACGGCACTCATGCCGCCCATATCGCCGACATCCTGGCTGAAATAACCGATGGTGACACCGCGATCGACCGCGACCTGCCCTTCGTCCGGCTGCTCCTGGCCGATGATCATGCGAAACAAGGTCGTCTTGCCGGCGCCGTTCGGGCCAACCAGCCCGACCTTCTCGCCCTTCTGCAAGGCGGCCGAGGCTTCGATGAAGACGATCTGTCGGCCGTTCTGCTTGCCGATATTTTCAAGGCGGATCATGGGCTCGTAGGGAGTAGGGAGTAGGGAGTAGGGAGTAGGGAGTAGGGAGTAGGGAGTAGGGAGTAGGGCCAATAAGCGAATGCGCCGAATAAGGGAACCCCTCATCGCTGCGCGGCCTCGACGTAACCCTACTGCCTACTGCCTACTGCCTACTGCCTACTGCCTACTGGAGTGCACCCCAAAATTGAGACAGAGGTATAAGGGACAGTCCTAAGAGGGACTGATGCCCGGAAGACGCAAATTTAGCCGAGAGGTGAAGCTAGAGCGGGATGGGATTACCACCGGTCATATCCAGAGTTTGCGAAGTAGTTTGAGCACTCGATCGGTGTGACACCGTTGAGGATCTGTCCGATCGCCTGGCAGACGGTTTCGACCGTGCGACTTGCGGCCTTTCTGAGCCAGTGCTT
>NZ_JBWGIO010000070.1:0-1334 GCF_057784215.1 Mesorhizobium sp. CNPSo 4661 | reverse complement strand
TCAACCGTCACGGTGTGAACAGTGTTGGTCATTGGAGTTCCTCCCTGAACCAAGACCAACGCGATTTATGGCCAAATATTCGGCGGCCTTCAAGCTTATGTCCGATTCCGGACAATCAGCCGGGCAGCGCCGAAGTGACGTTGCTCTTCGTCGCCATAGGCGCCGTGCGTCAGCTTTATCATCCCGGGCCGGTCGACAATTGTGATCTCACCGCGTTTGGCGTGGATCAGCCCCCGATATTCAAGCATTTGCAGGGCTATCGTCACCCCAGGGCGCCGGGCGCCAAGCATGGTGGCCAGAAACTCGTGCGTCAGGTAGATCCTGTTGCCCTCCATACGATCATCGACCATCAGCAACCACCGGGCCAGCCGCTCCTCGATTTTCGAATGGCCGTTGACCAGTGCCGTGCGGGACGACTGGACCAGGAACGCGTGCGCGTAGCGAAGCAGCGAGCCGCGAAGGGACTGGCTTTCTTCAATCGCGGAGCGAAGGCTTTCAACCGGGAGCAGCCAACCTTTGCCGGCGACCTGGATGTAGGTTTCGTTGGGGGAACTGTCCTGGCCGAGAAGGACTGCTATCCCCGTCATGCCATCGTAGCCTATGATGCCGACTTCGCTTTGCCGCCCTCCGGTCATGGTGGCGACCACCGAAGCGATACCCGCCTCTGGAAAATACACATGCTCAATTGGCTGATACGGGGTCTCCAGTCGGTCCTTGATGGCCAGTTCGACGTGATGCATCGACGGCTGCAGCAGCGCGAAATCCTCGGGTGAGAGGGCTTTCAATACATGGTTGCGAAGAGGGGCTTGAGGCACGGTGCTCTCCCTGGCGGGCAAGAGCACGATCCTCTCACTGTCGGCTGCATCCGAAACACTGGCGGCCGATGTATCGCAGAGTAGACCTCGAGCGCGCGATTAGCAAATTGGGGGTGCAGCTTCATTGGAAAGCCCGTTTGCGATTCCGGGCCAACTTCAACGCGCTGCCGCAATCGCATTGGCTCTATTCGGGGACCCGGGCGATCTTACCTGGCTGTCGTGACATTTGGTACCTCGACCAAGACCTTCATCCCGCCGTCTAGCCACTCGCGTTCGGCGGACCCCTGAAGCTGACGCCGCACGGTAGCTTCAGCAACAACCGTGCCGAACCCGGGCTTTCGTACCTTCGACGGAGGCGGCCCGCCGGTCGCTTCCCAGATGAGGACGAGTCCGTTTGTTTGGGGGATGTCGCTCCAACTGATTGCGACCTGACCTGCCTCTCCAGAGAGCGACCCATGCGTAGCCGCGTTGATAGCTAGTTCATGGATGAACAAGGCTAGAGGCTGGACTGCGTGAGCC
>NZ_JBWGIO010000069.1:0-1366 GCF_057784215.1 Mesorhizobium sp. CNPSo 4661 | reverse complement strand
TGGAGTGCACCCCAAAATTGAGACAGAGGTATAAGGGACAGTCCTAAGAGGGACTGATGCCCGGAAGACGCAAATTTAGCCGAGAGGTGAAGCTAGCAACCGTTGAGCGGATGCTGGCAGGTGAGGATGTGGGGGCCTTGTGCAGAGAGCTTGGGGTAACCCACAAGATGCTCTATCACTGGCGGGGCAAGTACCTGGCCGGCGGAGCAGAGGCGTTGCGAAGCCCCGGCCAACACCCTCGAGGACCTGCGGTTGGGCCGCCTCGCGAGCCTCCTGATCTTGTGCAAGCGCGGGCTCGCATAGCCGAGTTGGAGCGGAAGGTCGGCCAGCAGCAGCTGGAGCTCGATTTTTTTCGCACAGCCTTGCGGCAAGTCAGGGAAAAGCGCCAGCCGAGCGACGGGCCTGGCGCAAGTTCGTCTACGCCTCGATCACGGCGATGACGACCCCTCGGCCGCAAGGCGGATTGAGCGTGGAAAGGATGTGTACGCTGGCCGGGGTCAGCCGTGCCGGCTACTACCGGCACCTTCAGGCCTCGGCGCCGCGCCAGGAGGAGACCTGCGTGCGCGATGCCATCCAGCGCGTCGCCCTGGCGAACAGATTCTCCTACGGCTATCGGCGCATCACCTGGCAATTGCGGCGCGAAGGCCTGGTGGTGAACCACAAGCGGGTGCTGCGCCTCATGGGTGAGGACAATTTGTTGTGCTTGAGGAAAAGACCGTTCGTGCCGGTCACGACCGCGTCCCGTCACGGCTGGCAGGTGGTACCGCACCTGGCCCGAGGCCTCGTTGTGAGCAGCCTCGACCAGCTCTGGGTAGCCGACATCACCTACGTGCGCCTGCGCGAGGAGTTCGTCTATCTCGCCGTCGTGCTCGATGCCTTCAGCCGCCGCGTCATCGGCTGGGCTCTGGACGACCATCTGGAGGCCAGCCTGGCGGTGGAGGCGCTGACCAAGGCTCTGGAGGCACGCCGCCCGCAGCCTGGGAGCCTCATCCACCACTCCGATCGCGGCGTCCAGTATGCCTGTGCCGAATATGCCGCCGTACTCGCGCAACACGACATCCAGGCCTCCATGAGCCGGGTCGGTAACCCTTACGACAACGCCAAAGCAGAGAGCTTCATGAAGACACTCAAGCAGGAGGAAGTCGACGGCCGAGACTATCGCGACATCGACGAAGCGCGCCGGCAGATCGGCGCCTTCATCGAGCAAGTATACAACCGCCAACGATTGCACTCGGCGCTCGGCTATCGATCACCGATGGAGTTCGAGGCTAACTTGCCGCCGCATGGGGTTGCTGCGCAGCAGCCCCGTGCGGCATAAACGCAACCATGTCCCTATTCCTCTGTCTCACGACAGGGGTGCACTCCA
>NZ_JBWGIO010000068.1:0-1517 GCF_057784215.1 Mesorhizobium sp. CNPSo 4661 | reverse complement strand
GGGCTAGCGTGCGCACACATTTGCGTTGTGCGGGTTAGTTGGGATTTGCAAGAGCGAAGCCCTCGGCGATGGCATGGAAACGTTTGAGGCCGTTGCTGAAGGTGACCGGGCCTGGCGGCCGCTCTTTGGCGTAGCCGTTCCATCCTCCGAGCCGGGCAATACACCAGGCGGCCCAGGCGAGTGTGTGCACGGGGTGCGGGTTCTTCTGCTTTTGGGTCTTGCCTTCGAGCCTGGCGACGAGTGTTTCCAGAACAGTGATCTCGATGGAGCTGAAGAGACGGGCGGCCTTGAAGGCCTGGCCGGCTGCGCCGCGCCCGTGCACGAGTTGCATGACCCTGGTGGCGACGATCAAGGCGGCGGCGGCCAGGCGCTCGAGCGCGTCGCCATCGGCGATAAGACTTTCCTCCAGATCGATGGCTTGCGACTTCATGGTTCTAAACAGCTGTTCGACGCTCCAGCGCGAGCGATAGAGATCGACGATGCGACAGGCGTCCGCGAGTGTTTCGACGCTGTGGGTGGTCAACAGCCGCCAGATCACCGCTTCCTTCGGCGAAGGTGGCGCGATCTCGCGCACTTCCACCATGCGGAGCGTGAGTTCGCGAGGATCGCGGCTATCGGCACCAAGGCGCGGCTGGCGCAAGCTCACGGCGGCGAAGCGAACGGCCAACTCGACGCTGCGTGCCGGCCGGCCGGGACGTGCCTGCAGCTCGAAGGCAATGCGGCCGGCTTCCGGCGTCTTGGCGATCGCGCCGAACAGGCGCTCCTGTCCGCCCAAGGCCCGATCCCGTACAGCGCGGATGAGTACATGGGTGCGTTCATCGGGCAGCCTTGCAAAGACTTCGTAGATGTCGGCCTCGCGGTCGCCGATTACGGTGGCCAGCGGCGTGTCGGTCAGCGCCTGGCGCGCCGCCTGGGCTGCGGCAATCCATTTGTAGCTTTCCTTGTCTTCGATCGGCAGTGCCTGATAGTCATCCGCCTTGCGTCCCTGACGCCGCCAGATCGTGGCAGCCGCAAGGCCAAGAACCGAGCCGTCCGCAGCATCGACGGCCAGCGCCGGATGCACGAACAGCCCGACATCCTTGCCATTGCCGACGCGGCCGAGGCCCCGCTTGCGCAAGCTCTTGGCCGCGTAGTTGATCTCGCTGCTGTCCTCGATGAGCAAGACATGGCGGCCGGCCGCCGCTTCGGCCGTTCGCGCCGCCGCCGTGCGGATGATCTCTTGCTTGCTCACGTGCCGGTTGCGAAACAGGCGCGTGAACGCAACCTTCTCAGCGCGCGTGTCGGCCAGCCGGCGCATGCCCGCGCTGACGCGCGCAAACATGCGCTCCAGAACCATGCTCCCCTTTTTTGCAGGCGCAGGTCGCCGAAGTATCCAAGCAGCAAGGCCATCGTCGAAACCTCCAGAATCAACAATGGCAGCTACAGAATCACACGCGATTCCAGCCCTTCAAGCCCCTTTCGCAGGCCACCTTCCCGCTTGACACCCACAAGACGCAAATGTGTGCGCACGCTAGCCC
>NZ_JBWGIO010000067.1:0-1545 GCF_057784215.1 Mesorhizobium sp. CNPSo 4661 | reverse complement strand
GCACCGAGAATGCCGCGGTCCGGGTCATCGCAAGGGCCGATCACCACGGCGCCGGCGCCATCGGCAAACAGCACGGCGCTGGCGCGCTCGGCCGGGTTGATGCGGCGGCTGAGGATGTTGGCGGCAACCACAAGGGCCGCCTTGCCATGCAGGCGGGTGAAGCCGTCGGCGAGCATCAGCGCATAGATGAAGCCGGCGCAGGCGCCGGTCAGATCGACCGCGCCCGCACGCCCCAGCCCAAGCCGATGCGCGACCAGCGGCGCACTGGGCGGCAGGAGATGGTCGGGTGTCGAAGTGGCAAGCAACAGCAGACCGATGTCGCTGCGTTCGATGCCGGCGCTCGCCAGCGCCATGTCGCCGGCTTGCGCGGCAAGGCCCGACAGCGTGTCTTCGTCGGTTGCCCAGAAGCGCGAGCGAATGCCGGTGCGCCGCTCGATCCAGCCGGGTTCGAGCCCGAGACTGTTTTCGATCTCCGGGTTCTCGACCTTGCGCGACGGCGCATGATGGCCAAATCCGACAAGGCGCGACGACCCGCTCATGGTTTCGCGCCGAAGCGTTCGCCGGCCTCCTCGATGGCGTCATAGAGTCCGTCGAGTTCATCGCCGGTGATGCAATAGGACGGCAGCAGATAGAGGACATTGCCGAGCGGGCGCACGAGCAGGCCTCGCTCGAGGAAGAATGCGCGCAGCTTCGGTCCGATCTCGGCCAGATAGCCGGCGGAGCCGGTACGCAGATCGAGGGCTGCGATCGTGCCGGTCGCCCGGCTGTCGGTGAAGCGAGGGTTGTCGCGAAAGCGTTGAACCCCGGCGGCCTGTCGCGCGCTCAGGGCCGCGATGCGCTCGGCCACCGGCTCGTCGTGCCAGATCTCGACATTGGCGAGTGCGGCCGCGCAGGCAATCGGATTGGCGGTGTAGGAGCTCGAATGAAAGAAGGTTTTCTTCCGGTCCTTGGAATAGTGAGCCTGGAAGATGGCGTCAGTGGCAAGCGTTGCCGCCAGCGGGATGGCGCCGCCGGTCAGGCCTTTCGAGGTGCACAGGATATCCGGAGAGATGGATGCCTGCTCGCAGGCGAACATGGTCCCGGTGCGGCCCCAGCCAGTCATCACCTCGTCGGCGATCAAGAGCGTACCGGAGGCCTCGGCGATCTTCTTCAATTCGGCCAGAACCCAGGCCGGATACATCAGCATGCCGCCGGCGCCAAGCACCAGCGGCTCGACGAGCAGCGCGGCAGCGTGCCGGTCGCGAGAGACGGCCTCGAACCGGTCCAGCGTCTCCTGCTCTCGCCCGGCGGCGGGGAAGGGGATGGTGTCGACCTCGAACAGCAGCGGCTCGTAGGCAGCGTTGAACACGCCGCGGGCGCCGACGCTCATCGTGCCGATGGTGTCGCCATGATAGCTGTGTTCCATGACGACGAGGCGCGAGCGTGGCGCGTCGATGTTGCGGAAATAGCCGAGCGCCATCTTCAGCGCGACCTCGACGGCGGTTGAGCCGCTGTCGGAGTAGAACACCCGGTCGAGGTCGGGCGGCGCGAGGCCGACAAGCGCCT
>NZ_JBWGIO010000066.1:0-1660 GCF_057784215.1 Mesorhizobium sp. CNPSo 4661 | reverse complement strand
TCGTCGATGCGTTGAAGCGGCTCGAATATCGCGGCTACGACTCCGCCGGCGTTGCCACCATCGAAAAGGGTGAGCTTGGCCGCCGCCGCGCCGAAGGCAAGCTCATCAATCTCGAACGCCGGCTGAGGGAAGAGCCGCTCGACGGCACGATCGGCATCGGTCACACGCGCTGGGCCACGCATGGCGTGCCCAACGAGACCAACGCGCATCCGCATTTTTCCAACGGCGTCGCCATCGTCCACAACGGCATCATCGAGAATTTCGCCGAGCTGCGCGACGAGCTCACCCGCGACGGCTACAGCTTTTCCTCGCAGACCGACACCGAGGTCGTCGCGCATCTGGTGGCGCGCGAGTTCGCCAGGGGGCTGAAGCCGGTGGAGGCCGCGCATGCGGCGCTGAAGCGGCTGTCCGGCGCCTTCGCGCTGGCAATCATGTTCAAGGGCGACGAGGACCTGATCGTCGGCGCCCGCAACGGTCCGCCTTTGGCCGTCGGCCATGGCGAGGGCGAGATGTTCTTGGGTTCGGACGCGATCGCGCTGGCGCCCTTCACCAACTCGATCACCTATCTTGAGGACGGCGACTGGGCGGTCGTGCGGCGCGACGGCGTGACCATCTACGACATCGACGGCAACAAGGTCGACCGCAAGCGCCAGCAATCGCTGTCGACCAGCTTCATGGTCGACAAGGGCAACCGCCGGCATTTCATGGAAAAGGAAATCCACGAGCAGCCGGAGGTGATCTCGCACACGCTGGCGCATTACGTGGATTTCGTCTCGGGCGTGTCGAAGCCGCTCGACCTGCCGTTCGACTTCGCCAGGATCGGCCGGCTGGCGCTGTCGGCCTGCGGCACCGCCTATCTCGCCGGGCTGATCTCGAAATACTGGTTCGAACGCTATGCGCGGCTGCCGGTCGACATCGATGTCGCCTCCGAATTCCGCTATCGCGAGATGCCGCTGTCGGCCAACGACGCGGCCTTCTTCATCTCGCAGTCGGGCGAGACCGCCGACACGCTGGCTTCGCTGCGCTATTGCCGCCAGGCCGGCATGAAGATCGGCGCGGTGGTCAATGTGCGCGAATCGACCATGGCGCGCGAATCCGACGTCGTGCTGCCGACGCTTGCCGGGCCGGAGATCGGCGTCGCCTCGACCAAGGCGTTCACGTGTCAGCTCTCCGTCCTGGCAGCACTTGCGGTCCGCGCCGGCGTGGCGCGCGGCACGATCTCGCGCGACGAGGAAAAGCGGCTGGTGCGCGAGCTTTCCGAAGCGCCGCGCTTCGCCACCCAGGTGCTGAAGCTCGACGAGCAGATCGAGCGCATCGCGCGCGAGCTGTCGCGCTACAAGGACGTGCTCTATCTCGGCCGCGACACCAACTTCCCGCTGGCCATGGAAGGCGCGCTGAAGCTCAAGGAGATTTCCTACATCCACGCCGAGGGCTATGCCGGCGGCGAGCTGAAGCATGGGCCGATCGCGCTGATCGACGAGAACATGCCGGTGATCGTGATCGCGCCGCACGACCGCATCTTCGAAAAGACGGTCTCGAACATGCAGGAAGTGGCGGCGCGCGGCGGCAAGATCATCCTGATCACCGATGCCAAGGGCGCGGCCCAGGCCGGCATCAAGACGATGGAGACGATCATCCTGCCCGAGGTGCCGGAAATCAT
>NZ_JBWGIO010000065.1:0-1891 GCF_057784215.1 Mesorhizobium sp. CNPSo 4661 | reverse complement strand
AAGCACTGGCTCAGAAAGGCCGCAAGTCGCACGGTCGAAACCGTCTGCCAGGCGATCGGACAGATCCTCAACGGTGTCACACCGATCGAGTGCTCAAACTACTTCGCAAACTCTGGATATGACCGGTGGTAATCCCATCCCGCTCTAGCGGAGGCTGGGGAAACGACGGCGAGTCCAGTCACCGGGCGGGACCACTCCTCCAACACGGAAGTTGAAGGACAGGACCCTCGTCGCATCGGCGTCGACCTCGCAGCGGAAGCTCAGATCGTACCATTGCGTTGTCGTGCTGAAGGCGGCTTGCGGAGGGTTGAGAACATTGCCTTGCTTCAGGGGAATGGTCGGCAGCCATTTGGGCGAGTAGTCGGCGCTTTGCAATTCCTGGTTCAGGACGTTGGCGCAAAGGTTGGCAACGCGCTGATCGCGCGGCACGCTCTCCATCGAACTCGTGGCCAGCGCGTTGCCGGTTGCACCCGGCGAGTAAAGCTTTCTGACGCCCGGCAGGCCGGAATAGATGGGCGATCCCGCAGCCTCGCTGTCGGCGGAGTTCGACCTTCCCGGGTTCCCGCTTGGCGCCCTCAAGGCCCTTGCGGATTTGAACTTCATCGCCTTGGAAGGTTTAGGCTTCGCCTTTTCGATTGAGGATTGAGGCGCGGGCTTGTCACCGGTCTCGGCGGTCAACGGCTTCGGTGGCACGACCGGCTGCTCTTCGGTGGTATGTGGCGCCGCCTGTTGTTTGTCGGGCTGCGGCTTGTCAGTGTCCTCGGTCGCCTGCTTCACCTCGCTTTGCTCGGGTTTTTCGTCCGGCGCGGCGGTTGCCGGCTTCTCTTGAGCCTTGCTGGAATCCGCCTGCTGCTCAGGCGTTGCAGGAGCGGGCTGGTTGGGCGCAGGCTTCGGCGCGACCGGCGGCTTCGCGGGTTCGTCCTGGGCTGGCGACGGCGCATTGGCCGGAGCGCTGCCTCCGTCAAGAGATTTCTCCGGGCCGGTATCCTTCTCGCCATACTGGAAAACGCGTTTCAGAACCGGGATGTCCTGCGGTTTCGGCGGCTGCGGAGGCGGTGGCTTTTGCACGGCCTGCTCGGGCGGCTTTTCAGCCTTCTTTTCAGGCGTCGGCTCCGGCGGCTTTGGAGCGGGCTTCGGCGTGGGCTGCTCGGGCGGCGGCACGATCGCAACGTTGACCGGCTGTTCCTGCTGGTCCGGCTGTTGCTCGGGTCTCGTCGAGCCAAGGAACAGGAACGCTGCGATCAGGGCATGCAGGAATAGCGATGCGGCCAAGGCCCACCGCCAGTTCCGAAACCATTCCCGCATCTTGCCGTTCATTGCGCCCGATGTGGAACGAAATAGCGGCGGCTTCAAGCACTTGCGGGGATTCGCGCGAGTTGCCGCCCTGACAAGTCGGTGATCACAGGCATAAGAGCAAGCCGGATCGAGGCCTGCAGGCTTACACCAGCATGCTCATCGGGTTCTCGATCAAGCGCTTGAAGGCGCCGAGCAGTTCCGCGCCGAGCGCGCCGTCGACCGCGCGATGATCGGTCGAGAGTGTCACCGACATCACGGTGGCTACCTTGATCTCGCCCTTCTTGACCACCGCCCGCTCCTCGCCGGCGCCGACCGCCAGGATCGTCGCATGCGGCGGGTTGATGACGGCGGCAAAGTCCTTGATGCCGAACATGCCGAGATTGGACACCGCTGTCGTGCCACCCTGATATTCTTCCGGCTTCAGCTTGCGGCTCCTGGCGCGGCTGGCCAGGTCCTTCATCTCGTTGGAGATGACCGACAGCGTCTTTTCATCGGCATGGCGGATGATCGGCGTGATCAGGCCGCCGGGGATCGACACCGCGACGCCGACATCGGCGTGCTTGTGCTTGACCATGGCGCTGTCCGTCCAGGAGGC